>JBAUOO010000156.1:0-20854 GCA_049579785.1 Steroidobacteraceae bacterium
GGAGTCGCCTCGGTGACGCTGGCGCTTCTGGTGGTGCTCGCGGCGATCTTCGCGGTCGCGTGGCTCGCGCGTCGGGTGCGCGGCTTCGGCAATCGGGTCGGCAACGCGATCGAAGTGCTCGCGGACGTGCCGCTCGGCCCGAAGGAGCGGGCGGTGCTCATCAGGCTCGGCGCCGAGCAGGTCCTGGTCGGTGTCGCGCCCGGGCGCGTGAGCGCCCTGCACGTGCTGCGCGAGCCGGTCGAGATCTCCCGAGGCGCGACAGCGGCAGCGCCGCCCGCGTCCGAGACACGGCCATCATTCCGCGCCCTTCTCAAGCGGAGCCTCGGAAAGTGAAGCGGCTGCGCACCATCGCTCTCGTGTTGCTGGCGCTCCTGCCGGCGGCGGCCGTCGCCGCGCCGGGCATTCCGGCCTTCAACGTGCAGAACGCCGGCGGAGGCGGTCAGACCTACACCCTGACGCTGCAGGTGCTCGCGCTCATGACCGCGATCACGCTGTTGCCGGCGATCCTGCTCATGATGACTGCCTTCACCCGCATCATCATCGTGCTCGGCATCCTGCGCCAGGCGCTCGGCGCCGGCCAGACCCCTTCCAACCAGATACTGCTCGGACTCGCGCTCTTTCTGACCTTCTTCGTCATGTCGCCGGTCATCAATCGCATCGACCAGGTCGCCTACCAGCCGTATGCGGCAGGAACGCTCGACGCCTCGACGGCGCTCTCGCGGGCCGAGGTGCCGCTGAAGGAGTTCATGCTTCACCAGACGCGCGAGAACGACATCGCCACCTTCGTGCACATCGCCGGTGGCAAGGGCTACGCGAAACCGCTCGACGTGCCGCTCAGCGTGCTCGTGCCGGCGTTCGTCACGAGCGAGCTGAAGACTTCCTTCATCATTGGATTCCTGCTGTTCATTCCGTTCGTGATCATCGACCTGGTGGTGGCGAGCGTGCTCATGTCCATGGGCATGATGATGGTCTCGCCCGTGCTGATCTCCCTGCCCTTCAAACTGATGCTATTCGTGCTCGTCGACGGCTGGACGCTCGTCATGGGCACGCTGGCCTCGAGTTTCTATCACTGAGGCCGAACCACCATGACCCCCGACACCGTGATGACCCTCGGCACCCGCGCCCTCGAGCTGACCCTCGCCCTCGCCGCGCCGCTCCTGCTCGCCGCCCTGCTCACGGGCATCTTGATCGGCGCCTTCCAGGCCGCCACCTCGATCAACGAGATGACGCTGTCGTTCATTCCCAAGCTGCTCGCGCTCGCGCTGACCCTCGCCATCGCGGGTCCGTGGATGTTGAAGACTCTCGTCGGCTACACCCACGATCTGATCGTGAGCATTCCAGGCCTCATCAATTGAGCCCGTGCCGGTTCCATGATCACCCTGAGCGCAACACAACTGTACGGCTGGCTCGCAGGGCTCTTCTGGCCGTTCGTGCGCATCGGCTCCTGCTTCATGGTGGCGCCGGCATTCGGTGCGGCCGCGGTGCCGGTGCGCATCCGGATCGTTCTTGCGGGCGCGGTGGCGCTGCTCGTATCGCCGCTCGTGTCGGTTCCCGAGGTGACGCCACTGTCCGCCGCGGGCGTCGCCATCACGGTACAGCAGGTGATCATCGGCGCGGCGCTCGGCTTCAGCCTGCAGATTCTCTTCGAGGCGGTAAACATGGGCGGTGAAGTGCTCGCCAACAGCATGGGCCTGTCGCTCGCTTTCAACCTGGATCCGATGAACGGCGCCAGCACTCCGGCGCTCGGACAGCTCTACACGATCCTCGTGACCCTCCTGTTCCTGGTGCTCGACGGCCATCTCGCGCTCATCCGGGTTCTCGTCGACGGTTTCCATACCCTGCCCGTCGGCGCCAGCGGCTTCGGCCCCTCGGGTCTCTGGTCCATCGTGACCTGGGGCTCGCAGCTGTTCTCCGGGGCCCTCGCGGTATCGCTGCCCGGAGTGACGGCGCTGCTCGTCGCCAACCTTGCCTTCGGCGTGGTCAGCCGCGCCGCTCCGACACTCAACATCTTCTCCGTCGGACTGCCGGTGGCTCTGGTGCTCGGACTCATCGCCCTCATCGCCGGCCTGCCGACGCTCGAGACGAGCTTCATCCGGCTGCTCGGCACGACCCTCGCCTTCCTCGGTCACCTGAGCGGAGCCTGAGACGATGGCCGAGAACGACGACGACAAGGAACGCAGCGAGAAGCCGACAGCCAGGCGCCTGGAGAAGGCGCGGCAGGAAGGTCAGGTTCCCCGCTCGCCCGAGCTCAGCGCCGCCGCGGTGCTGCTGGTGGGGGCGGGCAGCCTGCATTTCCTCGGCGGCAGCGTCGGCGCCGCCCTCTATGGGATCATGCAATCCGCGCTCGGCATGAGTCCGGCCGCGGCGCTCGACCCCGGCATCGCGTTGTCGACGGCAGGCGCGGAGCTGCTGCGCGCCCTCATCGCCTGCGCGCCGATACTCGGGCTCACGCTGCTCGCAGCGCTCGTGGCGCCACTCGCCATCGGCGGTTGGAACCTGAGCTTCGCGGCGCTCGCGCCCGACATCACACGACTCGATCCCATCGCCGGCTTCGGCCGGTTCTTCTCGATTCGGGGCCTCGTCGAGCTCGGCAAAGCCTTGGCGAAATTCCTGGTCGTCGCGGTCGTTGCCATCACGGTGCTGCGCAAGCAATCGCCGCAGCTGCTCGCGCTCGGCGCCGCGCCGCTCCCCGAGGGGATCGCGCAGGCGGTGAATCTCGCCTCGGACGCCTTGCTCGCCGTCTCCGGCGGACTCGCTCTGATCGCGGCGGTCGATGTGCCCTGGCAGCTCTGGCAGTACTCGCACAGGCTCAACATGACGCGGGAGGACATCCGCGAGGAATTGAAGGAAAGCGAGGGTGCCCCCGAAGTCAGATTCCGCATCCGTCGCACGCAGCGCGAGATCGCCCGGCGCCGGATGATGCACGAGGTGCCCAAAGCCGATGTGGTCGTCGTCAACCCGACTCACTTCGCCGTGGCGCTGCGTTATGACGAGAGTCGCATGCGCGCGCCGCTGCTCGTCGCCAAGGGCATGGACCTCGTCGCCGCCCGCATCCGCGAGATCGCGATCGAGCACTCGGTGCCGATCTTCGAGGCGCCGCCACTCGCGCGGGCGCTGCACCAGAGCGTCGAGATCGGCAGCGAGATCCCGGCGGCACTGTACGTGGCAGTCGCCCAGGTCCTCACCTACATCTATCAGCTCAAGGCGGCGCGCGCTTCGGGAGCCCGTGCGCCGGAGCCTCCCGCCATCGACCCGGGCATCGATGTCCACCGGCACTGATCCATGACCGCCCTCACCACCACATCGAGCTCCAACCTGCCGGCATGGCGGGACATGCTGCGCGCCGGCATCGGCGTGCCGGCCGGCGTCCTCGCCGTGCTCGCCATGGTGATCCTGCCGCTGCCGCCGATGGCGCTCGATATGCTCTTCACCTTCAATATCGCGCTCTCGATCGTCATCGTGATGGCGGTGTTCTATGTGGCGCGGCCGATCGAGTTCGGCGTCTTTCCGACGGTGCTGCTGCTTGCGACGCTGCTTCGCCTCGCCCTCAACGTCGCATCCACGCGCGTCGTGCTGCTGCACGGATACAGCGGACCGCAGGCGGCCGGCCATGTGATCCAGTCCTTCGGCGAGTTCGTGGTCGGCGGAAATTTCGCGGTCGGCGTCGTCGTATTCATCATCCTCACCATCATCAACTTCGTGGTGGTCACCAAGGGCGCGGGACGCATCTCGGAGGTGAGCGCACGCTTCACCCTCGATGCCATGCCCGGCAAGCAGATGGCGATCGATGCCGACCTCAACGCCGGCCTCATCACCCAGGACGAGGCGCGCACACGCCGCGCCGAGGTTCGCGCCGAAGCGGACTTCTACGGCGCGATGGACGGCTCGAGCAAGTTCATCCGCGGCGATGCGGTCGCCGGCATCCTGATTCTGCTCATCAACATCATCGGTGGCCTCGCAATCGGCACGCTCGGCCATGGGATGGCCCTCACCGATGCCGCCCGTACCTATACCCTGCTCACGATCGGCGACGGCCTGGTCGCGCAGATCCCGGCGCTCCTGCTCTCGACCGCGGTCGCGCTCATCGTGACTCGCATGTCGCGCTCGCAGGATATGGGCGGGGAGTTGCGCCGGCAGCTCTTTGGCAATCCCAAGGCGCTCGGCGTGGCCGCCGGTCTGCTCGGCGTGATGGGAGTCATCCCCGGAATGCCGAACTTCGCCTTCCTGCTCATCGCGGCGCTCTGCGGCGCGACCGCCTACATCATCAAGCGCAGGCTCGCGGCAAATGCGCTCGTGTCCTCGGCGCCGAAACCCGCGCCGCAGGTGCCGGAGACTCGCGAGCTCACGTGGGAGGACGTACGCCCGGTGGATCTCGTCGGTCTCGAGGTCGGCTATCGGTTGGTCTCGCTCGTGGACAAGCGCCAAAGCGGCGATCTGCTCGCCCGAGTGCGCGGCGTGCGGCGCAAACTCTCGCAGGAGCTCGGTTTCCTGATCCCTGCCGTGCATATCCGCGACAACCTCGATCTGGCGCCCAACGTCTACCGGATCAACCTGAGCGGCGTGCCAGTGGGCGAGAGCGTCATCTATCCCGACAAGGAGCTCGCGATCAATGCCGGGCGGGTGTTCGGTCCCCTGCAGGGCATCGCCACCCGCGACCCGGCCTTCGGCATGGAGGCCGTGTGGATCGAGGCGGCGAGCCGCGATCACGCGCAGGCGCTCGGTTACACCGTCGTCGACCCGAGCACCGTCATCGCCACCCATCTTTCTTTCGTGATCCAGTCACACGCCAACGAGGTCCTGGGGCACGAGGAAGTGCAGCAGCTGCTCAACGGGCTCGCCAAGAGCGCGCCAAAACTGGTGGAGGATCTGGTGCCGCGCGTTCTGTCGCTGTCGGCCGTCGTGCGCGTGCTGCAGAGCCTGCTCGCCGAACGCATTCCCGTCCGCAACATCCGCACCATCATCGAAACGCTGGCGGAGCACGCGCCCCGCTCGCAGGACCCGGCGGTGCTCTTGGCAAGCGTCCGCGTCGCTCTCGGTCGACAGATCGTGCAGGAGATCGCCGGCATCTCCGCCGAGCTGCCCGTCATCACCTTCGAGGCGGAGCTCGAGCGGCTGCTCTCGGGCTCCTTGGCTGCCAACTCCACGAGCCCCGGCCTGGAGCCGGGCTTGGCGGAGCGGCTGCAACAGCGCGTTGCCGAGGCGAGCCGGCGCCAGGAGGCCACGGGCGAGCCGCCGGTGTTGCTCGTGCCGCCGCCGCTTCGCGCGCAAATGGCGCGCTTCCTGCGCGCGGCGATGCCCAACCTTCACGTGCTCGCCTGGAATGAGATTCCCGACAACCGCAAGGTCCGCGTCGTCACCGCGGTCGGAAGGTAAAGATGAAGATCGTACGACATACGGCGCCCGACACCCGCCATGCGCTGCGCTCGATCCGCGAGCAGCTGGGCGAGGAGGCGGTGATCCTCTCCTCGCGCCGCACCCCGCAAGGGGTTGAGATCACCGCCGCCGTCGACTTCGACGCCGGCAGTCTGGAGACGGCCACGCCACTTGAGATCCGTGAGCGTGCCGACGAGTCCATCGGCACGGCTCGCCCGGCGACTCCGGCGCCGCTCCTGCAGCCGCAGACGCAGGCGCCCACGGAGGCCATGGGCAGGGAGCTGCAGAGCCTGCGGCGCATGCTCGAGACCCAACTCGCGCAACTCGCGTGGAACGACCGCTCGCGCCGCGCGCCCGTGCACGCCGAGCTGCTGCGCGAGTTGAGCGAGATCGGCATTGCCCGGGACCTCGCCGATCACATCGTCGGCCAGCTCGATGGGGGGATCGACCTCACGCAGGGTCGCCGGTTCGCCATCGCGGGGCTCTCCCAATATCTGCTCGTGACCGGCGACCGCTGGCTCGAAACCGGCGGACGTGTCGCCTTCGTAGGAGCCACGGGCGTCGGCAAGACGACGGTGCTCGCCAAGTTGGCGGTGCGTTGGATATTGCGCCACGGCACGAAGGACCTGGCGCTCGTCGCTTCCGACAACGTGCGCATCGGAGCTCAGGACCAGATGCGGTCCCTGGGACAGCTTCTGGGCGTGCCGGTGCACGTTCCTGAAACGTTCGAGGCGCTGCCGCAGCTGATCTCCCGCCTCGAGCGCCACCGGCTGGTGCTCATCGATACCCCCGGCTCGAGCCTGCGCGATGCGCAGCTTGCCGCGCGGCTCGCGGTACTTGCCAACTGCGCCTCGAGACTCGAGACCGCACTCGTGCTCGCGGCGAGCACGCAGGCCGGCGCGCTCGAGGAGGTGGTGCAACGCTTCCGCCCCGCCAACCCGGCCTCGTGTCTGCTCACCAAGGTGGATGAAGCGGCAAGCCTCGGCGGCGCGCTCTCGGTGCTCATCCGCGCGCGCTTGCCGCTGGCCTACACGAGCGACGGCCAGCGCGTGCCGGAGGACCTGAGGCCGGCGAGATCCCTGGAGCTGGTGTCCCAGGCCGTCAGGCTCGCCCGCGCGACGGGCGCGGCCGCCGACGAAGATCTGCCGAGACGTCGATTCGGAAGGTTGTCAAATGACTGAGCTGAGTCTCCTCAACAACTCCAAGCTCGAATCGCTCGGCAGACCCGTGCAGGTGATCGCCGTCACCGGCGGCAAAGGCGGCGTCGGCAAGACGAGCGTGTCGGTGAACCTCGCCACGGCGCTCGCCGCCGCGGGTCGGCGCGTGGTGCTGCTCGACGGAGATCTGGGTCTCGCCAACGCCGATGTATTCCTCGGGCTCTCGCCGCGCTACACGCTGGCGCACGTGCTCTGCGGGGAGCGGACGCTGGATGAGGTGATCGTCGAGGCGCCGCAGGGCTTTCACGTCGTGCCCGCCGCCTCCGGCGCCGCCGACCTCGCCACCATGGGCGTTGCCGAGCACCTCGGCCTGGTGCGCGCCTTCAGCGCCCTCGCGACCCGGCTTGATGTCCTGATCGTCGATACCGCGGCGGGAATCGCCCAGGGTGTGCTCCAGTTCTCACAAGCGTCCCAACACATCGTCGTGGTCATCTGCGACGAGCCGGCGTCCCTGACCGACGCCTATGCGCTCGTCAAGGTCCTGAGTCGCAATCACGGGGTCGGCCGCTTTCGCGTGCTCGCCAACCGGATTCGCGAGCCGGGCGGCGGCGGCGAGCTCTTTCGCCGCTTCGAGCGCGTCACTGCGCGATTCCTCGACGTCCTGCTCGAGTTCGCCGGCGAGATTCCGGAGGACGAATACCTGCACCGCTCCGTGCGCGAGCAGCGCCCGGTGCTCGACGCCTATCCGGCGAGCGCCGCGGCCCGGGCATTCAAGAAACTCGCGACTGCGGCCGATACATGGCCAGTGCCACCCGGTCCACGGGGGAACATCGAGTTCTTCGTGGAGCGGCTGGTGCGGCGGAACGCCCCGCGGCTGGAAGTGGTGCCATGAACGCGGCGAACGCGTACCACGGAGGTCGTGCGGCGGACGAGGCGCGCGAGCTGGTGTCGCGGCACGCGGAACTGGTGAAGCGGATCGCCTACCACATGGTCGGCCGGCTGCCGCCCTCGGTGGAGGTCGCCGATCTGATGCAGGCAGGAATGATGGGATTGCTGGAAGCGGCTTCGAACTATGCGCCCAATCGCGGCGCGAGCTTCGAGACGTATGCCGGCATCCGCATTCGCGGCGCGATGATCGATGCGCTGCGCAAGCTCGACTGGGCGCCGCGCTCGGTGCATCGCAAGGCCCGCGCGGTGGCGGCGGCGGTGCAGGAAATCGAGCGGCACACGGGACGCGATGCGCGGGATACGGAGATCGCGACCCGGTTGGGCGTGCCTCTCGAGGAGTATCACGCGATCGTCCAGGATGCGGCGAGCTGTCGCCTGGCGACGCTCGATGACACGACCGCGGCGGCGGCGGAGGATACGGCGGACCCCTTCCGGGAGACCGCGGAGGAAGGTTTCCGGGAGGCGCTCGCGAAGGCGATCGACGGGCTGCCGGAGCGCGAGAAGCTGGTGATGTCGCTGTATTACAGCGACGGATTGAACCTCAAGGAGATCGGAGCGGTGCTGAAGGTGACCGAATCGCGCGCTTGTCAGCTGCACGGGCAGGCGCTGGTGCGGCTCAAGGCGCGCCTGTCGGACTGGCGTGACGGTGTGGCCGGCGCGGATGCAACGAGACGAGGCAGGCAGTGAGCAAAGATCTGAAATTCCTGGTGGTCGACGACTTCTCGACCATGCGGCGCATCATCAAGAATCTGCTGCACGATCTCGGCTACCCGAACGTCGCCGAGGCGGACGATGGCAAGACCGCGCTGCCGATGCTGCAGGCGGGCGGTATCGACGTTCTCATCACCGACTGGAACATGCCGGGCATGCCCGGGCTCGAGCTGATCAAGGCCGTGCGCGCCGACACCAAGCTCGCCAAGATGCCTGTCCTCATGTTGACCGCGGAGGCCAAGCGCGAGCAGATCGTCGAGGCGGCTCAGGCGGGTGTGAACGGCTATGTGATCAAGCCGTTCACCGCCGAGACCCTGAAGGAGAAGCTCGACAAGATCCTCGGCGCGGGCAAGTGAGGCGGCCATGTCGAACTTCCAGGTATTGAAGCTCGAGTACGGCGCCTGCGTCGATGCGCTGTCGGAAGCGCTTCGTGGCGGTGACGAGACGGCGTTCTTCACGGCCGTCGATCACATCGTGCGCATGCGCGAGCCGCAGACCCTCACCGAGATCCGCAGGCTCACGGGCGATCTGCAGAGTGCGCTCGAGCGCTTCAGCATCGAGTCGCGTCTTGCGGACTTCGCCGAGAATGAGATTCCGGATGCGAAGACGCGCCTCGGGCACGTCATCAAGATGACCGACGAGGCTGCCCATCGTACGCTCGACCTCGTCGAGCAGTCGGGACCGCTCGCCGAGCGCAGCGCCCGCGAGGCGGGCGCCCTCATCGAGTCGCTGAGGACCTACCGGGAGCGTTCATCGGGTGGCGGCGGTTTCGAGAGCGCCGTCCGCGCCATCGACGCCTTCCTGCCGGTCGTGCGGACCCTCGAGGCGTTCCTGCCCGCCGTCCGCTCCGATTCGGAGCAGATCCGCAGAAACCTCGCCGACGTGCTGCTCGCGCAGGACTATCAGGACCTGACCGGGCAGATCATCCGCAGCGTCATCAAGCTCGTCGAGGAGCTCGAGGAAGCGCTCGCCAGCCTGACCAAGCTCTCGGGAGATATTGTCGAGCACGCCACGCTCGGTGAGAACCCGGACAAGGGCCACGGACCGGTGGTGCCGGGCGTGACACGAGGAGATGTAGCCGCAGGCCAGACAGATGTCGATGAGCTCCTGTCGGGCCTCGGCATGTAAGGGGTCGCGATGGATATTCTGAGCATCATCGGACTGGTGCTCGCCGCCAACGCCGTGCTGTTAGGCGCCGTGCTGCGCGGCGCGGGCCTGATGGCGCTGATCTCCCTGGAAGCGTTCATGGTGGTCGGCGTCGGCACGATCGCCGCGACCTGCATCCAGACGCCGCTGCCGGTGATGAAGCATGCGCTCAGAATCTTTCCGTGGATCGTGCGACCACCGTCGCGCGACGGCCGCCAGCTCATCACCAAGATCGTCGACTGGAGCAACACCGCGCGCAAGCAGGGACTCCTCGGCCTCGAGCCTCTGATCGCGCGCGAGCCGGACGCATTCGTGCAGAAGGCGCTCCAGCTCGTGGTCGACGGCAGCGAGCCCGAGGCGATCAGCAACGCCATGTTCGTCGAGCTCAACATGCGCGAGCACGCCGACATCACCGCCGCAAAGATGTTCGAGGGCGCCGGCATCTACTCGCCGACTCTCGGCATCATCGGCGCGGTGCTCGGCCTGATGGCCGTACTGCAGAATCTGACCGATCCCGCCAAGCTCGGCGCCGGAATCGCCTCGGCGTTCACTGCCACGATCTACGGCATCAGCCTCGCCAACCTCTTCTTCCTCCCGGTCGCCGGCAAGCTCAAAGGCATCATTCACCGCCAGACGCAGCTGCGCGAGATGATCATCGACGGCATGATGAGCATCGCGCAGGGCGAGAATCCGCGCGCGATCGAAGCGAAACTTCAGGGTTACCTGCACTAGGAGCCCGCCATGCGCCGCAGGAAAAAACACGAGGAGGAGCACGAGAACCACGAGCGCTGGGCGATCCCCTATGGGGACCTGCTGACGCTGCTGCTCGCCTTCTTCGTGGTGATGTACTCCATATCCTCGGTGAACGCGGGCAAGTACCGCGTGCTTTCGGACTCCCTCTATGCGGCATTTCGCGGCGAGCCACGCTCGCTCGAGCCGATCGAGGTCGGCCACAAGCGCGTCGGCTCCGGAGCCGACATTCACGTCAGCATCGTGCAGCAGGCAACCCTCAAGGGTCAGCCTCGCTCGCTCCTCGCCCCGGTGCCGCTCGGCATTGCGACTCCGATCCCGAACATGTCCTACCACGATGATGTGCCCCCGCCCGGCAATGAGAGCGGGGTCAAGGCGGCCACCGGCCTCGCGCGTCCCGCCGATGCCGCGCGGGCTGCGCAGGCGCGGGCGGCCGCCCTCATGCTGACGAAAGTCGCCGACGATGTCGTCAAGGCGATGTCGGGACTCGTGAAGAAGAACCTGGTGGTCGTCAGGCGCAAGCAATCCTGGATCGAGGTCGAGATCCGCACCGACATTCTCTTTCCGAGCGGCAGCGCCCGGCTCGCGCCGAGCGCCGTGGGCATCATCCGTCGTCTCGCCGACGTGCTCGCGCGTTTCCCCAATCCGGTCCGGGTCGAGGGATTCACCGATGACGTGCCCATCAGGACCTTCCAGTTCTATTCGAACTGGGAGCTCTCGGCCGCCCGCGCCGGCAGCGTGGTGCACGTGCTCGCCGACCGTGGCCTCGCGCGCAAGCGGTTGGCCGTGGTCGGCTTCGGCGATCAGCATCCGGTCGCAAGCAATGCCACAGCCGAGGGCCGCAATGCCAACCGCCGTGTGACCGTCGTAATACTCTCCACGGCTCCCGGCGCCTCATCCGATCCTGCCGGCTTGCCCGACAATTCGCTCGCGGCCAATGGCACGGTTCCTGCACGATAACTCCTGACACGCGCCGGTCCGCGCCGGAAATCCGACACGGTCAGCGCGTCATGTGACTTGCATCACAGGAGCCGCCGCGCATGAATCTGCCGTCCCTCGAATTCCTGCTCATCGCGGGGCGCGCTGTCTTCCTGGTGTTCTCGTTCGTGATCGCCGCCATCAGCTTCACGGCCTGGCGCCGCGCGACACGCCGTCAGACCGCCGAGGTGCTCTCGCAGACCCAGCTCGTGCTGCAGCGCCTCGCGGAGCTCGAGGCACGCCTGGATGGGACCCGAAACTCGATAGCGAAGCTCGGTGAGCGCCTCGACCACCCCGTCGCACCCGCCCCTTCTCAGGCGCCCTCCCCCGGCTACCAGATTGCGATCCGCCTGGCGCGCGGCGGCGCGAGCCGCGAGGAGCTGGTGTCGGGCTGTGGACTGACCCTCGCCGAGGCGGAGCTCGTCAGACGCCTGCACGGACCTCAGGCTGCGGAACTGCGTCAAGTTTCGTAGTCCCTACCTCAAGAGCCGCGTCACAGGCGCCGATATCGGCGCTGTGCTGGCCATGCCTCGAACTCGCGCGCCCGACCAGATTATGAAAACCCGCAAACGGAAAACTCCGCCCGCGAAGCGCTCGCATCGCCCCGCGCAGCGCCGTACCGGGGAGCCCCGAGCGGCTGCGGTCCGCAAGAAGGCCGCGCCGGTCCCTGCCGACACCGCGGCCCTGTCGCTGCCCGCGGAGTGCACGGTGGCGGAAGCGGATTGCCTCAAGGCGGCACTCGTGCGTCTGTTGAAGGAGCCGCGCTCCGTCAACCTGCAGGTCGGGTCCGTGCGGCGCATCGACACCGCCGCAGTGCAGCTGCTTGCCGCCTTCGTGCGCGATCGGCGCGCCGCCGGCCGTGAGATCGCCTGGCGAGGGCGCGCGCCGGTCCTCGATGCCGCGGCCGGCCTTCTCGGGCTGCGCGGCATGCTCGAGCTTCCCGCCGAGGACGGCCGATGACCGTGGATCTGACACAGTTTCACGGCGCCTTCTTCGAGGAGAGCTTCGAGGCGCTCGACACCATGGAAGCGGCGCTGCTGAAGCTCGACGTCGGCGCGCCCGAGCCGGAACTGATCAACACCATATTCCGCGTGGCGCACTCCATCAAGGGCGGCAGCGCCACCTTCGGCTTCACCGAGATCGCCTCCTTCACCCACAGCCTCGAGACGCTGCTCGATGAGCTGCGCAGCGGCACGATGCCGGTCACCGTGCCGGTGTCTGATCTGCTGTTGAAGTCCGTGGACGTCATGCGCGCCATGCTGCGCGCCGTGCAGGCGAAACAGCCGATCGATGGGCAGCGCGTCTCGGATCTGCAGTTTGATCTGGAAGTCGCGATTGCGAAGAAGGGCGAGACCGCAAGCGGCGCGCCCCCGACTGAGGCAGTGCCACTGGCCGTCCCTGGCGTGGGTCCCTCCGGCGCGGACCTCCTGTCCGGGCGCTCGCCTCCTGAGTCGGCTCGCCCCGGCTGGCGCATCCATTTTCACCCGTTCCGCGAGCTGCTGGCCCGCGGCAACGATCCGCTGCGCATGCTGCGCGAGCTTGCCGAGCTCGGCGAGCTCACGGCGCGGGTCGATGCGCAGATGCTGCCGCCACTCGCCGAGGTCAACCCGCAGGACTGCTATCTCGCCTGGTCGCTCGAGCTCCCGGGAGAAGCGCCCGAGGAGGCGATCAGACAGGTGTTCGAATGGGCCGAGGGCGACTGCGATCTGACACTCGAACGGTCAGCCCAGCCGCCTGCGGCGGGCGCCGCCGCGGCTGCGAGCGATGCCGTGCCCGAGGTCCTCCGTGGCGGCGGGGCTGGTTTCCCAGCGCCTTTGGCGACGAGCCCGCGTGCGGATGCGCCGGCGAAGCCGGAAGCGACGCTGAGTGGCCTCGGCGATTCGGGCTCGATTCGCGTGAGCGTCGATAAGATCGACGAGCTCATGAACACCGTCGGCGAACTCGTGATCACCCAAGCGATGTTGAGCCAGCTCGGCGCGCATTTCGAGGGAGCTGACGCGGAGAAGCTGCGCGGCGGTTTGGCGCAGCTCGAGCGCAACATGCGCGAGCTGCAGGAGAGCGTCATGCGCGTGCGCATGTTGCCGATCAGCTTCGTCTTCAGCCGCTTTCCGCGCATGGTGCGCGACCTCGCACAGCGCCTCGGCAAACAGATCGACCTGAAGCTCACCGGGGAACAGACCGAGCTCGACAAGACCGTGCTCGAGAAGATCGGCGACCCGCTGGTGCACCTCGTGCGCAACTGCCTCGATCATGGCATCGAACCGCCGGATGCGCGGATCGCGGCGGGCAAGGCCGCCGCCGGCACGGTGCAACTCGATGCCTGCCACCGGGGCGGCAACATCGCCGTGGAGGTGAGCGACGATGGCGGCGGCCTGGACCGGGAGCGGATCCTCGCCAAGGCCCGCGCGCGCGGCCTCATCGGACCAAGCGACTCGCTTACCGCTACGGAGATCCACGAGCTGATCTTCCTCCCTGGCTTCTCGACGGCGGAAAAAACCACCGATGTCTCCGGACGCGGCGTCGGCATGGACGTCGTCCGGCGCAACGTGAAGGAGCTCGGCGGCAAGATCGAGGTCCGCAGCGAGCCCGGATGCGGCTCGCGGTTCACCATCACCCTGCCCCTGACGCTCGCCATCGTCGACGGCCAGTCGGTCGCGGTGGGCACCGAGACCTATATCGTACCGCTCATTTCCATCGTGGAGTCGATGCAGCTCAAGGCGAGCGGCGTAACGCGGCTTTCCGGTCGCAGCGAGGTGCTGTCTTTTCGCGGCGATTACCTGCCGATCATCCGGCTGCACGAGCTCTTCGGGGTCGAGCCGCGCTCGCGCGCGCTGCACGAGGGCCTGGTGGTCGTCGCCGAGGGCGAGGGGCGGCGGATCGGTCTTTTCGTCGACGATCTGCTCGGCCAGCAGCAGGTGGTCATCAAATCTCTGGAAACCAACTACGGGCACATCGAGGGCGTCTCGGGCGCGACCATCCTGGGAGACGGCTCGGTGGCGCTGATTCTCGATGTGTCCGGACTCATCCGCGCGGCATCCCTGCGGGCCGCGGCATGAGGCTCGGGCAAGCGAAGGCGAGGCATCACCATCATGTCCAGTAAGGCAGTCGAGCAGCAACACGGTCCGGGCGCCGGGTCTCACCAGGTTCTGACCTTCGTGCTCGGCAACGAAACCTACGGGGTCGACATTCTGCGCGTGCAGGAGATCCGCGGGTGGTCGGCGGTGACCAAGATCCCGCACGCCCCGACGCATGTCCTCGGCGTGCTGAACTTGCGCGGCTCGATCGTTCCGATCGTCGACCTGCGCATGTGCTTCGCGCTCGAGCGCGCCGAGTACACGACGGTCACGGTGATCATCGTGATGTCCGTCAACACAGCGGCGGGTCGCCGCGATTTCGGTGTCGTCGTGGACGGCGTCTCGGATGTGGTCGATGTCAACCTCGCCGAGGTGAAGGCGGCACCCGAGCTCGGCTCGCGCGGCGCAACGGATTACATCCGCGGCCTGGTATCGGTCGCGGAGCGCATGGTCGTGCTGCTCGACATCGATCGCCTCATCGGCAGAGACCTGACCAGCCTGCCATCGAGCGCCGATGGGGAACAGCCGACGGCCGCCAGCGCCGCCTGAGGGGAGATGGGAGTGAGCATCCAGAGAAGCATCATCGAGCAAACCCGCGAGTTGATAAACGCCGCCTCGGGGGGTGATCTCAGCCGCCGGCTCGATACCCGCATGGACAGCCCGGAGCTGCGCGCGATGGCCGAAGGAATCAACTCCCTGCTCGACGGCATGGCCGGTCTCGTGCGCGGCATCGGGTCGACCGCCTCGGAGGTGACTCGATCCGCGGAAGAGATCTCCGCCGGCAACACCAATCTCTCGCGTCGGACCGAGGAGCAGTCCGCCTCTCTCGAGGAGACCGCTTCCTCGATGGAGCAGATGACCACGACGGTCAAGCAGAACGCCGACAACGCCGCCCAGGCGAGTCAGCTCGCACTCGCCGCGCGCGACCAGGCGGAGCGCGGCGGGGTGGTCGTCAATCAGGCGGTCGCGGCCATGTCGGACATCAACCAGGCCTCGAAGAAGATCGCCGACATCATCGGCGTGATCGACGAAATTGCCTTCCAGACCAACCTCCTCGCGCTCAACGCGGCGGTCGAGGCCGCTCGCGCCGGCGAGCAGGGCCGCGGCTTCGCAGTGGTGGCGAGCGAGGTTCGCAATCTCGCCGGCCGCTCCGCCACCGCCGCCAAGGAGATCAAGGGGCTCATCCGCGACTCGGTGCGCAAGGTCGAGGACGGCTCGCAGCGGGTCACCCAGTCCGGTAACACGCTGCAGGAGATCGTGGCCTCGGTGAAGAAGGTTTCCGATATCGTCGCCGAGATCGCCGCCGCCTCGCGCGAGCAGTCCGCCGGCATCGAGCAGGTCAATCGCGCCGTCATGCAGATGGACGCGCTCACGCAGCAGAACGCCGCGCTGGTCGAGGAAGCGACCGCCGCGGCGCAGAACATGGCCGGACAGGCGCGCGAGCTCAGCAACAACATGGGCCGCTACCGCATCTCCGCTCATGCGTTGCGCGCCGACGCCACCGCCCCTGCTCAAGTCGTGCGCGCGGCACGCAGTGCCTGAGTACAACACCATGAACACCACCGCGCTCAATCGTCTCAATCTCTGGCAGAAGCTGGGAGCCCTGGTCCTGGCGATGTTCGTGCCGACCGCTCTGGTCGGGTTCTTCTATTTCACCGCGATGCACGGCGAGGTGAGCCAGACCCGCGGTGAGCTGCAGGGGATCCGCTTCCTGCAGGCGATCGGCCCGCTGGAATCGAAGCTGCTGACGCACGGCGCCCGCGCGTTCGTGTTCGCAAGCGGGGACGCGGCGCGCCGTGAGGCCGTGCTGGAAAAGCAGCGGGAAGTCGACGCGGCGATGCGCCGCCTCGAAAGCGTCGCTCACCGGCTGGGCCCGCTCTACGGCGTCGGGAATGATGTCGCCACGCTGAGCTCGCAGTGGCGCGCCGAGGCCGCCGCGACGCTTAGCCAGCCCGCCTCCCGGATCGCCGATGCGAACGCCGCGCTGGTCGAGCGCTTGAACGCCATCGCGGCCGCCGTGGCCGCCGGCTCGAGAATCGCCTCGGACCCCGACCAGACGACCCGCACCCTGCTCGAGATCGGTTCCGAATACGCACCCGCGGCGCTGGCGCAGGGCGACAGCATGCGTCGCTTCGCGGTCGATGCCGCGTCCAAGAGCTACCTCGGTGGCGACGATCGGATGGGCATCGTGATCTACCGCAGCCGCGTGCTGTCGAGGTTCGAGCAGATCAGAGCGGGCCTCGCGCAGCTGCCGCCGCAAATGCGCGCGCCGCTGCAGCAGGACTTCGATGCGCTGCTGCAGCGCTTCGGGGATTTCGGCGGTGTGATCGACTCGCAGATCCTCAACGCCACCAGTCTCAAGGCGAGCGGTGCGGCGATCTACGACGCCGGGATTCCGGCGAGTCACGCGCTGCAAAGGCTCTCCGCCGATTGCCTGAGCGCCGCGGCAGCCACCCTCGCCGCGCGCGCATCCTCCGTCGCTGCGCACCGCGATCTCACCGCGCTGCTCGCTCTGCTCGCGCTCGCCTGCGCACTGGCGCTGGCGAGACTCGTCAGGCTCTCCCTGTCGCGGCCGCTGACTCACGCGATCACCGTTTTCGAGCACATTGCGCAGGGCGGCTATGACCACGAGATCGACACGCGCCGCGACGACGAGGCCGGTCAGGTGCTGCAGGCGCTCGCCGCGATGCAGGAGAAGCTGCGCGCGCAGATCGAGAACGAGCGCGCGGTCGCCGCGGAAAACTCGCGCGTGCGTCACGCGCTCGACAAGGCCTCGACGTGCGTCGTCCTGGCCGATCCCGAGCAGCGGATCATCTATCTCAATGAAGCCGCCCAGGCGACGTTCGATCGGCACGCCGCCGAGATCCGTGCCTCGCTGTCGACCTTCGACGCCTCGCGCCTTCGGGGCTCGAGCCTGGAATCGCTGTCACCGGACGCCGCCCTCGAGCGGCGCGCTCTCGATGCGCTCACTGGCGAGCGGGTCGAGGAGCGCGTGCTCGGCGACCTGTGTTTCCGCACCGTCACCAATCGCGTGACCGGCGAGCGCGGCGAGCGGCTCGGCACGGTGATGGAGTGGACCCAGCGCACTCAGGAAGTGCACGTGGAGCAGGAGCTGCAGGGAGTGCTCAATTCCGTCAACGCCGGCGATCTCAGCCGGCGCATCGATCTTGCGCACAAATCGGGTTTCTTCGAGGCCCTGGGGGCAGGCGTCAATCGCCTGGCGGAGAGCCTGGTCGAGATCGTCTCGCGGGTGAAGGCGGCGGGTCGCGAGATCGCCCTCGGGGCCGAGGAGATCACCGCGGGCAACGCGAACCTCTCCATGCGTACCGAGGAGCAGGCCACCTCGCTCGAGGAGACCGCCTCCTCCATGGAGGAGATGACGACGACCGTGAAGCAGAACGCCGACAATGCGGCCCAGGCGAACCAGCTCGCCCTCGCGGCACGAGAGCAGGCCGAGCAAGGGGGCGCGGTGGTCGGCAACGCCGTGGACGCAATGTCCGGAATCAATGAGTCGGCCAAAAAGATCGCCGATATCATCGGTGTCATCGACGAGATCGCCTTTCAAACCAATCTCCTCGCGCTCAATGCCGCCGTGGAGGCCGCGCGCGCCGGAGAGCAGGGCCGCGGGTTTGCGGTAGTTGCGAGCGAGGTGCGGCATCTCGCCGGCCGGTCCGCTACCGCCGCCAAGGAGATCAAGGCGCTCATCGAGGACAGCGTCAGGAAAGTGAAGGACGGCTCGGGCCTCGTGACCCAGTCCGGGCGCACGCTGAGCGAGATCGTCGCTTCGGTGAAGAAAGTCTCCAACATCGTCGCCGAGATCGCCGCCGCCTCGCGTGAGCAGTCCTCCGGAATCGAGCAGGTCAACCGCGCGGTCGTGCAGATGGACGAGCTCACTCAACAGAACGCCGCGCTCGTCGAGCAGGCGACCGCCGCCTCGCAGGCCATGGCCGGTCAGGTGCAGCAGCTGAACGACATGCTCGCCCGATATGATCTCGGTGCGCACACCGTCGCCGCGCCCTCACGAGGTGCGTCCGCGACTTCGGGCCAGCCGGCCGCGAAACCCGCCCCGCCGATCCCCTCGACGCGCCGCGCCGCCGGCAGCGGTGCCGGCGCCGAATGGATAGAGGTTTAGAGGTAAGTTCATGCAACTTCTCAACCGTTTGAAGCTCTGGCAGAAGCTCGCGCTGCTGGTCGCCGCGATGGCGCTGCCGACCGCGCTGCTCGGCGTCTTCTACTTAAGCGCAGCCAACAGCGCGGTCGCGCAGGCGCGCAACGAGCTCGCAGGCGCCGACTACGCGCACCAAGTCGGCGCGATGCTCGCCGCCGTCGCCAACCACCGCAGTCTCCTCTTCGCGGTGCTCACGGGAGACGCTTCGCGCCGCGACGAGCTCGGCAGCTCCGAG
The DNA here is from genome assembly GCA_049579785.1 of Steroidobacteraceae bacterium. Classification (GTDB taxonomy): domain Bacteria; phylum Pseudomonadota; class Gammaproteobacteria; order Steroidobacterales; family Steroidobacteraceae; genus 13-2-20CM-66-19. Next base: position 18,541 of record JBAUOO010000156.1, read on the forward strand.
GAAGGCATCGACAAGCTCATCTTGGGCATCGACGCGGGCGACTCGGCGGTCGAGAGTCGGCTGGGCCTCTCCGAGGAGTGGCAGCGGATCAAGGCCGACTGGCGGCAGTTGCAGTCCGAGGAGTCGAAGCTGTCCGCCGACGATGCGGTGGCTCGGCATGATGCGCTCATCGCAAGGATCGTGAAGCTCGGCAATCTCGTGGTGGCCCGCTCGGCACTCAACATCGATCCTTCGCCCGCGACCGCCTCGCTCATTCAGATCGCCACCCGTGACGTGCCTGGAGCGCTCATCGCCTCGGGCAACGTGCAGTGGTATGCCACGCGCGCGAGCATCAAGGGCTATCTCGGCGCCGACGATCAGATGGCGCTGCAGCTGTATCACGGCGAAGTGGCGGCCGACTTCGCGGCCGCCGCACGCGACCTCAACGGCGCGCCCGCGCAGGCGCGAACGAGCATCGCGCCCGCCCTGGAGCGCGCGCAAGGCGCGTTCGACGGCTCCTACTCGATCATCGAGTCGCGAATCATCAACGCACAGAAGATGACCATCACGACCTCGCAGCTCTTCTCCGACTCGCGCGCGATCCGCCGCAGCCTGCTGAGCCTGTCGGATACCGGCTACTTGGCAATGGGTACCGCGGTGAAGCAGCGCCTCTCCCAGGTGACCACCTGGCGTAACCTCACCGCCGGCATCACGATCGTGGCGCTCGCGGTGGCGCTCGCGCTCTCCTGGCTCATCACCCGCTCGCTCGCCATACCGCTCGCGCACGCGATCGAGGTGTTCCGGCGCATCGCCGCCGGAAAATACGATAATCTGATCGATCTCTCCGGATCGGACGAGGCGGGCCGGGTGTTGCGCGCCCTGGATGACATGCAGGGAAAGCTGCGCACGCAAATCGAGAACGAGCGGCTGGTGGCGGCCGAGAACGCCCGCGTGCGCCAGGCGCTCGACAAGGTCTCCACTTCCGTCGTGCTCGCCGATGCGCAGCACCGGATCATCTATCTCAATGACACGGCGAGCGCGACCTTCGCCCGCAACCAGCTCGAGGTCCGCAGAACCCTGCCGGGATTCGACGTGCAGCGGCTGCGCGGCAGCGGACTGGAAGCGCTGGCAGCGGACTCCGCCGCCGCCGCACGCGAGCTCGAGACGCTCACCGGTTCGCGCACCGTCGAGCGGGAGCTCGGTGGCTGCACTTTCCGCACCGTCACCAACCCGGTGCTCGATGAGAGTGGCGGCCGCATCGGCACGGTCATGGAATGGACCGACCGCACCCAGGAAGTCGCCGTCGAGAAGGAGATGGAGGGCATGTTGTCGGCGGTGGTGGCCGGTGATCTCGGCCGCCGCATCGATCTTGCCGGCAAGACGGGCTTCTTCGAGGCCATGAGCCGCGGCGTCAACCAGCTCGCGGACAACATGGCGGAGGTGATCTCGCGGGTCAAGCGGGTCGCCGCCGACGTCCACCGCGGCGCCGACGAGATCTCCACCGGCAATGCCAACCTGTCGCAGCGCACCGAGGAGCAGTCCTCCTCACTCGAGGAGACCGCCTCCTCCATGGAGGAGATGACCACTACGGTCAAGCAGAACGCGGACAACGCGGCCCAGGCCAACCAGCTCGCCCTCGCCGCCCGCGATCAGGCCGAGAAGGGCGGCACGGTGGTCAACCAGGCGGTCGCCGCCATGACCGGAATCAACGAGGCCTCGAAGAAGATCGCCGACATCATCGGAGTCATCGACGACATCGCCTTTCAGACGAACCTTCTCGCGCTGAACGCGGCCGTCGAGGCCGCTCGCGCCGGGGAACAGGGTCGGGGCTTTGCGGTGGTGGCGAGCGAGGTACGCAGCCTCGCCGGCCGCTCGGCCACGGCCGCCAAGGAGATCAAGGAGTTGATTCAGGACTCCGTGCGCAGGGTCGAGGACGGCTCGGTGCTCGTCACCCAGTCCGGCCAGACCCTCGAGAAGATCGTGGCTTCGGTGAAGAAGGTCTCCGATATCGTCGCCGAGATCGCCGCCGCCTCGCGCGAGCAGTCGAGCGGCATCGAGCAGGTCAACCGCGCCGTGATGCAGATGGACGAGCTCACGCAGCAGAACGCCGCGCTGGTCGAGGAGGCAACGGCCTCCTCGCAGGCGATGGCGGAGCAGGTGCGCGGCCTCAACGAAATGCTGGCGCGCTTCCAGGTCGCCATGGCGGAAACCAGCGCGCCAATGTCCGCGCCGGGGAGCCGTGCGCCCAAGCCGGCGGTTGCCGCCGCCCCGATGCGAGTCGAGCGCCGCAGGCCCGACCGCCCCTGGACCGCCCGCAAGACGCCCATGCCCACCC
>JBAUOO010000157.1:0-4197 GCA_049579785.1 Steroidobacteraceae bacterium
CCGGAACGTCGTGGCCGCCTCACGCGAGATAAATAATCGAAAGGGCGCCACGGCGGCGGCGGATTTTCTACGCAAGCTGTTCCGTGATGGATTTCTGTCAGCATCAGAGCTCGAAGAGCGCTTACTAAAGCTAGCGCGCTTACAGGCTGGCGAGATCAAACCAGATCTTTAGCACCATGAACAAACAACACATTATCGAGGAGATACGGCGAACTGCGCGCGACAACGACGGAGTGCCGCTTGGGGTAGATCGATTCGAAGCTGAGACAGGGATCAGAGAAGCTGCATGGCGTGGTCGGTTTTGGGCGCGTTGGGGAGACGCGGTCCGCGAAGCGGGGTTCACTCCCAACACGCTCAGACCAAAAACTGATGAGGATGTGCTGCTCACACAGCTCGGCGCCTTCGTCCGGGAGCTCCATCGCTTCCCGACGGTCGCCGAGATGCGCATGCGCAAGCGAGATGACGATGCCTTCCCAAATCATAAGGTGCTCGAACGGGTCGGTTCTCGCCAAGAGTTGATCACACGCCTGGCCGCATTCTGCGACCGAACCACTGGCTGGTCGGACGTCGCGGCGATCTGCCAGTCCATGACCGCCTTGATGGCCCAAACATCGGATGCAGAACGAGAGGACGACGGCGTCGAGGACGGTTTCGTTTACCTTGCACTGATGCGCGTCGGTCGCGAGAAGCGCTACAAGATTGGCAAGGCGAATCTTGTCGAGAATAGAACACGGCAGATTGCGGTAACGTTGCCAGAAGAACTCGAACTCGTCCATGCAATCCGCACCGACGATGCGTATGGGATCGAAGGGTACTGGCACAAGCGCTTTGCTGAGAAGCGGCGCAGCGGCGAGTGGTTCGCACTGACAGCAAAGGATGTGAGTGCTTTCAAGCGCCGGAAGTTCATGTGACATCAGGCGCGGCGCGTGTCCCAGACGGGCTCCGCGATGTTCCCGCGCGAACATCGCCGATGTTTCAATCCTTCCAAAACCCCTTGAACCTCTCCGGGCTGAGCTCGGTATAGCGCACCGTGTGCGTGATGTTTCGGTGCCCGAGGTAGTGCTGGATCGCGCGCGTATCCTGGCCGTCATTGGCAAGCTTGTAGCCGGTCGAGTGCCGCAGCATATGCGGATGGATAGGGAAGGGGAGTCGGGCGAGCTCGCCGGCGCGCGCCAGGAGCTTTCTGAACGTCGCCGGCGTCAGCGGTCCGCCGCGCTCGGTGACGAACACATAGGGCGAGTCCGGATACTGCCGGCGCAGCTCCCGCAACGCTCGCAGCTCCGGCCCGCGGATCGGATGCGTCGAGGCGATGCCGTTTTTCAGACGTGCCACATGCAGCAGGCCTGCCTTGAGATCGATCTGGTCCCAGCGCAGCGCCACGAGCTCGCTGACGCGAAACCCATGCCGATACGCCACCAGCACCAGCGTCCGATCGCGCTGACCATGGCGGCCGACCTGGCCGCAGGCCTTCAGCACGCGCTCGAGCTCCTCGGGGGTCAGGTACTCTCGTCGCCGGCGAGAGGCATTGGTTTGGCGAGGAGGGGGGAGGGGAGAGCCAGGGGCCCCTGCAGATCGCCGCTCTGAGGGCTTCCTATTGCGCCGGCGCAGCCGGACTTTCCCATTTTCGAGTATTGGCGCCGGTTTGGCGGCAGCGGATTTTCTCGGCGCTCGAGCCATGCGTCAGTATAGAACATTCCCATGATCGGTTATTTATGGGAATGTAAGTCAACAACGTGTGTAGCGTGGCGGCGGTATGCGTTGGAAAGCCGCCTTTACTGGCAATCGTTGGGAAATTGCGTCGCAAAGTCCGCGATAACCTTAAGGCCATCGGCCTTGGCTGTGTTCGGCCCCGTGCGGGATCTTGGGTAATATTGCTTCCAGAGTGCACGCACCTGAGAGTATGCAGATTCGCTGCGATGAACAGAGGCAATAAATCCGCCTGTGCTCTCACCCTGATGCACAATCGGTACGGCGAGCCCTACGGCGAGGCCGAATGAGTAGTTTATTTTCCCGAAGAACCATCGCATCCTGCGTAGCGGTCGACTGAAGTCCAGAAAGAAAGCACCGCCTTCGACGTATTGGTCGGTTTTACTGGCCGCTATTTCGGACGGAAAGTCAGGTAGCTTGAAGAGCTGCATCGCTGCGCGTCCGTCGCATCCCTATCTCATGAGGCTTTCGAGGCGGCGAAGCTGAGCTCTCATCGTCGCGCGGCGTGAGGCGTTTCCGTAATGCGCGTCGGGCGAAATGACGACGCCTGGTTTGCCGGCAGCAATCTGCCTGGCAGAAATACCCTGGCCTCGAACGTGATCCAGGGCGAAGACAATAGCTTCATGGACGAGGCCTCGCAATGCATACGGGGGCGGTAGGCGATAAACACCGACCTGCCGGTATTCGAGCAATTTCGTGGGGTAATACCGTCCAACGAGCTTGACGACGCTCCGACGCCGCCGGGTGAGCCTAAGTCCAGGCGGCGAGTGTTCCTCAAGGACAGCGCTGTACAGCGAAGTAATGTCGTGGCCGTTGTCGCGCAATTGACTCTCGCTGGCCCCGTCTTTGCGCAGTACCGCCTTAAGCGCAAGTTCGAGTGAACGGCCTAGAAGGAAGGTGAGCATAATCAGGTCGAGCGACCTACCTGGTCGCGATGCCGCGTGCAGATCCGACAGTTCAGCGAATCCGATGGCCGCCCCCAGCAGGGTCCCTGCTGTCAGACGAGGGTTATCTGGACGTGTGGTTCTGGGCATGCTATCGGCCAGGTGCCGCAACTCCACCATCGCAGCTAGACTTGCGCACGCGGTACAAGGGAGCAAGTCAACACGATGGAAAATGTAGAAGAACCGGCATTATTCAAACTGACAGCGCACGAAGCAACGGCCCGCTTAGATGAAATGTTCGCGGCCGAAGCGACGCGCGTCCCATATCGCGTGGCAGTTGCCGCGGCTCTTATGCTAGCGGAAGCTGCAACTCAGAAGATCACCGTGGAAGTCTTTAGTAGTGGGGCTTCAGAACGGTTGCCGCCACAGAGCATTATGGAGGGCGTTGAACGTCTGACGAAGTTCTACTTCGAAGGTACGCCAATGCGGATCGACTTGGTCATGTGGGACGCCGAGGGATACATCTTCGGTTGGTGCACAGACCAGAATGGTCAGCCATACGTCGGCCTCGGCTCATTTCCAGATACTGTGAGTATGCTTGCTCAGACGCTGCGGACGTTGGCGGCCTGTACACCAGACTGGCGGGAGCCGCTAGAGAGGCATGCGGCGACACTTGAACAAATGCTCGCGAAATCCCGTAAGCACGCGGAGCTGGTCGCGCGGCAACGTGTTGCTTCACAGGGCTGGCTATCGAGGTTCCGCAAGCCCATGTCGGTGGGCAACGAAATGCTGTCACTTGGGTTTCCCGCCACCGAACTCAATTTCCCAGCTCAATAACCCTTGGCAATCCGATAGTCCGCATCCTTCCCATAGATGCCGGCGTAGTCATCCACCGCCACGCAAACGCGTTTCTCTGGCCCGCAGTGGCTGATCTGCAGTTTCCCTCCACGCTGCTCGAGATCTGCGATCGAGGCCTCGAGCTGCACCTTCTCGGCCCGCAGGGCCTGCATGTCGTTCACGCTGGGCACATACCACCACACCGCCACCAGTGTCACGACGATCGCGACCAGCGCCACCATCACATGCTGCCAGGCCGCTCGCCAGAGCGAGAGCCGCTGCAGATCGATCACAACGTGCTGCGCACGCTCGAGCTCGCCGTGCAGACTTTTTAACGCCTCCTGCGTGGACGCGCGCGCCGCCTGGGCGACGGCCTGCTGCAGGCCTGCGCGCGTCGCGTTAAGCGCCTCGATCGTCTCGAGCGCACGCGCCTGTGCGGCGTCGGCCGCATCAATCAGGGCCGCGATCTTCAGCTCCTGCGCTTCATCGTCCATGGTTAGAGCTCCAGTCCCCGATCAAGACCCAGCTCGCGCACCCGCTGCTGCCGCTCCCCGATCCAGCGCTCGAGCGTGCGTACCTTGGCCGGCTCGCGCACCAACTGCTCGAGCGCAGCCGCTCGCGCCTGGGTGGGAAGTGCGTTGTACCGATCGATCTGCTCGCGCAGCGCCGCCGGCGTCGCTCGCCACTGCTCACTGCGATCGCCGTATCCGCTCCAGCGTACTTCACGGCTGTGCGCGAGTTCCTGGAAGGATTGCACCACCCGCTCTCG
>JBAUOO010000158.1:0-55501 GCA_049579785.1 Steroidobacteraceae bacterium
GCAGCAGATCGACCGGCTGCCGGTCGAAGGGCCGTGGCAGGCCACGGCACGCACGGGCCTGCGCGATGCGGCCCTGCGCCTGCACCGCAAGCTCGCCGAGCGCGTGTTGAGCCGCAGCCGCGGCGGCAGCGCGCACGAGCGGGTCGCGGCGTGGCAGGATGCGGCGGGCAAGGATCTGGCACACTGGCAGCGCACTCTCGCCGACATGCGCGCGGCCGGCGCCGCCGATTTTGCGACGCTCACGGTCGGTGTGGAGTCATTGCGCAAGCTCGCCGAATAGATACGGACTGACGACGACCTTCATGAGTACCACCGGCAAGCTGATTCTCGTCCGCCACGGTCAGAGCATCTGGAACCTGGAGAACCTCTTCACGGGCTGGACGGACGTCGACCTGTCCGAGGAGGGGCGCGAGGAGGCGGCGCGCGCCGCTCGGCAACTGCTCGAGGAAAAGCTCGTCGTCGACCTCGCGTTCACCTCGGTGCTGAAGCGGGCGATCCGCACGCTCTGGATCATGCTCGATGAGATGGACCGGATGTGGATTCCGGTCGAACGCTCCTGGCGGCTCAACGAGCGCCACTATGGCGCACTGCAGGGCCTCAACAAGGCGCAGACGGTCGAGCGTCACGGCGAGGCGCGGGTGAAGATCTGGCGCCGCAGCTACGACATCCGGCCGCCGCCGCTGGCGCTCGAGGACGAGCGTCACCCGCGCGTCGATCCCCGCTACGCCGATGTGCCGCCCGCGGAATTGCCGGTCGCGGAATCGCTCAAGGACACGCTCGGGCGCGTGCTGCCCTACTGGCACGGCCGCATCGCCCCGGAGCTGCGCCGCGGCCGCAACGTGCTCGTGGCTGCGCACGGCAACAGCCTGCGCGCGATGGTGAAGATGCTCGACGACGTATCTGAGAGCGACATCGTCGAGCTCAACATCCCGACCGGTGTGCCCCTGCTTTACGAGCTCGATCCGCAGCTCAAGCCGCTGGGCAGTCGCTATCTCGGCGATCCCGCCGCGATCGCCGCCGCTGCCGAAGCGGTGCGTCGTCAGACCGAAAAGCGCTGACCTTCCGGCGCCAAGCCGCTACTACACCGACCATCCGTCGTAGCGGCCGTGGAACTCGGCGGCGATCGCGCTCATCCGCTGGCTGAGCTCCACCAGGTCGGCCACGAGCAAGCGCATCGTCTTGGTCGCATGCAGGCTGAACGGCAGAGAGCTCTCGCTCTCGGACTGGCCGAACAGTTGGGCCGTCATCGGCTTGACGTCCACGGCGAAACCGTCCGGCTCCAGACGGGCGCGCACGACGCTACAGGAGGCCTCATCCGGCAACGCCAGGAAGAATGCGATCGGATAATCGTTGAACGGGGCGAAGCCCTTGGCGCGCAGGCGCTCGATCATCTTCTCGTCCCAGCTCTCCTGATGCGCGGGACGCAGCTTGCGCAACCGGAAATAGAGGCGCGCGACTATGAATAAGCCGACCAGGCCGACGAGGATTATGAGCGATAGGTTGCTGATCGCCGGCTCCCGCGCTACTCGTCCGGCGCAATGGTGACCCGCAGCCCAGCCAGCTCGGCGGTGAACTCGATCTGGCAGGAGAGGCGCGAGTTATCCTGAGTATGCGCAAGCTCGGTGAGCAGCTCGCGCTCGTCCGACATCGGCGCCGGCAGACGGCTCTGCCAGTGCGCATCGACATAGATATGGCAGGTGGCGCACGAGCACATGCCACCGCAGATCGCCGCGACGCCGTAGTCGAGCTCCCGCAGGGTCTCCATGACCTTGAGGCCGGTCTTCGCCTCGACTTCATGCTCCTGACCGTCGCGATCGATCACGCGCAGCAGCGGCATTCACCTACCTCTTTATCATTCCCGGCCACGGCCAAGCCGCCTAGTTTGCCGGTTCATAATCTTCAGCGCCAGCAGTCCTGAGAGCCAACGAGTGTTCCAGGAACGGCCCAGGGAACGGCTCACAGCGGACCCATGACCTTCAGGACGAACACGGCTTTGCCACCCTGCTCCGAGCGGCTCTCGAACGTGGCGCGCAGCTCCCGTTGCAGGGTCTCGAAGACCTGCTCGTACTCCCCGAAAACCTGTGTGCTCAGGCTGTCGCTCACCACTTTGATGTCCGGTGCCACGCTGAGGCGCGCTATGAAATCGTGAATCGCCGGAGCGAAGCGCTCCGTGAGCGGGTACAGACTGATCTCGACGCCGATCTCCATGGGAGCATTTTAATTCATGGGCTAGAATGGCGCGCCTCGGCCGCCGCCGACCGTCCGCTCTCGGACGGGGAACGGGAGCGATGACTCAGAAAATCCAGGTCCATCAGGTCGATGCTTTCACCGTGGAGCGCTTCACCGGGAATCCCGCCGGGGTCGTGCTCAATGCGGACGGATTGGCCGAGGCGCAGATGCTCGCCATCGCGCGCGAGCTCAACAACGCCGATACCGCGTTCATTCTCGCGCCCGAGGGCGAGGGCCATGACCTGCGGGCACGGTTCTTCACGCCCCGCGCCGAGGTCGGCTTCGTCGGCCATGCGACCATCGCCGCGCATTACGTCCTCTCCCGCCGCCACAACGCGCCCCGGCGGCTGCGGCAGAAATCCAAGGCGGGTATCGTCGATGTCGAGATTCGCGGCAATGGCGACGATCGCAAGATCGCGGTGCGCCAGAGCGCACCAGCACTTGGCCGCGAGCTCAACGACCGGGAGCGCCTTGCCGTACTGGATGCGCTCGCGCTTGCGACCGATGATCTCGACACCCGCTGCCCGCTGCGCATCGCCGGCTCGAGCAGCACGCGGTTGCTGATCGGCGTGCGCGGCACGGAGCCGCTCAAGCATCTCAAACCCGACATGACTCGTCTCACGACGCTGTCGGCGCAAATCGGCGCAGCCGGTTACTTCGTGTTCGCCCTGACGCCGCAGAGTGAGGACCACCTCACCGAATCGCGCATGTTCTGTCCGGCGCTCGGCATCAGCGAAGACCCGGTGAGCGGCAACGCTCATGGCCTGCTCGGGGCGTACCTCGCTCATCACGGGTTCCTGACGGGCGACCCGCAGCGCGCCTCTTTCAGGGGCGTGCAGGGCCAGCACCTCCACCGACCGGGACGGGTGGAGGTGGAGCTGGATCTCAAGGAAGGGAGCGTCGCCGGCGTGTGGATCATCGGCCAGGCGGTTTCTGTGTTCGAGACCGAGATCGTTCTCTGATCCGACCTGCATAACGCACCTCTCCCTGGGCCAGCTCGAGCTCGTGAGTCGCGCAGCGCGGCCACTCGGAACGTCGGTGGGTCGTCATGACGACGGTCGTACCGGCGGCGACCATGGCCTCGAGCCGCTGCGACAGCTCGCGCCGCGTTGGTCCGTCCACGCCGGAGAACGGCTCATCGAGCAGCAACAGGGCGGGCTCGCGCACGCACGCCCGCGCGAACAGCACCCGCCGCAACTGTCCGTAGGACAACTCCCGCAAGGTGCGAGCACCGAGCGCGGTCAACCCGAACACGCGCAGGGCCCGGCGGGCCGCGATTCGATCGGCCGCGGTCGGCGCATCGTTCAGGCCTATGCTCGCGTGCCGGCCCGACTGGACGACCGCGTTGACGGTGAGCTCCTGAGGGTGGTCGGCCTGCAGGTGCGGGGCGATGATCCCCACGCGCTCCTTGAACGCCTGCAGAGGCACGCCCGCCTTGATGCCCGCACGCTCGATCCGGCCCCCGACGGCCACCCCGTAGTCACCGTAGAGCGTGCGCAGGAGCGTGGTCTTGCCGGAGCCGTTAGACCCATGCACTACCCAGCACTCGCCCGTCTGGACCGCCAGCGAGATGTCCTTCAGGACGACGTGCCCGTCGAGGTGAACGAAGGCGTTCGTCAGCCGCGCCAGTACCCGGTTGGAGGACCGGCGCGCGGGTGCACGTTGCCCGACGTTTGCGCCTCCCGCACGGCGGTGCAGGGACGGGCGGGGCGCTGGCGCGGAGCGTCCCTCGAGCCACCGGGCCAGGGGAGCGCGCCTGATGGCGCCACGGTATTTGACTCGACCGCGCTCCAGCACCAGGGCGTGCGTGGCGCTGGAGGGAACATCCTCCACCCGATGGCTGGACAGTACCCAGGGCAGCGCGGAGCGGGCGCTACCCTCCAGCCAACGCAACGCGCGCCCATGGTTGGTCATGTCGAGTCCATTCAACAATTCGTCGAGAAGCAACAATCCCGGCCGGGAGGCGAGCGCGCGCGCGAGCAGGGTGAGACGCCGCTCCCCGTAGGAAAGCGTGAGAAAACGCCGCCCCGCCAGCGCCTCGATGCGCAACCGCCGCAGAATCGTCGCCACGCGGCCGCGGTCGGCATCGCTCGTGGCGTGTAGCGGAAGGTCGGTGCGATGGATACCGGTGGCGACCACCTGCTCTACCGTGTGGTTCCAACCGTAGCGCGTATACCGGTCCTGACGCTCCGCTCCGACGTATCCGATCTCGTCCTGTATCTCGTAAGGTGTGCGCCAGAGATCGCCCTTCCAGCGGTAGCGGCGCACTTCCCGCCCCGTCGGCGTCGGCCAGACGGAACCGGCGATGAGCTTCAGCAGCTGGGTTTTGCCGGCACCGTTCGCTCCCGCCAACACCCACCTCTCGCCGGGCCGGATCGTCCAGCTCACATCCTCGAGGACCCGCCGTCCACCGCGATCGAGGCGCACGCTCTCGAGTCGCACCTCGACGAAAGCGGAATGCCGGGCCCCGTCCCGGCGCCGAGGCGTTACTCGGCCCGTCCTTAGCCTCGCCCCTTCGGGGCCGTCGCGCGCGGACGCGCTCGACGTCGCAGATCGCTCCAGGCGATATGATCGGGCCATGCGGCATTCTACATACGACGTCCTGGTCGTCGGTGGCGGCATCAACGGCGCCGGCATCGCACGCGATGCCGCCGGCCGCGGGCTCTCGGTCCTGCTCTGCGAGCAGGATGACCTCGCATCCCACACCTCCTCGGCGAGCACCAAGCTCATTCACGGCGGGCTGCGATATCTCGAGCATCTGCAGCTCGCGCTCGTGCGCAAGGCGCTCGTCGAGCGCGAGATCCTCCTCGCCTCCGCGCCTCACCTCATGCGGCCACTGCGGTTCGTCCTGCCGCACGATGCGCGCTTGCGGCCGGCGTGGCTGATCGGCGCCGGACTGTTTCTCTACGATCATCTCGCGCGGCGGCGGCTCCTGGCCGGCTCGGCGCGCATCGACCTGCGGCGCCACGCGGCGGGCACGACCCTCAAGCCGCGATACGCGCAGGGCTTCGTCTATTCCGATGGATGGACCAACGATGCGCGTCTGGTCGTATTGAATGCGGTCGACGCGCAGGAGCGAGGCGCGGTCATCCTGACGCGGACCCGGTGTGAGAAGCTCGAATCCGCGCAAGGACGCTGGCTTGCGACACTTGCGACACCCTCAGGCACGCGGACCATCCTTGCCAGAGCCGCAGTCAACGCCACCGGGCCCTGGGTGAGCCGGTTTGCGCGAGACGCCTCACCCGTGAGCATCTGCCACACCGTCCGGCTGGTCAAGGGCAGTCACATCGTCGTTCCGCGCCTCTACGCACACCGCTTCGCCTACCTCCTTCAGAACGACGATCATCGCATCGTGTTCGCCATTCCCTACGAGCGCGACTTCACGCTGATCGGCACGACGGACGTCGAGTACACCGGTGATCCGGGAGCCGTGCGCATCGATCCAGACGAAGTCGGTTATCTCTGCGCCGCGGTCAGCCGTTATTTCGCGAAGCCCGTGCAACCCAGCGAGGTGGTGTGGAGCTACAGCGGGGTGCGGCCGCTGCTGGAAGATGAGGCGGCGGACCCGGCGAGCGTGACCCGTGACTACGCACTCGAGCTCGACCGCCATCCGGCACCGCTCCTCACCGTTCTCGGCGGCAAGATCACGACCTACCGCAAGCTCGCCGAGAGCGCGGTGGACATGCTCGCGCGCGAGCTCGGCTCGCGAGCCGAGCCCTGGACCGCCCGTGCCCTGCTCCCGGGGGGCGATCTGCCCCATGGCGTCTATGCCAGATTCCTGCGCAGCCTCGAGCGAAGGTACCCCTGGCTTCCGCCCACGCTGCGATATCGGTACGCTAATGCGTATGGCACCCGCCTCGCACTCATCCTGGACGGCGCCCGCTCGCTCACCGACCTTGGAGCGGAGTTGCTGCCACAGCTTCACGAGCGGGAAGTCGATTTTCTGCGTCGCATGGAGTTCGCGCAGACCGCGGAAGACATACTCTGGCGACGGACTCGGCTGGGACTTTATGTTGGAAGCGAGGGTGTCGCGCGACTCGAAGAATGGTTGGCGCGCCATCTGCCAAGTGCTCGGACGGCGCTGAAATGACCAGACAGGTAGCGGTCGTGCTTTACCTGGTGGCGATGGTAGCCGTCGTAGTCGGTGTAGATTTCGCGTTCTTCAGGCAGCGGTTCTGGGAACGGTTGCTGGCGAATATTGGGATCGTCCTGGTTTTCCTGGCTTTCTACATGAGGTTCCTCAGGCGTCCATGACCGCGCGCAACGGTCCCCGTGAGCGATGGCGCGCCCGGAGGGATTCGAACCCCCGACCACTTGGTTCGAAGCCAAGTACTCTATCCAACTGAGCTACGGGCGCGGCGAGGGTATCTTATCAGGCGCGGTCACCGACTGCGGCCTTGCACCGAAATAGCCGATGGCCGGCAGGCCGAACCAGAGCGGGGCGACGTCGAGCGCGACTCGCTCATGCGCTTGCAGCCAGAGCATGCCAGTGAGGACGAGCAGGACTCGCCACCGCCTGCCGGTCGCAAGGTCCCGGGAAGGCCGCCGCGATGGGTACGATGTTGGATTGTTGGATCAGCGATCGGGGCTGTGGCGGCGACCCGAACCGCCGGCGCCAGCGCCAGCGCCAGTCATCGGCCACCGCATGACCGAAATCCCCGGGTGATGTCGCGGTGACGGGCGAGAGGAAGGATGGCGCTCGCATCCCATGCTACGCTGCTTCGTATGGATCGTGTGCGTCATCCGCCCCTAGAGAAAGGCCGCTGCGCGTGGGTTCCGGCGGGCGATGAGGACTACACCCGTTATCACGACGAGGAGTGGGGTCGGCCGGTGCACGATGACCGCCACCTCTTCGAGATGCTGACGCTCGAAGGCGCGCAGGCGGGGCTCTCGTGGGCCACCATCCTGCGCAAGCGCCGAGCGTATCGAAAGGCGTTCGCCAACTTCGATCCCGCCAGGGTCGCCCGATTCGATGGGCGCCGCCGGGCCGCCCTGCTACGCGACCCCGGCATCGTCCGCAACCGGCTCAAGATCGACTCTACGGTGAGCAACGCCAAGGCGTTTCTCGCGCTGCAGCGCGAGTTCGGCTCCTTCAGCCGCTATCTCTGGGAATGGGTGGGCGGCCGGCCGCTCCTGAACGGCTGGCAAAGGCGTGATCAGATACCCGCGCACAGCGACCTCAGCGACCGGATCTCCCGTGACCTCAAGAAGCGGGGTTTCCGCTTCGTCGGCTCGACGATTATCTACGCCTACCTGCAAGCCGTCGGGCTCGTCAATGACCATACCGCCGGCTGCTACCTGTACCGCGCCCGTCCGGCCACCGGGCGAGTGGCCCGAAAAGCATCCCGCTCTTAAGATATCGCCTCAGTCAACCAGGGGACCCCTCATGAAATTACTTCCAGCGGCAGTCGCAATCGCCGCCATCGCCCTCGCACCCTTAGCCCTTGCCGATTGGGCCCACGCCGATTGCACCTACCCGCAGGCGCCGAGCCATCTACCGGACGGCAATACGGCGACCCTCGACGAGATGCTGGCCGGGCAGAAGGCCGTGCAGGGCTACAACGAGCAGATGATGGCGTATCTTTCCTGCATCAAGCTCGAGCGCGACAACGCGGTGGCCCAGGCCGGTGCCAAGCTGACCAAGCAGCAGAAGGCCGAGGTCTTAGCCATCGAGATCCAGAAGCACAATGCTGCGGTCGACCAGCTCACCGCGGTGGCCGCCCAGTTCAACACCCAGGTGAAGATCTTCAAGGCGAAGGGCAAGAAGACCGACTGAGCGTGCTGAGTCCCTCGCAAGCGGATGAGCTCATCGCGCAGCACCTGACGTGTCTGCCGATCGAGTCGCTGCCGCTTGCGCAGTGCGCGGGGTCGGTCCTGCGCGAGAATGTCTACGCCGAGCGCGATCAGCCGCCCTTCGACCGGGTGACGATGGATGGCATCGCGCTCGATAGTCGGGGGGTACGCCAGGGAGCGCGTCGCCTGCGTATCCAGGCGATGCAGGCCGCGGGCGATCCACCGCTCACCCTCGCCGCTCGCGACTATTGCATCGAGGTCATGACCGGCACCCCCCTGCCCACGGGGTGTGATGCCGTCGTGCCGGTGGAGGGAATCACGATCTGCGACGGGGAGGCGGAGCTGGCGCGCGACCTCTGCGTGGAGCCCGACCAGAACGTTCACCGCCGCGGCACCGACACTCGCCAGGGTAACCTGCTGCTCGCCGTCGGCACCCGGCTTGGACCCCCGGAGATCGCAATTGCGGCCGGGGCGGGGATGGCAAGAATCCGGGTGAGCAGCCAGCCGATGCTGGCCGTCATCTCCACCGGTAACGAGCTCATCGAGCCCGGCGAGCCGATCCTGCCGCACCAGGTGCGCCGCTCGAACGCCTATGCGATCGCGGCCTCGCTGCGGCTCCATGGCTTCCAGCGCGTCGCGGACGATCATATCGCCGACGATGCGGCCGAGCTCAGGCGGCGGCTGAAGTTCCACCTCGAGACGCACGATGTGCTCGTGCTGAGTGGTGGCGTTTCGATGGGCAAGCTCGATCTGGTACCGAAAATTCTGGAGGAGCTCGCGGTGCGCTGCGTGTTCCACAAGGTCGCGCAGCGCCCGGGCAAGCCCCTTTGGTTTGGAATCGCAAGCTCCGGCGCCGCGGTTCTCGGCCTGCCGGGCAATCCTGTATCCACGGCCGTATGCGTGTCCCGCTATGTGCTGCCCGCGCTCGCCGCGAGCCAGGGCCAAAGCTCCACCCGGGCGGAGCGGATGGCGCTCGGGGCCCCGGTGACGGTCACCCCCCCTCTCACCCTCTTCGTGCCGGTGCGGATCGAGACCGACGATTGGGGGCGCCGCTGGGCCGTCCCGGCTTCCACGAACGGCTCGGGTGACTTCACGGCTCTCGCCGGTACGGACGGCTTCGCCGAGCTGCCGCCGGGTCCGAATACCTACCCGAAGGGCTTCGTGACTCGAATCTACCGGTGGTAGGCTGACGGCCTGATGTCTTCCTCTGATGTGATCGTTCCCCTGCCGGGCTCAGGGCCGCGCGACCGTCGCGGCCGGCCGCTGCGCGACCTTCGAATTTCGGTCATGGATCGCTGCAACTTCCGCTGCCCATACTGCATGCCGCGGGAAACCTTCCACGACCGGTACCGGTTTCTCGGCTCGCATGAGCGGCTGTCGTTCGATGAGATCGTCCGTCTGGCGCGGCTTTTCGTGCGTCTGGGCGCGCGCAAGCTCCGTCTTACGGGCGGCGAGCCGCTGCTGCGCCCGAACCTGACGGAT
Organism: Steroidobacteraceae bacterium; assembly: GCA_049579785.1. GTDB lineage: Bacteria > Pseudomonadota > Gammaproteobacteria > Steroidobacterales > Steroidobacteraceae > 13-2-20CM-66-19. The sequence goes on from JBAUOO010000158.1 coordinate 9,505, forward strand.
TTGATCGGCGATCTCACGGCGATCGACGGGGTCGAGGATATCGCCCTCACCACGAACGGCGTCCTCCTCGGCAAATACGCCTTCGAGCTGCGCGCTGCCGGCCTGCAGCGCATCACGGTCAGCCTCGATAGCCTCGACCCGCAGATCTTTCGCCGCATGAGCGGCGGCTTCGGCGGGGTGGAGGATGTGGTCTCGGGCATCGAGCTCGCGCAGCGCGCAGGCCTCGAGCCGATCAAGATCAACGCGGTCGTGCAGCGCGGCGTCAACGATCACACCGTGCTCGAGCTCCTCGAGCGCTTCCGCGGCACCGGGGTAATCGTCCGTTTCATCGAGTACATGGACGTCGGCAATCGCAACGACTGGCGGCCTGAGCTCGTCGTGCCCTCGCGTGAGCTGCTCGAGCGGATCGGCGAGCGCTGGCCGCTCGAGCCTCTGGGTCGCGAGTATCGGGGCGAGGTTGCCGAGCGCTATGCCTTTGCCGACGGTGGCGGCGAGCTGGGTTTCATCTCCTCCGTCACACAGCCGTTCTGCGGCGAGTGCTCACGCGCACGGCTGTCCTCGGATGGCGTCCTTTATACGTGCCTCTTCGCCACCGGCGGAACCAGCCTGCGGGATGCGTTGCGCAGCGGCGCGAGCGACGAGCAGCTGCTCGAGGTGCTGCGTCGCGTGTGGGTGGACCGCACCGACAACTACAGCGAGCAACGGCAGGCACAGCGGGAATCGGCCGCTGCGGCCCGCAAGGTCGAGATGTTCTACATCGGTGGCTGATGAGCCGCACCGGACTCTCTCACCTGGACAGCCGCAATCGCCCGACCATGGTGGATGTCGGATCCAAGGAGGTCACACACCGGGAGGCGATTGCGGAAGCGCGAGTACGTCTGCCGCGCAAGGTCGCCGAGGCACTGCGCAAGGCCGGACATCGGACCCGGAAAGGCCCGGTGTTCGACACCGCGATCGTCTCGGGCGTCATGGCGGCCAAGCGCACCCACGAGCTCATTCCTTTCTGCCATCCGCTCGCCCTCGAGCACTGCTCGGTCGAAGTCGAGGATCGGCGCGGCGGAGAGGTCGTGGTGCGCTGCCGGGTCGCCGTACACCACCGCACGGGCGTGGAGATGGAGGCGCTGACCGGTGCCACGGTCGCGGCACTCACCATCTATGACATGTGCAAGGCCCTCTCCCACGACATCGAGATCACGGGCGTGCGCCTGCTCGAGAAAACCGGCGGCAAGCGGCCCTACAGGCGCGCTGCCCGATAGTTATGAACCCGCCGATCGCAACCTCTCCCCCGCACCCGACAGGTACCGCCGCGGCACCGCTTTACGGGCTGGTGCTCGCCGGCGGCCGCAGTACCCGCATGCAGCGCGACAAGGCGGCGCTCGAGTACGCGGGGCGCAGCCAGCTCGAGCGAGCGGTCGAACTGCTCACCCCGCTCGTCGAGCGGGTCTTCGTATCCGTTCGGCCCGACCAGACGGGCGATCCGCTGCGGGCCCGCTTCCCGCAGATCGTCGACGCCGACCAGGTCGAGGGCCCCATCGCCGGAATCGTTGCCGCGCAATCGCGGCATCCGGATGTGGCCTGGCTGGTGCTCGCCTGCGACCTGCCGCTTCTCGATGAGGAAACGCTGCAACACCTCTTGCGCGCCCGCCGTCCCGCGCGACAGGCAACCGCGTACCGCTCGAGCCACGATGATCTGCCGGAGCCCCTCTGTGCCATCTACGAGCCCTCGAGCCGCGAGCCGATCCGCGCCTACATCGCAGGCGGACGCGACTGCCCACGGAAGTTCCTGATCAATGCGGATGCAGCGCTCCTCGATCAACCTCAACCCGGCGCGCTCGACAATGTCAACACGCCGCAGGAATACGGCTCGGTCAATCATCGGGTGGGCGCGCACGCACCGACGCCCACGCGTCGGATCAACGTTCAGTATTACGCCTCGATGCGCGAGCAGGCCGGACGAAGCTCCGAATCGCTCCTCACCGACGCCGCGACGCCGCGCGAGCTCTACCGCGAGCTCGAACGGCGCCATCCATTCTCACTCGCGCCCGAGCTGCTGCGCGTGGCGGTCAACTCGGAGTTCGGCGATTGGGAGCAGCGGCTGAACGATGGGGATTCGGTGGTGTTCATCCCACCTGTGGCGGGTGGGTAATGTTCCGCTTCTCCTCCACCCCTCTTGATGAGTCCGTCCTCCGGAGCGCGCTCGACGATCCGACCTGCGGCGGCTACGCGGCGTTCGAGGGCTGGGTGCGGGATCACAACGAGGGGCGGCGCGTACACCGGCTCGAGTACGAAGCGTTCGAGCCGCTCGCGATCAAGGAGGGCGAGCGCATCATCGCCGAGGCGATCGCGCGCTTTGGCGTGCAGCACGCCGCGTGCGTGCACCGGATCGGGGCGCTCGCGATCGGCGAGAAGGCGGTGTGGGTCGGGGTCACGGCGCACCATCGGGATGAGGCGTTCCGCGCCTGCCGCTACATCATCGATGAGGTGAAGCACCGCGTGCCCATCTGGAAGAAGGAGCATTACGAGAACGGTGACTCCGGCTGGGTGAACTGCGAGCGCTGCGCCGAGCCCGCAGGGCACGGGCACGAGCATCACGCGCATACCGTGGTTCCCGCACCCGATTACTCACGCCAGATCGCGTTGCAGGAAGTCGGTGCGGCGGGTCAGGAGAAGCTGCGCCGGGCGGCGGTATTGGTGGTGGGCTGCGGCGGCTTGGGTGTCCCGGCCATGACCTATCTCGCGGCCGCGGGCATCGGGCGCCTGGGACTCGTCGACGGCGACAGGCTCGAGGCGTCCAACCTGCACCGCCAGACCCTCTACTCGCTCGCGGATGTTGGCAAGCCCAAAGTCGAGTTGGCCGCGGCGCGCCTGCGCGCCCTGAATCCCGAGGTAGACGTGCACGCGTATCCGCTGCGGCTCGACGCGGCGAGCGCGCCGGCAATCATCGAGCCCTACACGCTCGTCATCGATTGCACGGATAATTTCGCCACCAAGTTCATGCTGAACGATGTCTGCGTGCGGCTTCGCAAGCCGGTGATCTTCTCGAGCGTTTACCAGTACGAGGGGCAGCTTCAGCTCGTGCGCCCGGAGCGTGGCGGCGCTTGCCTGCGGTGCATCTGGCCGAAGGCGACCCGCGACGGCCTCGTCGGCAACTGCGCCGAGGCGGGTGTTCTCGGTCCGGTACCCGGCACCTTCGGCACCCTGCAGGCGCTCGAGGCGCTGAAGCTGCTGTTGGATCTGCCCGGACAGCTGTCGGATGAGCTCATCGTCATGGATCTGCTCACGCTGGCCGTCAGCCGTGTGCGCACGCGGCGCGCGGCGGACTGCCCGGAGCACGCGTTCGCGCCGTCGGGCGGGACTGGCGATGAGCCGGCCGCCGCCGCGAATGAGCTCGAGTTGACATTCGATTCCCTGGAGCAGGCGATCGGCGAGGGTTTCGCGGTGATCGATATCCGCGAGGCTCACGAGCTGGCGCAAGTCGCGCTACCCTGCGCGACTTCCCGCCACCTCCCGTTGCCGCGGCTTCTTCGCGGCCACGCCGCCCTGCCGCCCGACGGCAGGTATCTGCTGGTCTGCGCGAGCGGCAAGCGCAGTCTCGCGGCGGCGCAGGAGCTGCGCTCCCGAGGCTGCGAGGCGGTATTCTCCCTGCGCGGCGGAATTGCCGCTTTGACCCGCGCCGCTATCCCCTCTAGGGTCTGACCTCTCTAGGGTCTGACTTGGCCCGATCCGCGAACGACGTACTTGTAGCTCGTCAGCTGCTCAACGCCCACGGGACCGCGGGCGTGGAAGCGCTCCGTCGAGATCCCGATCTCCGCTCCCATGCCGAACTCGCCCCCGTCGGCAAATTGCGTCGAGGCGTTGTGCAGCACGATGGCGCTGTCGACCCGCTGCAGAAAGCGCTCCGCGGTCGCGGGGTTCTCGGTGACGATGGACTCGGTATGAGACGAGCCGTACTTCGCGATGTGCGCGATCGCACCGTCCACGCCATCGACCACACGCGCGGCGATGATGGCATCGAGGTACTCCGTGTACCAGTCTTCCTCTGACGCCGCGCGGACTCGCTCGTCCGCCCTCTGTACCGCAGGATCACCCCGCACCTCGCAACCGGCGTCCAGGAGCGTGCGCACCACCGGGCGAAGATGCGTCTCGATGCAGGCGCGGTCGATGAGGAGGGTCTCGGCGGCCCCGCAGATGCCGGTGCGGCGCATCTTCGCGTTGAGGGCGATGCTCTGCGCCATGCGCACATCGGCATCGCGATCGACATACACGTGACAGTTGCCCTCCAGGTGACCGATGACCGGCACCCGCGCCTCCTGCTGAACGCGCGCCACCAGACTCTTGCCGCCCCGGGGCACGATGACATCGAGGTATTCCGTCATCCCCGCCAGCATGTAGCCCACCGCGGCACGGTCGGTGGTCGGCACGAGCTGAATGCTGTGTCGCGGCAGCCCGGCCGCGGCCAGCCCTTCGACCAGACAGGCGTGAATGACGGCGTTGGAATTTCGGCTCTCCGAGCCGCCGCGCAGGATGACGGCGTTGCCCGATTTCAGGCAGAGCGCCCCGGCGTCGGCGGTCACATTCGGGCGGCTCTCGTAGATGATTCCGATCACGCCAAGAGGGATCCTCACCCTCTGGATGCTGAGGCCGTTCGGCCGCTTCCATTCGGCCGCGGTGCTGCCGATCGGGTCCGGCAGCGCCATGACGTCGTCGATTCCGCGGGCCATCGCTTCGATCCGCCGCTCATCGAGCGCCAACCGCTCGAGTAGCGCGGCGGAGACATCGGCGGCTCGCGCCGCCGCCATGTCCTGAGCGTTGGCTTCGAGGATCCGTTCGGCGCGGGTGCGGATCGCGCCGGCCGCGGCCGCGAGGGCCGCGTTCTTCGCCGCCGTCCCGGCGAGCGCCAGCAGCGCGGCGGCGTCGACGGCATTGCGGCCGAGCCGCTCCATCAGCTGCCCAAGATCCGAGCTGATCGGATCGAGGCGCACCCCTTAGCTCCCGACGCGGGCCTGGAGGTCCGGCTCCTGTTTGAGCAGCACGAGATCATCGCGGTGAATCATCTCGTCGCGGCCGCGGAAGCCGAGGATCCCCTCGATTGCCGACGACTTGTGTCCCATGATCTTCGCGGCATCCATGTCGGAATAGGCGACGATCCCGCGCGCGATCTCGGCGCCATCCATGGCGAGCACGCTCACCGTGTCACCACGCTCGAACCTGCCACGGGCGCTGATCACGCCGGCCGGCAGAAGGCTGCCGCCCGCGAGCAGAGCGCGCAGGGCGCCCGGGTCGATGGTAAGCGCCCCCGCCGGGCGCAGCGTCCCGGCAATCCACTGCTTGCGCGCGGCAACCGGCGTGGCACTCGGCATGAACCAGGTGCATCGGGCGCCCTCCTCGATGCGCCTCACGGGATGACGATGATGACCGGCGGCGATGCACATGTGACAGCCGGCCGAGACCGCGATTCGCGCCGCAAGGATCTTGGTGGCCATGCCGCCCGAGCCGACTTCGGACATCGAGCGTCCCCCCATGGCCTCGATCTCCGGCGTGATCTTGAGTACCTGCTCGATGAAGCTCGCAGTGGGGTCCGTGTTCGGATCGGCGCTGTAAAGACCGTCGACATCAGACAGCAGCACCAGGCAGTCGGCCGCGGCCATCTGCGCCACGCGGGCGGCCAACCGGTCGTTGTCGCCGTAGCGGATCTCCGCGGTCGCCACGGTGTCGTTCTCGTTGATCACCGGCAGTGCGCCGAGGGATAGGAGCGTCTCCAGGGTCGCCCGCGCGTTGAGGTAGCGGCGGCGCCGCTCGCTGTCCTCGAGGGTGAGCAGCACCTGGGCGACGGTAACGTCGCGGCTCTCGAGCAGCTCCTTGTAGACGTGTGCGAGTCGAATCTGCCCAACCGCCGCCGCCGCCTGGCTCTCCTCCAGCCGCAGCGGACCCTTTGCCAGACCGAGCTGCCGCCGTCCGAGTGCGATGGCGCCCGAGGAGACGAGGATGACCTGCTGGCCCCGTCTCCGCAGCCGCAGCAGGTCCTCGATGAGGCTCTCGAGCCAGGCCCGGTTGATGCGTCCGGTCTCGGCATCCGTAAGGAGAGCGGAGCCCACCTTCACCACGACGCGTCTTGCCTTCGCAAGCGGCGACGAGGAGGGCGGGCGGGGGATGGCCATGGGAAAACTATACGCTAAACTTGCGCTCGCCAACCTGAGGAAGCAAAGCGGTGAGCAGAGACTACGAGCCGGTTCCCGGACAGTGGTACGAGAACCTGGAAGATGAGGAATCGTTCCGTGTTCTCACGGTGGACGAGGACTCGGAGCTGGTCGAGATCGAGTATCTCGATGGCGAGATCGAGGAGATCGATCTCGAGACTTGGCATGAGATGGACCTCGAGCGGACCGACGAGCCCGAGGGCTGGGCCGAGTCCGACGAGGAGGAAGAGGACGAGGAAGAGGAGGAAGAGGAAGAAGAGGAAGAGGATGACTGGGACGAGGATGAGGATGACGACGACGAGGACGATTGGGACGAGGACGAGGAGGACGAGCGCGACGGGTATTGACACCGCGACGTCTGCTTGCGCCCGGCGAAAGCAACTCGTTTGGCGGGCGGGGCCGCCACATCTCCGAGAACCCGCGGGCGCGAAGAAGTCCGGCGGCTGGTAAAAAGGGCCGCACGCCCGCTTTAGCCAATGAACGTAGATAGTTGGTATCACGAGAAGGAATCCGCCTGGCTGTACCGCCAGGTCGCCTCCGCGGAACCCGATCCTCATAAACAGCGGCTCTTCACTCAGCTCGCGGCCGCCGCCGAAGAGCAGGCCGCCAAGTGGGAAGTTTCCGCGCAACAGCACGCCCGCGCGGCGACCTCCGAGCGCGTGTTCCTGCCGTCCGTGCGGGCCCGCGTAGTCGCGCGGCTGCTGCGGCTCTTGGGACCGCGCGCCATGCGCTCGGCCCTGACGGCGATGAAGCTGCGCGGCCTTTCCGTCTACACCGCACCGGTAGCCAGCGCGCACGCGATGCCCACCACCGTATCGGATGTCGGTGTCCGCCATCGCGGCGGTCTCGGCGGCAATCTCAGGGCCACGGTTTTCGGTGTGAACGATGGGCTCGTCTCCAACGCGAGCCTGGTGCTCGGCGTCGCCGGAGCCGCCGCACCCGGCTCTTTCGTGCTCGTCAGCGGCGTCGCGGGCCTGCTCGCGGGCGCTTTGTCGATGGCCGCGGGAGAGTACGTATCGGTGCGATCCCAACGTGAGATGTATGAGTACCAGATTGCGCTCGAGCGCGAAGAGATCGCCGAATATCCCGAGGAGGAAGCGGAAGAGCTGGCGCTCATCTACGAGGCGCGTGGCGTCGCGCTGGCACAGGCCCGGGAGGTCAGCCGGGCGCTGCTTGCCCGCCCTGATCAGGCGCTCGACGTGCTCGCCCGCGAGGAGCTCGGGTTGAATCCGGACAACCTGGGCTCGCCCTGGGGAGCGGCCGCCGCTTCCTTCCTTTCATTCGCAACCGGCGCGGCGGTGCCGCTCATTCCCTTTCTCATCGACATGAGGGGCAGCCGCGCGCTCGGCACCACGGCCGTCCTCACCGCAATCGCCCTCTTCGGTGTCGGACTCGCGCTCAGCCTGTTCACCGGACGGCAAGCGCTGCGCGGAGCGCTGCGGATGGTGCTGATCGGCGGCGGGGCCGGGACCCTGGCCTTCTTCGTCGGCCGCGCGCTCGGTGCCGCAATCCACTGAAGCCCCCATGAAACGCATTTTTCTGTTCCTTGCCACCAATGTCGCGGTACTCGCGGTTCTGACGATCGTGGCGCACCTCATCGGGCTCGATCGCTGGCTCACGGTCCGCGGCAGCAGTCTCATGAGCCATCCGCCGCTCGATGAGCGCATTGCGGCGCTGCGCGCGCCAACCCTCGCCTGAAAAGGACCGCGATCGATGCATCCGCTCACGCCGGCGCAAACGGTAAGCGAACTGGAGCGCCTCCTCGGGCCTCGGGGCATCCTGACCGCTGACTCCTCCGGCGCTCCCGCCGACCTCGAGCGCTATCTCACCGACCAGCGCCGGCTCTATCACGGCCGCGCTCTCGCGATTGCGCTGCCGCGCACTGCCGCGCAGGTGACGGAGCTTCTCGCCTTCTGCAACCGGCACCGGATCGGCGTCGTTCCGCAGGGCGGAAACACGAGTTACTGCGGCGGAGCGACACCCGGGGAGTCCGGCCGCGAGATCGTGATCGCGCTCTCGCGTCTCAACCGCATCCGTCATGTCGACCCGCTCGACTATTCGATCATTGCGGAGGCGGGCTGCATCCTCGCCGACATACAGCGGGCCGCGGACGCGGCGCAGCGCTTTTTCCCCCTCAGCCTCGGCTCCGAAGGAACGTGCCAGATCGGAGGCAATCTCTCGACCAACGCCGGCGGAATCCACGTGCTCCGATACGGCATGATGCGCGATCTCGTGTTGGGCCTGGAGGTGGCTCTTGCCGACGGCCGCCTGCTTTCCTCGCTCGTGACCCTGCGCAAGGACAACACCGGCTACGATATCAAATCGCTCTTCCTCGGCGCCGAAGGCACGCTCGGCATCATCACCGCCGCGAGTCTGAAGCTCTTCCCGAAGCTGCACAGCTTTGCCACCGCCTTCGTCGCCGTTCCCGATCCGCACGCCGCCACCGCGCTCCTCACCGGCCTGCGCGCGAGCAGCGGCGAGCAGGTGAGCTCCTTCGAGCTGATCCCCCGTATCGCCGTCGAGCTCACCACCCGGCACATCCCCGGTGTCCGCGATCCGCTCGGCACCCCTCACCCCTGGTATGCGATCTGCGAGCTCACCTCTGCCCGCGCCGACGATCCTCTCGAGGAGCGGCTCGAGGAGTGCCTCGCCGACGCCTTGCGCGAAAAGCTCGTGTTGGATGCCGCCCTGGCGCGCAACGAGCGCGACCGGGCGGACTTCTGGAAGCTGCGCGAGAGCATTCCCGAGGCCCAGCGGCTCGATGGCGCGAGCCTCAAGCACGACATCTCGGTCCCCGTCGCCTCGATCCCGGACTTCATCGAGCGGGCCTCAGGCTGGGTCGAAGTCAATGTTCCCGACGGGCGTCTGGTCGCCTATGGCCACGCCGGCGACGGCAATCTCCACTTCAACATCAACCAGGCCCCGGGTACGGACCGCGCCGCCTTCCTCGCCCGCGAAGAGGCGGTCAAGCGCGAGATCCACGACCTGGTGAGGAAATTCGGCGGCAGCTTCAGCGCCGAGCACGGGATCGGACGACTGAAAGTCGGCGAGCTCGAGCGCTACGCTTCCCCCGTCGAGCTCGACCTCATGCGCGCCATCAAGCACGCGCTCGACCCCAACGGCATCCTCAATCCGGGCAAGGTCCTGCGGACTCTTTGAAGCGCCCGATCGGCTAAGTCGGCTTTTCGCGCCGCAGTCTCACCAATCCCTCCTGCGCGGTGCTCGCCACCAGCCGCCCGTCCCGCGCGTAAACGCTCGCCCGCGCGAATCCCCGCGCCCCCGAAGCGCTGGGGCTTTCCACCGCATACAACAGCCAGTCATCCACCCGCAACGGCCGGTGAAACCACATCGCGTGATCTATGCTCGCCATTACGATGGTGTTGCGCCGAAACACCGAGCCGTGAGGCAGCGTTGCCGTATCGAGGAGGAAATAGTCCGACAGGTACGCGAGCAGCCGCCGGTGCAGCCTCTCATCCTCGGGCAACCGGTCGACCGCGCGGAACCACACCTGCCGCGAGGGCGGCGCGCTTCGCGGCGCCACGTAATCGAACGGCTGTACCAGCCGGAACTCGAACGGCCGCGGCTTCTCGAGAAAGCGCCGCAGCCGCTCCGGCAGGCGTGCGAGCAACTCCGGCGGCGGGCGGCTCGAGTCCGGCAGTTCCTCCGGCGCCGGCACCGCCGGCATGCCGATCTGGTGCTCGAGGCCCTCCTCAACGACCTGGAAGGAAGCCGCCATGTTGAAGATCGGCTCTCCGTGTTGGATCGCGACCACGCGGCGGTTGGAGAAACTGTGGCCATCGAGGCTGCGATCGACCTGATAGACGATGGGCGCGTTGAAATCGCCGCGGCGCAGGAAATAAGCGTGCAGTGAATGCACGATGCGCTCTTCGACCGTGGCGGAAGCAGCGGTGAGCGCCTGCCCGAGCACCTGACCGCCGAACACCTGCGGGCTGCCGATGTCGCGGCTTTCGCCGCGGAAGAGATTCACCTCGAGCGGCTCGAGCTCGAGCAGCGTCAGGAGGTCGGCGAGCTGTGGATTCATCGCTCGCCTAGTCAGGCACTCCCAGCCGCTGGTGCATGATCGGGCTCGTGGTCGTGTATTGGAGGAACTGGCGCTTCTGCGGGAAGAGATGATGCTGGATGCCGAAGGCGGCGAGCGCCGCCTCGTGGAAGCCCGACAGGATGAGCTTTTTCTTGCCGGGATAGGTGTTGATGTCACCCACCGCGAAGACCCCCGGAAGAGTGGTCTGAAACTTCTCGGTGTCCACCTTGAGCGCCTTCTTCTCGAGCTCCAGCCCCCATTCGGCGATCGGCCCGAGCTTCGGGTGAAGTCCGAAGAAAACCAGAAGGTGATCGGCCTCGAGCGCATGCACCGTGCCGTCGGCGGCCTTGATGTTGACACCGCCGAGTGTCCCCTCCGCGGTGATCAGCGAATGCGGCAACGCCTCGAAGCAGCGCATGCGCCCGGCGGCCACCAGCTCCCTCATCCGGGCGACGGAGGCCGGCGCCGCGCGAAACTCCGCGCGCCGGTGCACTAATGTCAGGCTTCTCGCCCGCGGGGCCAGCTCGAGCGTCCAGTCAAGCGCCGAATCGCCGCCACCGAAGATGACGAGCCGCTTGCCCTCGAGCGCGCCGACATCCTTCACGCGATAAAGGATGCGGGTGCCCTCGAAGGGCTCCATGCCCTCGATGCCGATACGGCGCGCCTGAAAGGAGCCGACGCCACCGGCGATCACCACCGCGCCGGCATCGAAGCAAGTGCCCGCGGCGGTTGCGATCGAGAACCGTCCATCCTCCCGGCGCGAAAACCGCATCACCTCCTGCCCGAGGTGAAACTGCGGTTTGAAGGGCTTGATCTGCTGCATCAGCCGGTCGACCAGCTCCTGTGCGCCGCACACCGGCAACGCCGGAATGTCGTAGATGGGCTTGTCCGGATAGAGCTCAGTGCACTGCCCGCCCGGATATGCCAGCGAATCGACGATATGGGCGCTGATGCCGAGCAGTCCCAGCTCGAACACCTGGAACAGACCGCAGGGACCCGCCCCGACGATCACCACGTCCGCCTGGATCGGCTCGCCGGAGGGCATCGAGGAATTAAGGCTCAATTCGACCCCTTTCGGGTAAGCTTTCTCACGCGGCCGGTGCCCGCGCCAGAGGGCATTCTAGATCGCTCAGAAGCGCTTGGGGGGACACGCACGGTGATGGCGCAGGAGGAATGCCGGTCTCGAGGCCCGCAAGTCACGATGACTTCGGCGGGCGATTACGCGCGGCCCGCGTTCGCGTCGGTGGGGGTGTGGAAGTACTCGCTTTCGGAGGCAAGCTGGTCGATCAGCCGTCGCAGCTCCGCCATGCGCCCTTCCGCGGTGCTGATGGGCATACAGTCCTGGCAGCGCGGATCGCCGCAGGGCTGGCGCGAGTACAGCCAGTACTGCAAAGCGCCCGCGAGCAGACCGTCGGCAATATCCCAGAGGTCGGCGTCCCTGTCCTTGTCGGCAAGGCGGTTGCCCAGATCGACCGCCTTGGTGAAGGCAGAGTCGAACGTGTCAGCGATCTCGGTCATGGGCCGTGCTCTCGATCATCCCGCTAGTATAAGGCAATCGCCGCATCCGTTTGGCCCGGGGGATGAAGCACTTCGGCCCGCGGCTCGGCTGTCCCGCGGCCGCGCATGCTCACCGGCACGGCTCTTCTGAGATGACGGGCACGGACGCATGTGCCATTGACGCGCAAACTCCGCGCTCAAGCTCGGGGGCGGCCTTGGCCTATCGCCAGATTCGACGGCTCGGGCTTATGTCGTATGCATAAGGCAGAGCACATCGATCGGCGCCGACTGCGGCCGCGATTCGGCATCGGCACCCGGCTCACACTCGGCCTCGCCGCCGTGGCGGCGGTGGTCGTCGTGGCTCATGTGCTCGCGACTCGCACCACCCGCGCTGCGGTGCAGGCCGTGCGCAGCATGCGCACCGTGCACGAGCCGCTCGCTTATCGCGCCAGCGCGATTCTCGAGAAGCTGAGCGCCTACGACCGCGCCGTCGGCGATGATCTGCAGTCGAACGCCAATGGCGATTTCCTCACGCTCTCCTCGGCGGGCGATGCCTTGCAGAAGGCCGTCGACCGGTACTTCGACGGCGCGCCGACTTCGGCCCTCATCCCCGCCACCCGGCAGCTGCGAGCCGATCTCATCTCCCATATCCAGAACGGCCGGCAGCTTGCGTTGGATGTCGCCCAGCAGGCGCAGTGGCGCGAGCAACACTGGGAGGCGCTTGATCGTGTCTACCAACTCGTCGCCACGGCCGGCGGCACCGGGCTCACCATCCACGGACAGGTCATCGCGCGCCCCTCGCTTTCCGCCCTCGCGACGGCGATCGACGCCGTTCGCTACAGCTATGGCTCGCCCGCTGTCACTGCCGCGCGCGAGCGCGAATTCGAGGCGGTGCTGCGCGCACACACGGCGGAGCTCTCGCACTCACCGGGACCCACCTGGATGGAGGTCGTGCAATCGGACTTCGCGCGCGCGGTTCGCCTGCGACGTGACATCGAGCGGCTCGATGCCAGGGACACCGCGGCCCGGCGCGCGCTGCTCGAGCAGAGCGGCATCCTGACCCAGGAAGTGCAGAGTGAGCTGCAGGCGCCGGCGCGCTTGGGGCTGCTCAATGCGGCGCGGCATGCGGCCGTCTCGGCCGAGGCCGCGGAGCACACGGTGACCGTCTCCGGCGCGGCGACCCTCGCCGTCATGGCGATCGTCTCGGCGCTGCTCGTGCTCAGCATCAGCGTGCCGGTGCGGCGGCTCACCGCCGCCACGCGCCTGCTCGCGAGCGGCGACCGCAGTGCGCGCGCGCCTCGGGGCGGCTCCGCGGAGGTCGACGAGCTGGCCGCGTCCTTCAATACCATGGCCGACCAGGTCTCGCAGGCCGAGGCGGAGCTGCGCGCCCATCAAGCCGAGCTCGAGCAGCACGTCGCGGACCGCACCCGACAGCTGCACCACCTGGCCCATCACGACCCACTGACTCAACTTCCGAACCGGCGTCAGCTCGCCGGACGACTGGCCGGGGCGCTCGCGCGGGCACGGCAGACCGGCCGCCGCGTGGCCCTGCTCTTCGTCGACGTGGATAACTTCAAGTCGGTGAACGACACGCTGGGACACAATTTCGGCGATCAGGTGCTACGGAGCATCGCGGAACGGCTGCAGGCCGCGGCCGGCACCAACAGTCTGGTCGCACGTCTCGGCGGCGATGAGTTCACCCTCCTGATCGAGGAGCTGCGCACGGTCGAAGAGGTGGAACGGCGCGCCGCCGCGCTGGTTGCAACCCTGCAGCAACCGCTCACCATCGAGGGCCGGGCGCTCGCAACCACCGCCAGCGTCGGCGCGAGCCTCTTTCCCGACCACGCCGATGACCCGGAGGGGCTGCTGCGCGCTGCCGACGTGGCGCTGTTTCGGGCCAAGGAGCTCGGCCGCAACCGCTTCGCGCTCTATCGCGCGGCGCTCTACGACGCCGCCGCGCAGCGCTTCCGCCTCGAGCAGGCGCTGCGTCAGGCGGTCGAGGCCGGGGATCTGCTGCTCATGTTCCAGCCGGAAGTGGCGCTCGGCGGCTACGAAGTCACCGCGCTCGAGGCGCTGCTGCGCTGGCGCAAGCCCGGGGGCCGCATCGCCACCGCCACCGAATTCATCCACATCGCCGAGAAGAGCGGTCTCATCCACGAGCTGACCGGCTGGGTGCTGCGCTCGGCCACCTCGACCGCGGCCGCCTGGCGCGCCGCCGGATGGCGGGAGGCGCGCGTCGCCATCAACGTGTCGCCGCCGCAGTTCTTCGAGAGCGACTTCGTGCATCAAATCGCCCGCAACCTCGAGAGCGCGGGGTTGCCCGCGAGCGCCCTGGAGCTCGAGCTCACCGAGACGGTGTTGCAGACCGGCAGCGCGACCATCGAGTCCTTGCGGCGGCTGCGCGAGCTCGGCGTCTCCATCGCTCTCGATGACTTCGGTATCGGCTACTCCTCCCTGACTTCGCTCCAGCAGCTCCCCATCAACCGTGTCAAGCTCGATCGCATGCTCATCGAGGGGGTCGATTCCAACCCCCGCTCGGCCGCCATCGTCCGCTCCATCGTCACGCTCTGCCACGGCCTCGGTCTGCAGGTCGTCGCCGAGGGCGTCGAGCGCCCGGCGCAGTTGGAATTCCTCGCCAACTGTGGTCCGATCGCCGTGCAAGGCTACCTGCTCGCCCACCCCGTGGAAGCCTCGGTCGCCGCCGAGGAAGCGAAGTCGGCGGCCGCCCGCGCGCGCAGCGTGCTCGACGCCGCCCCGAAGCCGCTCCACGTCGTGGGCTGGAGCCACAAACGGGGCCAGCCGAGTTAGACGGTCGCAAACGCGTCGCGCGCCTGCACGCCAATATCGGGTTGATCGGTAAAGAACCCATCGATCCCCGCCGCCAAAAACTCGCGCAACTCGCCCTGCAGATCCAAGCCCGAGGGCAGGAATGCGGGCTCCGCCCGAAACGTCCACGGGTGCACCTTCAATCCCGCCGCATGGGAGTCCGCCACCAGCGAGGTCGGCTCCATCAACCTGCCGTCGGCCGCGCGCGGAACGACGAGCGCTTTCGCCGGCCCGATGCACGCGGCATAAGCGGCGATCTCCTCCAACCCCTTCGGGGTCAGCAGATCCGCATACACCCGCGGATCTCCGCTTTGCACGAGATCATACGGCGCACCCGCCGATTCGATCAGCTGCACCAGCGGCAAGCGGGTCAGGCGACTCAAAGCCGTGAGATTTGCCACCTCGAAGGACTGCAGGAAAGCGCGTCCCTCGGACCCGCGATAGCCGTAGCGCTCGAGCGCGCCCACCAACGCTTCCTCCATCGGCAACCCGGCCGCGGTGAAATAACTCGGATGCTTGGTCTCGGGATACACCCCGATCGGCGGCGGCGGCGGCAGCCCGAGCTCCCGTGCGCGAACCTCACGCTGTCCCTCGGCCGCCCGCACCAGCGCGAGAATCTCCTCCAACGTTGGAATCTCGAGCCTTCCATCGAGCCGCGTGTTGCCGGGCCGCAGCTCGGGGATCCGCTCGCGCGCGCGCAGCGTTTTCAGCTCCGCGAGGAGGAAATCCTCGGTGAACCAACCCGTGACCCGCGCGCCGTCGATCACTTTCGTCGTGCGTCGGTCGGCGAATTCCGCCCGCCCGGCAACATCCGTCGTGCCGCCGATCTCGTTCTCGTGCCGTGCCATCAGCACGCCATCGCGCGTCACGACGAGGTCCGGCTCGATGTAGTCAGCGCCCTGCTCGATGGCGATGAAATACGCGGTCAGAGTGTGCTCCGGCGCGTAGCCGCTCGCGCCGCGATGGGCTATGATAATGGGTCTGGTCATTCGGGAATGGTTATTGCTGAACCCGCCAAGTGCTGCTCACCGACCACGACATCTATCTCTTTCGCGAAGGCACACACGTGCGTGCCTTCGAGAAGCTCGGGGCCCATCTGCTGCGGCTCCGCCCCGATCGCGAGCAGGGCACCCAGTTCGCCGTCTGGGCCCCGAACGCCGCGACCGTGTCGGTGGTAGGTGATTTCAACGGTTGGAATCCCACCGCGCACCCGCTGACATCCCGTTCCGACTCCTCGGGCATCTGGGAAGCGTTCGTTCCCGCAGTGCGGGCGGGCGCGCTCTACAAGTATCACATAGTCTCGAGTCATGCGGGCTATACCGTCGACAAGTCCGATCCTTTCGCCTTTTACTGCGAGACGCCGCCGCGCACCGCCTCGGTGGTGTGGGACCTGTCATACGAGTGGGGCGATGGCGAGTGGATGGGCACGCGTGGCCGCGCCAACTCGCACGATGCCCCCTGGTCGATCTACGAGCTGCACGCCGGCTCCTGGCGGCGCGTCCCCGAAGAGCACGACCGCTCGCTCACCTACCGGGAGCTCGCGCATGCCGTGGGCGATTACGCCGTGGAGATGGGCTTCACGCACGTCGAGCTGCTGCCGATCATGGAACACCCGTTCTACGGGTCGTGGGGCTATCAGGTCACCGGCTACTTCGCGCCGACGGCCCGCTATGGCACGCCGCAGGATTTCATGTACTTCGTCGATCACCTGCACCAGCGGGGGATCGGCGTCATCCTCGACTGGGTGCCCTCGCACTTTCCGAGCGACGAGCACGGGCTCGCCTACTTCGACGGCACCCATCTTTACGAGCACGCCGATCCGCGGCAGGGCTTTCACCCGGAGTGGAACAGCGCGATCTTCAACTACGGCCGCGCCGAGGTGCGCAACTTCCTCGCGAGCAATGCGCTTTTCTGGCTCGACACCTATCACGTCGATGCGCTGCGCGTGGACGCCGTGGCCTCGATGCTCTATCTCGACTACGGGCGGCGCGCCGGCGAGTGGGTTCCGAACCGCTTCGGCGGCAACGAGAACCTGCCTGCGGTGGAGTTCCTCAAGCAGCTGAACCTCGCCGTCTACCGTGACCACCCCGACACGCAAACCATCGCCGAGGAGTCCACCGCCTGGCCGATGGTGTCACGGCCAACTTACCTCGGCGGCTTGGGGTTCGGTCTCAAGTGGAACATGGGCTGGATGCACGACACCCTCAAGTACCTGCAGACCGATCCGGTGTTCCGCAAGTACCAGCAAAACCAGCTCACCTTCAGCATCTGGTACGCCTTCAGTGAGAACTTCGTGCTGCCGCTCTCGCATGACGAGGTGGTGCACGGCAAGGGCTCGCTCATCGGCAAGATGCCGGGCGATGAGTGGCAGCGGTTCGCCTCGCTGCGGCTGCTCTTCGGCTACATGTGGAGCCACCCGGGCAAGAAACTGCTCTTCATGGGCGGGGAGTTCGGTCAGAAGCGCGAGTGGCAGCACGACGAGAGCCTGGAGTGGCACGTGCTGCAGTATCCGCTGCACGAAGGGCTGCGCCGCTGGGTGCGCGACCTCAATCATCTTTATCGGGCGACGCCCGCCCTCTTCCAGCGCGATTTCGCACCCGATGGCTTCCAGTGGATCGACTGCAACAACAGCGATGAGAGCGTGATCATCTACCTGCGCAAGGGACAGCGCGCGCACGATGTTGCCCTGATCGCCTGCAACTTCACACCCCTGCCTCGGGAGAACTATCGGGTGGGCGTGCCCCGGGCGGGCTGGTGGCGCGAGCGGCTGAACAGCGACGCGACGCATTACGGCGGCAGTGGTATCGGCAACTTCGGCGCGGTCGAGGCCTCGCCGCTGCCGTCACATGGGCTCACCCACTCCCTCGTGCTGCGGCTGCCGCCGCTCGCCGCCGTCATCCTGACACCCGACTGACCTCGCGGTAAGCCTGGATGACCAAGGCGCGCGTCGTCATCGAAGGCGTGATTCCGCAGGTGGACTGCGGCCGGTTCCCCGCGCGGCGGGTGCTGGGTGACGGCGTCGTGGTGGAAGCCGACGTGTTTGCCGACGGCCATGATGCCGTTGCCGCATCGGTGTTGTATCGACACGAGAGCGAAAACCAGTGGCGCGTCTCGCCGATGAGCTTTCTCGGCAACGATCGCTGGCGGGGGCGGTTCACCGCCCAGAGCCTCGGCCGATACCTCTTCACCATCGAGGCGTGGGTCGATCACCTCGAGAGCTGGCGGCGGGGCCTGGCGAAGAAGCATCAGGCGGGTCAGGACATCGAGATCGAATTGCAGCAGGGGGCGGCGCTGGCGCTCGCTCACGCGGGCCGCGTGGCCGAGCCCGAGGCGCGCAGCCTTCGCGAGTGGGCCAACGCTTTGGCCGACCCGGTGCGGCAGATCGAGGAGCGCGCGCTCCTTGCGCAAAGCGAGGCGCTGCACGAGCTCGCGCGGCGCAGCCCCGATCGGGAGCTCGTGCTGCGGCACGAGCCGCCGCTCGCCATCGAAGTCGAGCGGGAGCGGGCGCGGTTCTCGAGCTGGTACGAGATGTTTCCGCGCTCGGCCGCCGCGCGCCCCGGCGAGCACGGCACGTTCGCGGACGTCGAAAGACTCCTGCCCTATGTGGCATCGATGGGTTTCGATGTCCTTTATCTGCCGCCGATCCACCCCATCGGTGAGCTCGAGCGCAAGGGCCCCAACAATCGCACGGGCGCCTCGCCCGCCGACCCGGGCAGCCCCTGGGCGATCGGCAGCCGCGAGGGCGGGCACAAGGACGTGCATCCGCGTCTCGGCACGCTCGAGGATTTCCGCCGGCTGCTCGCGAGCGCCGGAGCGTTGGGTCTGGAGATCGCTCTCGACATCGCTTTCCAGTGCGCTCCCGATCACCCGTACGTGCGCGAGCACCCGCAGTGGTTCCTCAAACGCCCCGACGGCACGGTGCAGTACGCGGAGAATCCGCCGAAGAAGTACCAGGACATCTATCCCTTCTGGTTCGAGTGCGAGGACTGGCCAGCGCTCTGGGCGGAGCTGAAGAGCGTGTTCGAGTTCTGGATCGCCCAGGGCGTGCGCATCTTCCGGGTCGACAACCCGCATACCAAGCCTTTCGCCTTCTGGGAGTGGGTGATCGGCGAGATCCGCCGCGCGCATCCGGAAGTGATCTTTCTCGCGGAGGCGTTTACGCGGCCAAAGGTGATGTACCGGCTCGCCAAGCTCGGCTTCACCCAGTCGTACAACTACTTTCCCTGGCGCAACAGCAAGCGCGAGATCGTCGAGTACTTCACCGAGATCACCTCCCGGCCGCTGTGCGAGTTCTTCCGGCCGAGCCTCTGGCCCAACACGCCGGACATCCTCACCGAGTACCTGCAGTTCGGCGGCCGGCCGGCCTTCGTGACTCGGCTCATTCTCGCGACAACGCTCGGCGCGAGCTTCGGGATCTACGGGCCGGCCTTCGAGCTCCTGGACAGCCGGCCGCGCGAGAGCGGCTCGGAGGAGTACCTGGACTCGGAGAAGTATGAGGTGCGCTGGTGGAACCGCGACGATCCGGCGAGCCTGAAGGATCTCATCACGCGCCTCAACCGCATCCGCCGCGAGAACCCGGCGCTGCAGACCGATGCCGGCCTGAGGTTCCATGCGCTCGATAACGAGGCGCTGCTCGCCTACAGCAAGACGAGCGGGGAGGACTCGATGCTCGTCGTGGTGAACGTCGATCCCCACCACGCGCAGGCCGGGTGGCTGCAACTCGACCTCGCGGCGCTCGGACTGCCCGCGGATGCGCCCTACCAGATGGACGACCTCCTCTCCGGCGCGCGCTTCCTCTGGCGTGGCCCGCGCAACTACGTCGCGCTCGATCCCGCGGGCATCGCGGCGCACCTGTTCCGGATCCGCCGCAAGGTGCGCAGCGAGCGGGACTTCGATTATTTTTTGTGATCTCTGGCGTGTAAATGAGCGCACTCCTCGAGCCGCTGCCGTTCGCCGTCGACCCCCTCTGGTACAAGGACGCGGTCATCTACGAGGTGCACGTCCGCGCTTTCTTCGACAGCAACGATGACGGCACCGGCGACTTCGCCGGCATCACGCGCAAGCTGGATTACATCCAGGAGCTCGGTGTCAACACCATCTGGCTGCTGCCTTTCTATCCCTCCCCCGGGCGCGATGACGGCTACGACATCGCCGACTACCACAACATCCATCCGCAGTACGGCACGCGCCGCGAGTTCCGCAATTTCGTGCGCGAGGCCCATCGCCGGGGGCTGCGCGTCATCACCGAGCTCGTGATCAACCATACCTCGGATGCGCATCCCTGGTTCCAAGCGGCGCGGCGCGCGCCGGCCGGCTCGGCGAAGCGCGACTTCTACGTGTGGAGCGACACCGCGGACCGCTACGCCGGCACGCGCATCATCTTCCGCGATACCGAAAGCTCCAACTGGAGCTGGGACCCGCTGGCCAAGGCCTACTATTGGCACCGGTTCTTCAGCCATCAGCCGGACCTCAACTTCGACAACCCGCACGTGGTGCGGGCGGTGACCCGGATCATGGAGTTCTGGCTCGGGTACGGCGTCGATGGGTTCCGGCTGGACGCGATCCCCTATCTCGTCGAGCGCGAGGGGACCAACAACGAGAACCTGCGCGAGACCCACGATATCATCAAGCGCATCCGCGGCGTGATTGCCGCAAAGCACCCGGACCGGATGCTCCTTGCCGAGGCCAACCAGTGGCCCGAGGACGTGCGCGATTACTTCGGCGACGGCGACGAGTGCCACATGGCCTATCACTTCCCGCTGATGCCGCGCATGTACATGGCGATCGCCCAGGAGGACCGGCATCCGATCGTCGAGATCATGGAGCAAACGCCGGACATTCCGGAGAACTGCCAGTGGGCGATCTTCCTGCGCAATCACGACGAGCTGACGTTGGAGATGGTGACGAGCCGAGAGCGCGACTACATGTATCAGGCCTACGCCGCCGACACGCGCGCGCGGCTCAATCTCGGCATCCGCCGCCGCCTCGCCCCCCTCATGGAGAACGATCCCGAGCGCATCAAGCTCATGAACAGCCTCCTGCTCTCGATGCCGGGGTCGCCGATCATCTACTACGGCGATGAGATCGGAATGGGCGACAACTTCTATCTCGGCGACCGCAACGGCGTGCGCACGCCCATGCAGTGGAGTCCGGACCGCAACGCCGGCTTCTCGCGCGCCGATCCGCAGCAGCTGTATCTGCCGCCCATCATGGACCCGATCTACGGCTACGAGGCGGTCAACGTCGAGGCGCAGACCCGCGACCGCTCCTCGCTCCTCAACTGGATGCGGCGCATGCTCGCGGTACGCAAGACCTCGCATGCGTTCGGCCGCGGCACCCTGCGCTTCATCCGTCCGGGCAACCGCAAGGTGCTGGTGTATCTGCGCCAGTACGCCGACGACACGATCCTCTGCGTGGCGAATCTTTCGCGCTCGGCACAGCCCGCGGAAATCGATCTCGCCGAGCACAAGGGCACGATCCCGGTCGAGCTCCTCGGCCGCTCGGTGTTCCCACCGGTGGGCGAGCTGCCTTATCTGCTCACCCTCCCGGCCTATGGCTTTTACTGGTTTCGCCTGAGCCGCGAGGCGGCGCCGCCCTCGTGGCACGATGAGCGGCTGCCGCACGAGGACCTGCCGGTACTGGTGCTGGTCGAGGGTTGGAACAGCTTCTTTCCGGATCGGGTCGCCGCCTGGCGCGCGGGGCTCGCAACACGGCTGCGCGCGCAGCTTGAGAGTCGCATCGTGCCGCAGTATCTTGCGCAGCAGCGCTGGTTCGCGGGCAAAGGCGCGCCGATCACGAGCGTGCGGCTGCTCGATCATGCCGAGCGCCAGGACCCGCTGCCCCGCTGGTTCGCCGGCATCTACAGCGTCGAAAGCCACGGACAGACCGATCGTTACTTCGTACCGCTCGCGATCGCCTTCGAGGACACGGAGGAAGCGCGCTGGCGCAAACTCCAGCCGGCGGCGCTCGCGCGCGTGCGGCAACAGGCGACCGTGGGCGTGCTCGCGGATGCCTGCGCCGACGAAGGCTTTGCGCGCGCCATCATCGATGCGATCGGCGCCTCGGCCGAGCTTCCCACCCGGGAGGGCCGCGTGCGCTTCACGCCGACGGCGCTGTACGCGGAGCTGCGGGGCGATCCGGCCGCGGAGCTCGCCGTCAACCCGACGGGAGCGCAGAGCAGCAACACCACGCTCAAGATCGGCGACGGGCTCTTCCTCAAGATCTATCGCAAGCTCCAGCCCGGTCTGAATCCGGAGCTCGAGATCGGCCGCTATCTCACCGAGGCGGCCCGTTTTCCCAACATCGTGCCGGTCGCCGGCGCCGCGGAGTACACCGGCCGCGACTCGGTCGGCTACACCATGGCGCTGCTGCAGGCGTTCGTGCCGAACCAGGGCGACGGCTGGAGCTATACGGTCGACTACCTCGTTCGCTTCCTCGAGGACCGCCGCAGCGGCGTGCCAATGCTCGATGACGCGCATGGCCTGTACCTCTCGCTCGTGAGGACGCTGGCGATCCGCACGGCGGAGCTGCACCGGGCGCTGGCGCAGCCCACCGACGACCCGGCGTTCGCGCCCGAGCCGATCGCGGCCGAGGACGTCGCCGCCTGGGGCGCGGCCGCGCGCGCCGCGGCGGAAGCCACCCTGACCCTGCTTTCGGAGCGGCGCTCGCAGCTTTCACCCGCCGGTGCGGCGGACGCGGAGGCGCTCATCGCCCGGCGCGAGAAGCTGTTGCAGCTCATCGCCGGCTGCACGGCCCTCGTGCCTGCGGGCCTGAAGACCCGGCGTCACGGCGATTACCATCTCGGGCAGGTACTGCTCAGACGCAATGACTTCGTCATCGTCGACTTCGAGGGCGAGCCCGGGCGCACGCTCGCCGAGCGCCGCCGCAAGCACTGCCCGCTGACCGACGTGGCCGGGATGCTGCGCTCCTTCGCCTATGCGCGTCAGGCCGCGCTCGAGCGCTGCGCACTGCAGGCGGGTGATGACTGCGGCAAGTGGGAGCCGCAGCTTCAGGCCTGGGAGCAGGAGGCGCGCCGCACCTTCATCACCTGCTATGACGAGATCGCGGGCGCCGCGGGTCTCTATGGCTCGCTCGAGCAGATGCGCCCGCTTCTTAGCCTGTTCGAGATGGACAAGGCGCTCTACGAGGCGCGCTACGAGCTCGGCAACCGCCCGGAGTGGACCCGCATTCCTCTGCACAGCCTCCTCGGCTTCACCCACTGAGAGCTTAAGGAGGCGTCTTGGATCAGACTTCGAGCACCCGGCGCGCCGCAAGTCCGCGCGAAGCGCAGAAGATCGGCGCCATCTGGCCCGGCCAGCCCTACCCTCGCGGGGCGAGCTGGGACGGCGAAGGTGTCAACTTCTCGCTCTTTTCCGCCGCCGCCGACCAGGTGGAGCTTTGCCTCTTCGACCCGACCGGTCGGCAGGAGGTGCAGCGTATCGCGCTGCGCGAGCGCACGGATGAGATCTGGCACTGTTATCTTCCCGAGGCCCGACCGGGGCTGCTCTACGGTTACCGGGTCCATGGGCCCTATCGCCCGGAGCAGGGACAGCGGTTCAATCCCAACAAGCTCCTCATCGAGCCCTACGCCAAACGCCTCGAAGGCGCGCTTCTTTGGAGCGATGCGCACTTCGGCTACCGGGTGGGAGCTCCGAAGGGCGATCTTTCCTTCGACAAGCGCGACAGTGCCGCCGGCACGCCGAAGAGCCGCGTGACCGACTCGGCTTTCACCTGGGGCGACGACCGCCCGCCGCGGGTTCCCTGGCACGACACGGTGATCTACGAGGCGCACGTGCGCGGACTGACCATGCGCCACCCCGAAGTGCCGCCGCCGCTGCGCGGCACGTACGCGGGGCTCGCGACGGCGCCGATGATCGAGCATTTTCTCCGGCTCGGCATCACCACCCTGGAGCTCATGCCGGTGCATGCCTTCGTCGATGACCGGACGCTGCTCGAGAAGGGGCTGCGCAACTACTGGGGCTACAACACCATCGGCTTCTTCGCGCCGGAGCGACGCTATTCGGCCACCGGGCAGATCAGCGAATTCAAGACCATGGTGAAGACGCTGCATTCAGCCGGCATCGAGGTGATCCTCGATGTGGTCTACAACCATACGGCCGAAGGCAACGAGTTGGGACCCACGCTCTCGATGCGCGGCATCGATAACGCCGCCTACTACCGGTTGACCCAGGAAAACCCGCGCTACTACATGGATTTCACCGGCACCGGCAATACCCTCAACCTGCAGCATCCGCGCGTGCTGCAGCTGATCATGGACAGCCTGCGCTACTGGGTGCAGGAGATGCACGTCGATGGCTTCCGTTTCGATCTCGCCTCCGCGCTCGCGCGCGAGCTCTACGACGTCGATCGGCTGGGCTCCTTCTTCGACACCATCGGCCAGGACCCGGTGCTCTCGCAGGTGAAGCTCATCGCCGAGCCCTGGGACATCGGCAGCGGCGGCTACCAGGTCGGCAATTTCCCTCCGGGCTGGAACGAATGGAACGACAAGTACCGCGACAGCACGCGCGCCTACTGGAAGGGCGATGAGGGCATGATGGGCGAGTTTGCCCGCCGCTTCACCGGCTCCGCCGATCTCTACGAGGCGAGCGGCCGCAAGCCGCACGCCAGCATCAACTTCATCACCGCGCACGACGGCTTCACGCTCGAAGACCTGGTGAGCTACAACGGCAAGCACAACGAGGCCAACGGCGAGGACAACCGCGACGGCGCCAACGACAACCGGTCGTGGAACTGTGGCGCCGAGGGACCGACCGAGGACCCGACGATCCGTGCGCGGCGCGCGCAGCAGAAGCGCAATCTCATGACAACGCTCCTGCTCTCGCAGGGCGTGCCCATGGTGCTCGGCGGCGATGAGCTCGGCCACACTCAGCTCGGCAACAACAACGCTTACTGTCAGGACAACGAGCTCTCCTGGCTCGACTGGGAGCTCGATGCCGAGCGGCAGGCGTTCCTCGAGTTCACCTGCCGGCTGATCACGCTGCGCCGCCGCCACCCGGTCTTCAGCCGCCGACGCTTCCTCCAGGGCGATACGGTTACCGCGGACGGTTCGCGGGAGATCATCTGGCTGAGCCCGGACGCGCGCGAGATGACGGCGCAGGAGTGGAGCGTGCCGTTCGCGCGCTGCCTGGGACTTTATCTGGCCGGAGCGGCCATCGAGCGACGCGACTGGCGCGGGCGCCTGGTGACGGACAACAACTTCATGGTGCTGTGTAACGCCCACCATGAGCCGATCCCGTTCCAGCTTCCCGAGCCGCTCGCGCAGAAGGTGTGGTGGACCGTGCTCGACACCGCCGCCGCCGATCCCTTCGCGCAGCGGCGCCTCGAGCAGGGCGCCCCTTATGCGCTGCAGGGGCGCTCGCTCGCGCTGCTGCGGGAGACCGCCTACCGATGAGCCGGCGGCGGCACGAGATGCCCTTCGGAGCGCAGGTGCTGCCCGATGGGCGGGTGCGCTTTCGCCTGTGGGCACCGGCAGCGCGCGGCGTGGAGTTGGTGTTGGAATCACCCGGGGGGCCACCGAAGCTCCTGCCGATGAAGCGTACGGCACCCACTGACACCTGCGAGACCCTCGGTCGCGGCTGCGAGACGCCCTGGGAAATATTCGAGCTCGCGACCGACGCGGCACGCGCCGGCAGTCGCTACCGATATCGCATCGACGGCGAGGCGCTGGTACCCGATCCGGCCTCGCGCCGCAACCCGCAATCGGTTCACGGACCGAGCGAGGTCGTCGACCCCGAAGCTTTCGAGTGGACGGATGCGAACTGGCGGGCCAGGCCGTGGCGGGAATCGGTGGTCTATGAGCTCCATGTCGGTACCTTCACGCCGCAGGGCACGTTCGCGGCCATCCCCGGCAAACTCGAGCATCTGCAGCGGCTCGGGGTGACGGCGATCGAGCTCATGCCGATCGCCGAGTTTCCGGGCACGCGCGGGTGGGGATACGACGGCGTGTTGCCGTATGCGCCGGCCTCGGCCTACGGCTCGCCCGAGGATCTCAAGTCTCTGATCTGCAGCGCGCACGCGCACGGAATCGCGGTGATGCTCGATGTCGTGTACAACCATTTCGGGCCGGAGGGCAATTTTCTTCACCTTTACGCGCCGCAGTTCTTCACCGAGCGGCACGCGACGCCCTGGGGGGCCGCCATCGATTTCGAGCGGTCCCGAGCCTCAGAGGCTCCGGTGGGCGCGGCGCGAGAGGTACGGGACTTCTTCATCCACAACGCGCTCTACTGGCTCGAGGAGTACCACCTCGACGGATTGCGGCTCGATGCCGTGCACGCGATATTCGACGCGGGCGAGCCGCACCTCCTCACCGAGATCGCGCACGCCGCGCGGCAGGGGCCGGACCGGGAGCGGCCGCTGTATCTGGTGCTCGAGAATCTCCGTAACGAGGCGCGGTGGCTCGGCCCCCCCGGTGATTCCAACAGCTTCGATGCGCAGTGGAACGATGACTGCCACCATTGCCTGCACGTGCTCCTCACCGGCGAGTCCCACGGCTACTACGAGGACTATCAGGCGCGCCCCCATTCGCTGCTTTGCCGCTCGCTCGCCGAAGGGTTCGTCTACCAAGGGGAGAGCTCTCGCCATCTCGGCGCTCCGCGCGGCGAGCGCAGCTCGCATCTGCCGCCCTCGTCGTTCGTCAACTTCCTGCAAAATCACGATCAGGTGGGCAACCGCGCGCGCGGCGAGCGGCTGACGCAGCTTGCCCGCCCCGAAGCGCTGCGCGCGGCGGTGGCGGTGCTGCTGCTGGCTCCTTCCCCGCCGATGCTCTTCATGGGCGAGGAGTGGGCGGCGCCCGAGCCCTTTCCTTACTTCTGCGACTTCGAGCCCGAGCTCGCCCGGAAAGTGCGCCAGGGACGCCTGCGCGAGTTCGCGCATTTCCAGGGCTCCATACCCGACCCGTGCGCCGCGGCGACCTTCGCCGCGGCGCATCTGGATTGGAGCCTCCTCGCCGAGCCACCACATGCGAGGATGTTCGATCATTATCGACGCCTCCTGGCTATCCGCCGGCGCGACATCGTGCCGCTTCTGCCGCGGATCATCGGCGGCGCGTGCGTCGCCTTCGATCCGGGGGGCGCCTTCGCGGTCGACTGGCGGCTGCGCGATGACGGTGTGCTGCACCTGCTCGCCAACTTGAAGGAAACCTCGGCACCGGTCATCGGCCGGCCGGCCGGTCGCATGATCTTCTCGACTCATCCCGGCATCCGGGCGGCCCTCAGCCGCAACGAGCTGGCGCCGTGGAGCGTCACGTGGCTCCTCGAGCGCAGCCGTGGCGCCCGCTAACGTCCCGCGAAGTCCGCGCGCCACGTACCGCGTGCAGCTCAACGCGGGCTTCACTTTCAAAGACCTGACCGCGGTGCTGCCTTATCTCGCAGCCTTAGGGATCAGCCACGTCTACTGCTCGCCCTATTTCCGCGCCCGCGCCGGCAGCGCCCACGGCTACGACGTGGTCGATCACAACTCCCTCAATCCGGAAATCGGCAGCCGCGAGGACTTCGACCGGCTCGTCGCGGCGCTGCGGGCCCACGACATGGGCCACATTCTCGACATCGTGCCGAATCATGTCGGGGTCATGGGCGCGGACAACGCCTGGTGGATGGATGTGCTCGAGAACGGGCAGGCCTCGGTCTACGCGGACTATTTCGACATCGACTGGAATCCCGTCAACGCGGCGCTGACGGACAAGGTGCTGGTGCCGGTGCTCGCCGACCCCTACGGCGTCGTGCTCGAGCGCGGGGAGCTCAGGTTGGAATTCGAGCGCGCGCTCGGATCTTTCGCGATCCATTACCACGAGCATCGTCTGCCGCTCGATCCGCGCACTTATCCGCGCATCCTCGATGCGGTGCTCGCCATCGAGCGCAATGCGGAGCTCGAGAAGCTCCGACGCCTCTTCGGCGCGCTGCCCGACCGTCGGGGACCCACGCCCGAGCAGATCACCGAACGCAACCGCGACAAGGAAGCCCACAAGCGGGCGCTGGCCGCCCTCGCCGCCACGAATAGCGGCGTGTCGGCCGCGCTCGAGCAGGCGCTCGCCGGGCTCGCGGGTGACCCGGCCGAGCCCTCGAGCTTCGACCCGCTGCATGATTTGCTCGAGGCGCAGGCGTTTCGGCCCGCATACTGGCGGGTTGCCTCCGATGACATCAACTATCGCCGGTTCTTCGATGTCAATGATCTCGCGGCGCTGCGCATCGAGAACGAGGCCGTGTTCGAGGCGACGCACCGCCTGGTACTCGAGCTCATCGGGTCGCACGCGCTCGATGGGCTGCGAATCGACCACGTCGACGGATTGTACGATCCGCTCGGCTATCTACGGCGGCTGCGGCAGAGAATCGAGCGTGCCACGAACGCCGGAGCCGGTGGCCGTTCGGTGTATCTGGTGGTCGAGAAGATCACCGCCTCCTTCGAGCGGCTGCCGGCCGACTGGCCGGTCGATGGCGAGACCGGCTATCACTTCGCCAACGTGGTGAATCGACTGCTCATCGATGCCGGCAGCAAAGGCCGCATGGGCAGGATCTACCGATCCTTCATCGGCGAGGCGCGGCATTGGCCCGACATCACCCACCAGTGCCAGCACCGCGTGCTGCGCCAGGCACTGGCCTCCGAGCTCAACATGGCCGCGAACCTCCTCGCGCGCATCGCCCACGGCGACAGACGGACACGCGACTTCACGCTCGCCAGCCTGTGGCGAGCGCTCGCCGAGATCATCGCCTGCTTCCCGGTCTACCGGACCTACGTGATCGACACCGTCTCCGGGAGCGACCGCCGTTACATCGACTGGGCGATCGCGGCGGCGCGCCGTCGAGGCACCTCGGTCGAGCGGCCGGTGTTCGATTTCGTGCGCAGCGCGTTGCTCCTCGAGCTCCCTGCCCAGGGCCAGAGCGCGCGCGAGCGCACGCGCCGCTTCGCGATGAAGTTCCAGCAGATCACCGCTCCCATCACCGCGAAAGGCATCGAGGATACGGCGCTCTATCGCTTCAACCGCCTGGTCTCGCTCAATGAGGTCGGCGGCGAGCCCGATCTGTACGGCGCGAGCGTCCGCGCCTTCCACACCGATGCTCTATATCGCACCCGACATTGGCCGAACGAGATGCTCACGACCTCCACGCACGATACCAAGCGATCGGAGGATGTGCGCGCGCGCATCGGCGTGCTGTCGGAAATGCCCGCCGTGTGGCGCCAGGCGGTGACTCGGTGGCGTCGCATGAACCGCACGCGCCGGCGCGAGGTCGGCGGCCTGCCCGCGCCCGCACCCGATGACGAGTACCTGCTCTATCAGACGCTGATCGGCACCTGGCCGCTCGAGAAGCCGGACGAAGCCGGCCTCGACGCCTACCGCGAGCGCATCGAGGCCTACATGCTCAAGGCCGCGCGGGAGGCCAAGGCACATACGAGCTGGGCGCTCACCCATGTGGAGTACGAGGACGCGCTCAGTCAATTCGTGCGCGCGTTGCTCGAGCATCGCGAGGCGAATCTCTTCCTGAGCGACTTCTGCGCTTTCAACGAGCGGGTCGTACGGTTCGGGTTGCTGAACGGCTTGTCGCAAACGCTGCTGAAGCTCACCGCTCCAGGTGTTCCCGACATCTATCAGGGCAACGAGATCTGGCACTTCTCGCTCGTCGACCCGGACAACCGCCGAGCGATCGACTACGAGGGGCGGCGGCGGCGGCTTGCAGCGCTGGCGAGCGCTGCGGCCGAGGGCCCGCTCGCGCAGGAGCTCGCCCAAAACATCCTCGACCCGCGCTGCAAGCTCTATCTCCATGCGAGGACGCTCGAGCTCAGGCGTCGCGACCCGGAATTGTTCGAGCGCGGGGAATACCTGCCACTCAAGGTGATGGGACGGCGCAGCCCGCACCTTTGTGCATTTGCGCGCCGGCTGGAGGGGAGACTCGCGGTGGTACTCGCCCCGCGCCTGTATCTGAAGCTCATGGGCGGTGGCAGCGCGGCCGGTGACCATTGGCGCCCGCCCCTCGGCCCGGACGTTTGGCAGGACACCGCGGTGCAGCTGCCGCCTGATGCCGATACGCCGCTGCGCGGTGTGCTGGACGGTGCGCCGGTGCCGCGGATCGGGGCCGAGGGACGGCCGGCGATCAGTGCGGCAACGGCTCTGCGGTCATTCCCGGTCGCGCTGCTGACGAGCGGGATTTGAGAGCGGCCTCGGGTCAACGGCGGCGGACATCGGGCGTTTCATAGTTCCGCCAGATAGATGGAGCCCATCTCATGTCATGCTCAAGATCCCGTCTTCGGGGCGCCTGGCTGCTCCTCGGCGCCGCCCTCCTCGCCTCCTGCTCCGGCATTCCGCTCAAGCAGCGCGAGGCGGCCGAGCGCAGCCGCTTCGAGGCCTACGCCGGGAAGCCGATCGATCACTTCACCTGGCTCACGCATTACAACGGCTGGGAGCCGATCTCCTCCGACCAGCTCGTCGTATGGACGGACATCAACGATGCCTACCTCATCACCGTTTTTCATCCCTGCGTCGATTTGATGTTCGCTCAGCGGATCGGACTCACCTCGAGCGGCGACACCGTTTATGCGCATTTCGACGCGGTCAAAGCCCAGGGCTGGAGGTGCATGATCAAGACCATACAACCGGTCGATTACCTTCGCATGCAACGGGACCTGCGCGAGCAACGCGCGGCCGAGAAGGGCCAGCCTCAGCGGTAGCCGCGCGCCTGCAGCGTGAAGAGACGCGCGTACGTTCCATCGAGACGCATCAGCTCCTCGTGGCTGCCGTGCTCCACGATGCGGCCGCCATCGAGGACCGCGATCTGATCGGCCATGCGCACCGTCGAGAAGCGGTGCGAGATGAGGATCGTGATGCGCTCGCGCGCGAGCTGCCGGAAATGCTCGAACACTTCGGCCTCCGCCTGCGCGTCGATGGCCGCGGTCGGCTCGTCGAGCACCAGGATGTCGGCGCGGGTGCGCATGAAGGCGCGCGACAACGCCACCTTCTGCCATTGTCCGCCGGAGAGCTCGCGGCCGTCCTGGAACCATTTGCCGAGCTGGGTGTGATAGCCCTGGGGCAGCGTCTCGATGAAATCGCTCGCCCTCCCCTTGGCCGCCGCCTCGCGCCAACGCTCCTCGTGATCGAAGTAGCGCTCATCGCCCGCACCGACGTTCTCGCCAACCCGCATCTGGTAGCGGGTGAAATCCTGGAAAATCACGCCGATCCGCTCGCGTAGCGAGCCTTCCTCGAAGCTCGCGAGGTCCTCGCCATCGAGAAGGATGCGGCCGCTCGTCGGCGCGTAGAGCCGCGTCAACAGCTTGATGAGCGTCGTCTTGCCGGAGCCGTTCTCGCCCACCAGGGCAAGGCTCGTACCGGGCATCAAGTGCAGCGTGACGTCCTCGAGCGCGGGGCTCTGCGCGCCGGGATACGTGAAGCTCACATTCTCGAACCGGACACCATCCTGCGGCTGCGGCCCACGCACGACGGTGCCGGCGGGCGATGGCACCTCTGTCTCCAGGTACTCATACAGCGTGGAGAGATAAAGATTGTCCTCGTACATGCCGCTGACGGCCGACAACATTGCCGACACGGCCGACTGTCCCTGGCGGAAGAGCGCGAGATACATCGTCATCTGACCCAGGGTGATCGCCCGCCTCACGGTGCTGATCGCGATCCACGCATATGCACCATACAGGGTCAGGGTGGCGCTGAGACCCAGACCGAAACCCCATGCGTCGCGACGCACCGTCAGCGCGCGATCCTCCTCGTACAAGGTGCGAAAGATCTCGCGATAGCGCGCGAGGAGCCGCGGCCCCAGGCCATATAGCTTCACCTCCTTGGCGTGATCCTCGCGCGCGAGCACGGTCTCGAGGTAGGTCTGCATGCGCGTCTCGGGCGAGCGCCAGCGGAAGAGGCGGAACGCATCCCCTGAGAACTTCGCCTCCGAGATGAAGGCGGGCAGGCCCGCGAGCAGGAGGACTGCGACCGCCCACGGCGAGAAGTGCGCGAGCAGTACGGCGTAGCTGACAAGTTGGATGCCGTTTTGCGCGAGTCCGAAGGTACGGGTGACGAGACTGAGAGGCCGGCTGGAGGCTTCGCGGCGGGCGCGTGTCAGCTTGTCATAGAACTCGGAGTCCTCGAAATGCCGCAGCTCGAGGGTGAGCGCCTTCTCGAGGATCATCTCGTTGACACGCTGGCCGAGCTGCACCCGCAACAGCGACTGTGCGAGTGAAAGGCCGCGCTGCGCGGCGGCGACGGTGGCGACGAGAATCCCTTCGAGCACGACGAGCCCGATGACGCGTTGGGTATTGACGCCGCCGGCGTGGATCGCGGCGAGCACGGCATCCACGATCAGCGCGGTAACGTAGTAAACGCTGGCCGGCAGCACTCCGGCGACGAGGGTGAGGCACGCCAAGACGACGGTGAGCGCGCGATTGGTGCTCCAGACCAGCTCGATGGCGCGCCGGCTGTAGCGGAATACGCCGAAAAACCCGCGTAGAGTGAGCTGCTCGGGTGCGGCGGCAGGATGGGCGCGAAGGCGCCCTGGGGAAGCGACTGACATTCGGGCATCACTCTGGGGGCGCCGCGGCCCGAATCCAATAGCCTACTGAAATAGGACGTTGCGCTTCTCGGCCATGGCGCGCTCAGCGATGAGAAATGCGGCGGCGTTCCAGGACTGGCCGGGCATGCCGCGGGGGCGGGCGTTGGTGCCATGCAGCCATTCGGCGAAACCCCAGTTTCGCAGCGCGCACGCCCGAGCGAGCTTTTCCAGCTCGAGCCGCGCCTCGGGCAGCCGGCCGGCGGCGGCGAGCGCGGCGACCCAAAAGCCGCCGACCATCGGCCAGATGCCGCCATTGTGGTATTGCCAGACCTCGTTCTGCCGGTGGCGAGCCATGTAGGGACGCCATAGGGCGCTGCGCCGTCGGATCGGACGGGTGACGACGCGCACGGGATAGAGGCGGCTCACCCGCGCCCGCTGCAGCGCATCGAGGGTACGGCGGCTCGCGGCAGGATTGGCGAGACCGCACAGCACGGCGAGCAGGTTGCCGAACACATCGCCGTCCTCGCCGAAGAACGAGAAGTTGACGAAGCTCAGATACAAGTCCCGGTTGCGAGCCCGGCGCAGCACATACTCGTTGAGAAGACGCGCCCGCCGATAGCGAGCCAGGCCGGCGGAGAACGGGTGAAAGAGGCCGTTGAAGTTCTCACGCGTCTCCTCGGCGCGATCCAACCCGTAGCGGCGCTTGACGGCATACCACAGCGCGTTGCTGTAGAGCACGAAGCCCGAGCGGGGCATGATGTCCGCCCAATCGCTCGCCTCGTTCTGCTGCAGCAGAAAAAAGCGCTGATGCTCCTGCGCCAGAAGCCACTGCAGCGCACGCTCGACTCCCCGCGCGCGCGTTGCTCGGCCCCCTCCCTGCGCCGAGCCCTTCCGGGCCGGCATTGGCCGTCCAAACTCGCTCCTGCGATCTTGTCGGCGTGCCAGCGGTGCACGGCGCTCGAGGAAGTCGCGCGCGAGCAGCCACCAGAGAGTCGCGTCGATGCAACCGAGGTACCAGAAATCCGCTGAGTCCCGCCCCCGCCGGTGCGAGTGCCTCGGGAAACCCTCGCGCGCTTGCATGTCGACGAACTTCGGGATCTGTCCGTTCGCAGCCTGATGGTCGGCCAGCGTCTCGAGACCTGCCGCGGCCGCGCGCTCGAGCTCCCGGTCCCCGGAGAGCGCCATGCCGATCGCACAGATGGCCGCATCGCGCCCGAATATGGCGGTGTAGCCCCGCCGTCGCGCGCGCGGCCCGGCCGAGGCGGCGAGTATGCCCGCCGGTGTGAGGTTCCTGTGCAGCAGGTCGATCGACCTGCCGTGGCAGGCGTCGATCAGCGCCTGCCCGCGGGGCGCACCGGTCAGCTTGAGCATGGCGGGGATCATACTGGCCGGCGCGGGCTCCTGATATACTTGAGAGTCTTTGCACAGCGCGGACTGCGCCGCCCCCTCCGTCCCCATGAACCGCCCGATCCGCAACATCGCGATTATCGCGCACGTCGACCATGGAAAGACCACCTTGGTCGATTGCCTGCTCCGTCAATCCGGCACCTTCGCGGCGCACGAGAAGCTGACGGAGCGGGTCATGGACTCGAATGACATCGAGCGCGAGCGTGGCATCACCATCCTCGCCAAGAACTGCGCCATCGAATATGGCGGCACGCGCATCAATATCGTCGACACCCCCGGGCATGCGGACTTCGGCGGCGAGGTCGAGCGCGTGCTGTCGATGGTGGACGGCGTGCTGCTCCTCGTCGACGCGGTCGAAGGGCCGATGCCGCAGACGCGCTTCGTCACCCGCAAAGCGCTCGCTCTTGGTCTCAAGGCGATCGTGGTGGTCAACAAGATCGACCGCCCCGGCGCGCGCCCCGGCTGGGTGGTGGATCAGACCTTCGAGCTCTTCGACCGGCTCGGGGCCAGTGACGAGCAGCTCGACTTTCCGGTCATCTATGCCTCGGCGCTCCAGGGTTGGGCCGGCACCGATCACCTCGAGCGCCGTCCCGACATGTCGGCGCTCTTCGAGGCGATCCTCACCCACGTGCCGCCGCCCGCTGCCGATTCGGACCTGCCCTTGCAGCTGCAGATCTCGACGCTCGATTACAACAGCTACGTCGGCCGCATCGGCATCGGTCGCATCCGCCGCGGCTCCGTGCGGCCCGGCCAGGCGGTCGTGCTGCGCTACGGCGAGGAGGACCGCGGCCCGGGCAAGATCGGCCAGGTGCTCACCTTCACCGGGCTCGAGCGCCGTCCCGTGGAGGAAGCGACCGCCGGGGACATCGTCGCGATTACCGGCGTGGAAGGGGTGAACATCGGGCTCACCGTCTGTGACAGCCAGGCCGCCGAGGGCCTGCCGCCCATCCGCGTCGATGAGCCCACGCTTGCCATGAACTTCCAGGTGAACACCTCGCCCTTCGCGGGCCGGGAAGGCAGGTTCGTGACCAGCCGGCAGCTGCGCGAGCGACTCTATCGAGAGCTGCAGAGCAACGTCGCTCTGCGCGTCGAGGATACCGAGGAGCCGGATGTATTGCGCGTGTCCGGCCGCGGCGAGCTGCATCTGACCATCCTCATCGAGAACATGCGCCGCGAGGGTTACGAGCTCGCGGTGTCACGGCCGCAGGTGTTGACGCGCGTGGTCGACGGCGAGGTGCACGAGCCTTACGAGGCACTCACGGTCGATGTGGATGATGCGTATCAGGGTCCGGTGATGGAAGCGCTCGGCAGCCGCCGCGCGGAGCTGACCGACATGGCGGTCGATGGCAACGGACGGGTGCGCCTCGACTACCGCGTGCCCGCGCGCGGGCTGATCGGCTTTCAGGGAGAGTTCATGACGCTCACCCGCGGTAACGGGCTCATGAGCCACATCTTCGATGGCTTCGCACCGGTGAGGGGTGAGATCCCCGATCGCCACAACGGCGTGCTGGTGAGCAACGAGGAAGGAGAGGCCGTCGCCTATGCCCTCTTCAACCTGCAGGAGCGAGGCAGGCTTTTCGTCGGCCCCGGCGAGAAGCTCTACGAGGGCATGATCGTCGGCATCCACAGCCGCGACAACGACCTCGTGGTGAACCCCATCAAGACCAAAAAGCTCACCAACATCCGGGCGGCCGGCAAGGACGATGCCATTCTGCTCACCCCGCCGATCGCGCTCACCCTCGAGTACGCCGTCGAGTTCATCGCCGACGATGAGCTGGTCGAGGTCACACCGCACTCCATCCGCCTGCGCAAGCGCTTCCTGAAGGGGCAGGACCGCAAGCGCGCCGAGCGCCAGGATGCGGCGCTCACCGCGTGAAGTGGTATCCTACGGACACCATGTCAAGCGCCGCCGATGACGCCAACCTCGCGCTCTTTTGCGACTTCGAGAACATCGCGCTCGGCGTACGCGATGCCCGCTATGCCCAGTTCGACATCACACGGGTGCTCGAGCGACTGCTGCTGAAGGGCTCGATCGTCGTCAAGAAGGCCTACTGCGACTGGGAGCGCTACAAGGATCTGCGGGCCGGGATGCACCATGCGGGCTTCGAGCTGATCGAGATTCCGCACGTCAAGCAGTCGGGCAAGAACTCCGCCGATATCCGCATGGTGGTCGACGCGCTCGACCTCTGCTACACCAAGCCGCACGTCGATACCTTCGTCATCATCAGCGGCGACTCGGATTTCTCGCCGCTCGTGAGCAAGCTGCGGGAGAACAACAAGGGAGTGATCGGCGTTGGCGTGAAGAACTCGACCTCCGACCTCCTCATCGCCAACTGCGACGAATTCATCTACTACGACGACCTGGTGCGCGAGCAGCAGAAGCCGCGGCGAGCGCCCCGCAAGAGGGCCCATGCGGCGGACAGTGCGCACGGCACCCCCGAGGCGAAGGACGCCGAGCACGGGCATCTCGAGGAGGACCGCAAGCAGGAGGCGTTCGACCTCGTGCTCGCGACACTCGATGCGCTGCTCGCGGAGCGCGGCGCGGAAGACAGGATCTGGGGCTCGATGGTGAAGCAGACTCTGAAGCGCCGCCGGCCGGGATTCAACGAGAGCTATTACGGCTTTCGCTCCTTCAACAAGCTGCTCGAGGAAGCGGCGCAGCGCCACTTGCTCGCGATCGAGCGTGATGAGAAGTCAGGTGGTTACGTGGTCCACGCCGCCGAGGGCACGGGTTAAAGTCGGAGGCTGTGGTCCCGCTCTCCGTTATCGATCAAGCGGCTGAGATATCGCTTCAGACTCTCGATCTCCTCGGGAGTAAAGCCCGCGAGGTGCCGCCGCAATGCCCGCCGCAGCATCGGGTGGATCTTGGGGATGAGACTCTCCCCGGCAGCGGTCAGGCGCAGGAACACCAGCCGACGGTCGCTGGTGTCGCGCTCCCGACTCACGAGCCCCTTCTCCTGCAGCCGATCGAGCATTCGCGTCATCGAGCCCGTGTCCTGGTGCAGCGCCCGGCAGAGGCTCGCGGCGGTCTGGGCGCCGCTGCCCGCGAGGTTCTTCAGTACCTCGAACTGGGCACCGGTCACACCGAAAGGCTCGAGCTCGGTATCGAAGCTTGCGAGGAGCGAGCCGCGCGCGCGGGTGATGAGAGTGCGCACGCCGGGTACCTCTTCCGGGGGATGGGCCTCGGGCGCACGCTCGGCTTTGATGGAGCGCGGCCGGGGCGGTGCGAAGCGGGCTTGAGCCCGCGCCGTCGCGCCCGGGCTGCGGCTCCTGCCGCGCGAACCTGTCGGGTTATCGACCATTGCTTGCTATTGAGGACGTCGCCGGTAAGATTGCTGCTCGCGAGACTACTGCCGCGATGGTCACTGCTGTGGCAGTTATTTTTTCTCATTCTTCCGATGTGTTTGTCAAGAACTCTTAAGAGGCCGATTTGCGGCGCCTGGCTCGTGGCGGCCGCCGCCTCGCTCACGGCCTGCGGCTCCTCGGGCAAGGTCTCGCCGCAAGCCGCGGCGGCGCCCTCGCCGGTCACCGTGCTCAGGGTGGAGCCGCAGGACGTACCGCTCGCACGCAGCTTCACGGGGCGGCTCTCGGCCTATCGCGAGGCCAACGTCCTGGCCCGCGTGTCGGGTGTGCTCCTCAAGCGGCTCTACAAGGAAGGCTCCGAGGTCAAGGCGGGGCAGCCGCTGTTCGAGATCGATCCGGCTCCCTACCGGGCGGCGCTCGATGCCGCGCAAGCGGCCCTCGCCCAGGCGAGGGCGAACGCCGCCAACGCGCACGTCACTGCCCAGCGCGACCGGGAGCTCATCTCGAGTCATCTCGTTTCGCTGTCGCAGCTCGACACCGACCAGGCGGCCGAGCGCTCCACGGCCGCGGCCGTGAAGCAGGCGGAGGCGAACGTCGAGAGTGCCCGCATCAACCTCGGCTATACCAACGTCATCTCACCCATCGCGGGCATCGCCGGCGAGCAGCAGGTGACCGAGGGAGCCCTGGTGGGCCAGGGCACACCGACGCTCCTTACCACCGTGGATCAGCTCGATCCGATCTACGTCAACTTCGACGAGCCCTCGACGCAGATCGAGGAGTTCTCGAGCCTGGAGCAGGCGGGTCGCGTCACGGCCGCGACCGGGAGCGATGCGAAGGTGCAGCTCACGCTGCCCGACGGCACGCCCTACGGCCTACCGGGTACGCTCGACTTTCGCGCCGCCACTATTGATCCGAACACCGGCACCGCGGCGCTGCGCGGCATCATCCCCAACCCGAATCACAGCCTGTTGCCGGGAATGTTCGTCAACCTGACTCTCACCGTGGCGATCGCGAATCACGCCTTTCTCGTGCCTCAGGTTGCTTTGCAGCGCGACGCACAGGGCGAAGCCTACGTCCTCACCGTCGGTCCCGACAGCACGGTCGCCATGAACCGCGTCGAGACCGAGGGGGCCTCGGGCATCGACTGGATCGTCTCGAGCGGCCTTGCGGCGGGCGATCGCATCATCGTCGCGGGCCTGCAGAGCGCCCACCCCGGCTCGAAAGTCGCGGCCGTCGAGCAGCCGCCCGCCAGGACGAAGAGCGCGGCGGCATCCGGGGCCCTCCCCAGTGCAGGGACGCGCGGTATATCCGGGGTCTCTGCGGACGCAAATCGCTAGGAGTCGCGAGTGCCGCAGTTTTTCATCGACCGGCCGGTCTTCGCCTGGGTCATCGCACTGCTCGTGATGCTCTTGGGCGGCATCGCCGTCACGCGCATGCCGAGCGACGCCTACCCCGACATCGCCCCGCCGCAGGTCGTCGTCAGCGCGAGCTATCCGGGCGCGAACGCCAATACGGTAGAGCAGACGGTCACCCAGGTCATCGAGCAGCAGCTCACCGGCATCGACAATCTGCTTTATTTCACTTCCCAGTCGAGCTTCGGTCAGTCGCAGATCACTCTCACGTTCGCGAGCGGCACGAATCCCGACATCGCCGCGGTGCAGACGCAGAATCAGGTGGCGCTGGCCGATCCGCTGCTGCCCGCGGAAGTGGTCCAACAGGGCGTGCACGTCTTCAAGTCGAGCACCGGCTTCCTGGCGGCCCTCGCGCTGCGCTCCGGGCCCGGCGGCCCGAGCCCGGCGCAGCTCAACCAGTTGGTGTCTTCCCGCATTCTCGATCAGATCGAGCGCATACCCGGGGTGGGTTCCGCCAATCAGTTCGGCTCCGGCTTCGCCATGCGCATCTGGCTCAACCCGGATCTGCTCCATGCCTACGGCCTCTCGGCTTCCGATGCCCTGAATGCCGTGCAGTCGCAGAACATCCAGGTCGCCGCCGGCTCGATCGGCGCGGCCCCTGCGGTCGAGGGCCAGCAGACCACCGCCACCGTCACCACGCAGGGCGAGTTCACCTCGGCCAATCAGTTCAGGAACATCCTGCTGCGCACCAACGCCAACGGAACTTCCGTGCGGCTCGGCGATGTGGCCAAGGTCGAAGTCGGACTGCAGAACTACTCCTTCGCCTCCACGGTGAACTCGACTCCCGTGGCCGCCTTCGGCATTCAGACGCTGCCCGATGCCAACGCGCTGCAGGTGATGAAGGCGGTGGACGCCACGATGGCGAGGCTGCAGAAGTCCTTTCCCCCCGGCGTCACCTGGTTTGCACCCGTCGATGAGACGCTGTTCATCAAGGCGGCGATCCACGATGTGATGTGGACGCTCGTCGAGGCGATCGGGCTCGTGTTTCTCGTGATGCTGATCTTCCTGCAGAACTTCCGCGCCACGCTGATCCCGATGCTGGTCGTGCCGACGGCGCTGCTCGGCGGGCTGACCGGCGCCTATGCGCTCGGGTACTCGATCAATCAGCTGACGCTCTTCGCCATGGTGCTCGCCATCGGCATCGTCGTGGACGATGCCATCGTGGTGGTGGAAGCGGTCGATCGCATCATGCGCGAGGAGCATCTGCCGCCGAAGGAGGCCTCGCGCAAGGCCATGCGCCAGATCAGCGGCGCGATCGTGGCCATCACGCTGGTGCTCGCCGCGGTATTCATTCCGAGCGCGATGCAGACCGGCAGCACCGGGGTGATCTATCGGCAGTTCGCCCTCACCATCGCGCTGTCGATCATGTTCTCGGCGTTCTTCGCGCTCTCCTGGACCCCCGCACTCTGCGCAACGCTCCTTCGGCCGGAGCACTTGAAGGCGAACTTCGTATTCCGCGCGTTCAACAGTGCCTTCGAGGGTACGCGCGCGGCCTATGTCCGGCGCGTATTTCAGTCCGTGACCCACCTGCCACGGTGGATGGCGGTCTATGCCGTCATGCTGGCGATCGGCGTGCTCCTCTTCGTCAAGCTCCCGGGCAGCTTCGTCCCCGAAGAGGATCAGAGCGATGTGATCGCGAGCATCGAGCTGCCCGCGGGAGCGACCATACAGCGAACCGAGAAGGTGCTGCAGCAGGTGTACCACATCATCATGGGCGATCCCGCCGCACACGATGTTTTCCAGGTGGCGGGCTCCGGTTTCGCAGGTAATTCCGAGAACTCCGGCCGAGCCTTCATTCACCTCGTCAACTGGAGCGACCGCAAGCAGACCGCGGATCAGTTCGTCGACTGGGCCAACAACGCCATCCAAAAGAAGATCCACAACGCGCAGGTGTTCGTCTCCAACCGTCCGGCGATCCGCGGGCTCGGCGAATTCAGCGGCTTCGATTTCTTTCTCGAGGATCGCGGCGGGCTCGGCCGCGATGTCCTGACGCAGGCCCAGAACACGCTGCTCGAGCACGCCGCCAACGACCCGATCCTCTCGGATGTGCGAATCAACGGGCTCGCGCCGCAACCGCAACTGCTGCTCAGCGTCGATCGGGTGCAGGCGCAGTCCATGGGCGTCTCGGTGAGCGACATCGACACCGATCTGCAGCTCATGCTGGCACCCGTATTCGCCAATGATTTCTTCTACGACGGCCGCGTGCTGCAGGTGCTGCTGCAGGCCGACGCGCCCTATCGCATGGGACCGCAGGATCTGCAGCATTACTACGTGGCCGGCCCCAACAGCACGATGATTCCGCTTTCCAACTTCGTGAACGCCCAATGGATCGAGGCCTCGCCCGAGTTGACGCGCTACGACGGCTATCCGGCCGTCGAGATGGTGGGCACCGCCGCGCCAGGCTACAGCTCGGGTCAGGCCATGACCGAGATGGAGCGGCTGGTCAAGCAGTACCTGCCGACCGGATTCGGCTATGACTGGGCGGGACAGTCACTGCAGGAGCTCTTCTCGGCGGCGCAGGCGCCGGCGCTCTTCACGCTCTCCATCATCGTCGTCTATCTCGCCCTGGCGGCGCTCTACGAGAGTTGGAGTATTCCCCTCTCGGTACTGCTCGCCGTTCCGGTGGGTCTGATCGGCAGCACGCTGGCAACGATCGCGCGTGGGTTGCCGAACGATGTTTACTTCAAAGTGGGCCTCATCGCCATCATCGGACTCACGGCGAAAAACGCGATCCTCATCGTGGAGTTCGCGGTCACCGCGCAGCGCGAGGGCCGAAGCCTTCACAACGCCGTCTTGGAAGCTGCCCGCCTGCGGTTCCGTCCGATCATCATGACCTCGTTCGCGTTCATCCTCGGTGTATTTCCCATGGTGGTCTCGACGGGCGCCGGCGCCAACGGACGGCACGATATCGGGACCTGCGTGGTCGGTGGAATGTTGACCGCCGCCGTGCTCGGCGTGCTCCTCATCCCGTTGTGCTACGTCGCGATGCGCCGGATCCTCGGCGACAAGCTCGATGAGCCCGGACGCAGCGAGATCAGTCCTCCTCCCGCCGAGAATCCGTAGTTATGGAGCGCTGGATCGGGGCATCGTGCCCCGCCCAGCGCGCTACGGCGGCGGGGCACCTCCCTGTGCCTGGCCGCTACTCCGGCTTTGCAGGGCTTTCCAGATGACGTAGGCGGGCAGGCCGACCGCAATGGTGAGCAGCGTGATGCCGGTATCGCGGGGATCGGTGATGAGCGCGTTGCCCATCAGGGCGAGCGAGGCGAGCAGAAACAGCGCGGGCAGCAGCGGATAGCCCCAGACCCGGTACGGTCGCGGCAGGTCGGGACGCTTGTAGCGCAGCACGTACACTCCCGCCACGCACAGCGCATAGAACGGCCACTCGCCGAGAACGAACCGGTCGGCGAGCTGCGCAAAATCATTCTGCAGCACGTACACGCACCCGAGGGCCGCCGACAATCCGATCGCGACCGAGGGACTCCTGAACCGGGGCGAGACACGGGCCACAGAGCGGAAAAAGAGCCCGCGGTCGGCCATGCCGTAAATGATCCGCGGATCGGTCATCATCGAGCCGTTGAGCCCGCTGAAGGTGGACACCAGCACCAGAGCCGCGACGAGAGCCGCGCCGGCGGTGCCGATCGAGGGGATGCGGGCCGCGGCGGTCGCCGCAACGAGCGGTGAGTGCGCCATCTGCGAAGCCGACAGCGCATGCCAGAAGCCGAGATTGAGCAGCATATACACCAGCACCACGCACGCGGTGCCGAGGACCAGCCCCACGGGCAGCGTGGTCTGCGGCCGGGAGATCTCACCGCCGACCGAGGTGAGATTCGACCAACCGTCGTACGTCCAGAGGACCGGGATCAGCGCGCTCGCGATCAACGACAGGGTGGCGCCGTGCGCGGCGGTCATCGGCGCAAGCGGGGCAGACGGTGCGCGGACAGCGGTGAATGCCAGCAAACCCAACACGATGACCGCGACGAATTTCGCCGCGGTCGTGATGTTCATGACCGCCGAGGCCCGCCGCAAGCCGATGTAATTGATGACACCCATCAGCGCGATCGTAAGTGCCGCGACGTAGTGCACGGCCGCCGCCGAGATCGGCAGGAAATACCCCAGGTATTCGGCGAAGATGGTCGAGGTGGCGCCGAGGGCCGCCGGGGTCACGACGGTGAGACAGGCCCAGCCGTAGAGGAATGCAGGCACCGATCCGTAGCTTTCGAGCAGGTAGGCGAAGATGCCCCCCGAGCGGGGAAACGCCGCGCCGAGCTCGGCAACCGAGAGCGCTCCGCAGAGGCTGATGAGGCCGCCGAGCAGCCAGCAGAGCATCGCGGGCCCCTGCGCATGCAGTTGCCCCGCCACGGTCGCCGGCACGCGGAAGATACCGCTGCCGATCGTCACGCCAACGACGACCGCCGTGGCGCCCCAGGGACCGAGCGAGCGCGGCATGCG
This sequence comes from Steroidobacteraceae bacterium, assembly GCA_049579785.1. GTDB lineage: Bacteria > Pseudomonadota > Gammaproteobacteria > Steroidobacterales > Steroidobacteraceae > 13-2-20CM-66-19. The sequence continues at coordinate 52,136 of JBAUOO010000158.1, forward strand.
CTCTCCCCAGTGATCGGCCGGAAGATTCTGAGCGGGCTTGTCGATGGGGCGCGCCTATCGGTGGTCGCCGGCTCAATACCTTCTGAGCAAGGACTCGACGTCGCCACGCTCGGCCGCGATGGCCTGGAAGAGCGGCACGTGCTTCCAGCCGGGCCCGCCGTTGACGATGGCCGCAAAGGCGATCCAGCCGCCGTTGCGCTTACGCAGATAGCCGGCGATTCCGCAGACCGATCGCGGGTTGTCCAACGTACCGGTCTTCAGCGCCACGCGATCGAGCCAGGCCGGGTCGCCCTGGCGCAGGAAGACGAAGGGCGCGTCGCGGGGCACCACGAGCCCGCCGTAGAACGCCGGAAATCGGCGCGCATCGTGATACTCGTACGCGAGCAGGCGCACCAGATCATTCGCGGAGAGGCGATTGTCGGTCGTGAGACCGCTGCCGCTGTAGATCGGCGGCGCGACGAGCGAGGCCGGCCGATCGCGCGCCTGCACGCGCTGCACGAATTCCGACAGCAGCCGGCCCGCCGATGCCAGCGCATCCGGAGGGTGGTCATCGACGCTCGCGGCCATATCCATGGTGAGCACGTCGGCGATGTAGTTGTTCGAGAACCGCAGCATGCGTCCGAGCTGCTCGCGCAGGCTGAGGCCCTCCACGGTGGCGAGCGGATAGGAGTTTGCCGTTGGCCGGCTCGCGCGCACGACCACCGGACCTGCGACCGCGACTCCGATCTCGCGCAGCGTTTCCTTGAGCAGCAGGCCGACGCCAAGCGCCGGATTCGACATGGAGCGGTATACCGTCTGGTCATCCCCGAGCGGAATGTCGCCGCCGACCTGCAAGCTGTCCTCACCGGCCGGCGTCGTGCGCCGCTCGACCCAGAAGGTCTGCCTGCGGCCGCGCCCGACCGTCCGGATGGTTCCCGCGACGGCGATCGGCAAGCGCGTGACTCCACAGCCGCGCACGAGCGCCGGCGCACCCGCTGTGGTCGGGCGAACGATCACGCACCAATTGCCGAAGTCCACACCGATCGAGGCGAGCGGCGCGTTGTAGGCCGAGTCACTGCGCTCGAGCGCCGCGCAGCGGTCCTGCGACTCGCAGGTCACGACGCTGAAGGGCGACGGATCGACGAAAAGATCGCCGCTCACCTCGTGGACGCCCGCGCCACGCACCTGCGCGGCCAGCTGCCACAGCGACTCGTCATCGAGCGAGGGATCGCCCGCCCCCTCCAGGATGAGATCGCCCGTGACCCGATCACGGACGATCGGGGCATTGGCGAGAAGTGGCGTCTGGAAAATCTTGTCGGCCGGCCAGGTTTGCAGCGTCATCGCCGTCGTGGCGAGCTTGGTGAGCGAGGCCGGCGTGAGGCGGCTCGTGGGATTGAGCTGCTCGATGACGGTGTTGTCGTCGAGGTCGATCGCCGACGCCGATACCAGCGCTCCACGCTGCTCGAGCGCCTGCAGCGCGCGCCACTGCGCGTGCGCGGGAGAGATGGCGCTCGCGGCGGCGGTCGAGACGAGCAGGCAGAGAATTCGCGGGCGAAGGAGCGATGGACGGTGCGTCATCGGCGCGAATTATTGCATCCCGGCGCGGCGCACGCCTGAGAAATCTCTCCCAGATGCGCGCGCGGCGCCGCTCGATGATGGGCCGCGCGATTCACAGGCCCACTGCGGCGTCATCGCACGACCTCGCACCGCCGCCCGGCGCGGCACATCGCTTGCGTGCCTCGGCTACGTCTAGGCGTTTTCGCCCTGACCGATCCCCTCGCCGGCTCGGTGACTCTCGAGGAGGCGGTCAACATCAGCTTCAGGCCCGCTCACTTCAACTCCACCAGCTGGACCTCCCCCTCGTACTCGCCGGTAAGAGAACGAGCGAATCTAATCGCATCGTCTATGGACTCATCGGGATGGCTTGAGGTCAGCATGAAGTAGTCACGATCGTCGTTGCCCACGACTATGTCGTCGATCAGGCTCTCCACACGCGAGCACCCCGGTCCAACCACGCCGACGAAGACGACTCCGTCTTGGATGAACTCCTCGATCAAATACTCAAGCGCCATCGTCGGGCCGCACGGACAATGAAGGACGATCTTTCTCGCGTAGCTCACGGCGATCTCCGCTGGGTTCTCACGCTGCCACAATGGCACGCGCAACCGCCTTAAGGCGCTGAACCCAAATGGAAACTTGGCGCGCCCGGAGAGATTCGAACTCCCGACCTCATGGTTCGTAGGGCCGGTTCAAAATGCCCGCCCATGTACTACCGAACGCGCCTAGCTTAGTATTTCAAGGGCTTAGCGAATCGTAGACTACGCCCCTCTCGGCCACAACCCGCCTTCTTTCGAGCTGTCTTGGTCACTCCCTGGTCACTCCGTTTGCAGGAGCCAAGTCGATGCCGCGGCTGAAATTACGGCAAGACATCGTGCGAACCGTCCCGTATCAAGGGCCGGGCGGAAAAGGCCAGTGCGTGTACTGGGACGAGGCGCTGGAATGTTTTGGGCTGCGCGTGCACCCGAGCGGTCGGCGCGTCTACGTGTGCGCGTACCGGGTCAACCAGCGCAAGCGCCTCGCGACCCTCGGCCGCGCCGACGCGCTCAGCCTCGACCAGGCCCGCAAGAAGGCGATGACCTATCTCGCCAAGGCGGCGAATCGCGAGGACCCGCAGGCGGACTCAGACGAGCAGCGGCAATCGAAGACAGTCGCGGAGCTCGTCAGCGCCTACGTCGAGAATCACGCGAAGAAGAAAAAGATAACCTGGAAGGAGGACGAGTCGGCGCTGCAGCGGCGCATTCTGCCGACCTTGGGCACCCGGCTCGCCGCGAGCCTCGTCAGTGCGGACATCGAGGCCATCCATTCCGAAATTGGCGGTCAATTTCCGCATGCCGCGAACAACCTCCTCGATGTCGTGCGCAAGATGTTCAATTGGGGGCGCGTCTCCGGCTGGGTGCCCGAGCGCCATGCCAACCCGGCAGTCCGCATCGTGCGATTTCCCACACGCAAGCGCAAGCGCTTCATCACCACCGTCGAGATGCCGCGCTTTCTTCAGGCTCTCGAACAGGAAGATAACGACTATGCGCGGCACGCCATCTGGCTCCTGCTGCTCATGGGCCTGCGATGCAAGGAGCTACTCAAAGCAAAGTGGGAGGACATTGATTGGGACATGGGCACGCTTTTCATCGGGCTGACGAAGAACGGCGAGCCGCTGTTGGCACCCATCAGCGACGCGGCCATGGAGCGCTTCAAAATCATCCCGCGGATATCCGACAATCCGTACATCATCTGCGGCAAACTCCGTGGCCAGTATCTTCGGGGTCTTGGCGAACCATTCAGACGTACACTGCAACGTGCCGGACTGGAGAACCTGCGGATTCATGATTT
>JBAUOO010000159.1:0-8084 GCA_049579785.1 Steroidobacteraceae bacterium
GGGCAGCCGCGGGCGGCACCCCCCGCGAGCCCATGCCGGACTACGCGGGCCAGGGCGGTGGCGGCGCCTCAGGAGGCGGTGGCGAGCGCGAGGATTTCGACGACGACATCCCGTTCTAGTCGAGCATCAACTCGTACCCGTTCGATCCCGCGGGCGCAGGGTCGGCCTGCGCCCGCTTGCCGCAGGCTTACACGGCGCGGGCTCGACGTTGGGCGGCAGCGCCCCGAGGCTCAGACTCCTCGACGCGCCGCAAACGGCCGGGAGTGCGCTTCCGCTAGTTCTCTAGGGTCACCCTGCAGGGGTTCGAGCCCCAGGCCGGCCCGCAACGCGCGACGACTCCGTGGATCGGTTGCGGCCCGAAATGCGTGCTGGCCGGCGATCCGAAGCTCAAGGTGAAATTCGAGAACTCGACGTAAGGGACTCCCGCGACGTTCGGGTTCGTCCCACCCAGGAGGCATATCGTCACCGGCGAGGGATTGCCGAATGGCGCGTTGCCGCCGTTGCCGGTGACGTAGGCCGTGCCGGTGATCGCGAAACCGTCCGTCACGGCGGGACTGAAGGCCGGGCACAGGGTCTTCCAGTCCGTCGGGCCGTCATGCACGATGCCGTTCGCGACGGCGATGTGATGGGTGTGAGCACCCAGCGTCCCTGGATCGAAGGTGGAGCTGGCGTTCAGGAAATCGACCATCGCCATGGTCATCTCCGCGGAGAAGCTGGCCATGGTCCGCGACTCGTTCAGGTCGAGTCTCCATGAGCCGTGCATCTCGTACGGACCACCCTTGATCGCAACGCCGTTGACGCTCGAGGGGGTGTAATCGTTCAGCAGACCGCTGAAATGCGTCGGCAGGCCCCAATCCCCCGCCACGGCGCGAGTCAGGCCGCCGGCTCCGACCACGAGCAACATCAGCAGTCGCGGCGCGCGCAACGGCTGGGCTTTCGAATCTTGGTATTTCATTGGATTGCTCCCACGCGTTTGGGTAACGCGGCGCGTTACCCCTCAATACCGCTAACGGAAATAACGGCTGAAACCCGCCAAGCCGATCTCCCCGAGGCCCGCGGTGTCGGGATCGGATTGAAAGTTTCGTCAAGGGTTGCGAGAGTATGGTCCCGACTACGTGTCACAGGGGTCTGCCGCGATGATCGCCGACCGCTCGGGCGGCGCAGGTCCAACAGGTCCCACCGGCCGTCAACCGGCTCCGCTGCGCACCTGGAGCAGGTCACGGTATGCGCGGATCTCCGCGCTGCTGGATGAGTTTCTCGAGCTGGCATCCCCTGCGCGCATCGAGTGGCTCGAGGCGCTCAAGCGACGGGAGCCGGAGCTCGCCGCAGAGCTGCGCGAGCTGCTCGATCCGGCGGACACTCGCGGGGCGGGGATACTCGCGGCGGCCGAAAGTCTCGCGGATCAACTGGCGCAGTTTCCGCCAAGCGAGCCGAGTCTCGTTGGCAGGCGCTTTGGTCCCTACTGCGTCCGCTCACTCCTCGGCCGCGGCGGCATGGGCAGTGTCTGGCTCGCCGAGCGCGCCGATGGACTCTTCAGCCGTCGCGTCGCGCTGAAGCTCGTCCACCCGGCGCTCATGGGCCTCGGGCTCGCGGAACGGCTGGCTCGCGAGCGCGCGATCCTCGCCAATCTCGATCATCCCAACATCGCGCGCCTTTACGACGCCGGTATCGCCGAGGATGGCCAGCCGTATCTTGCGCTCGAGTACGTTGCCGGCACGCCGTTGGGGACTTATTGCGACAGCCGGCGATTGGGGCTGCGCGCGCGGCTGCGGCTCTTCCGGCAGGTGCTGGACGCGGTGCAGTATGCGCACGCGCATCTCGTCATCCATCGCGACCTCAAGCCGTCGAACATTCTCGTGACCGAGGAGGGACGGGTCTGTCTGCTCGATTTCGGCATTGCGAAGCTCTTCCATGCGGAGTCGGCGGGGGAAACCAACCTCACCGAGATCAGCGGCCGCGCGCTGTCACTCGATTACGCCTCGCCGGAGCAGATCGCCGGTGCGCCGATCAGCACCGCTGGCGATATCTACTCCCTCGGGGTGATGTTGTACGAGCTGCTGAGCGGGCACGGACCGTACCTGCTCGCGCGCCGCTCGCGGGCCGTTCTCGAGGAGGCGATTCTGCGGGCGGATCCGCTGCCGCTCGGGCGCGTGGTCGCCGACGGGGCCGCCGCGGCCGCTCGCGGCGTAAGCGTTGCCGGCCTGACGAGGAGCCTGCGCGGTGATCTCGACACCATCGTGATGAAGGCGTTGCGCAAGCGCCCGGCGGAGCGTTACGCGAGCGTCGATGCGCTCGGCGAGGACCTCGCGCGCTGGCTGCGCGATGAGCCGATCCTCGCCCGCCGGGACCACCTCGCCTATCGCGCCGCGAAATTCGCGCGACGGCATTGGCTCGCACTCGCCGTGGCGGGGGCATTCGTCCTGGCGCTCGTGAGCGGGCTGGTTGCGACGAGTTATGAAGCCCGGGTCGCGGCGCGACAGCGCGATGCTGCGCTTCGCGCCGAGTGGCAATCGCTCACTCAAACGGCGGCCGAGCGGCTGAGCGAGGGGGATGCGGCCGCTGCCCTCGGCATCAGCGTCGAGGTGCTGCAACGCGAGATGGCCGTTGGCGCCGATTTGTCAGCGGCGCTGGCCGTGTTCCAGGAGGCGCGCGCAGCCGACTCGCAGCTTCTGGGCGTCACCGCAGCCCTGCGCATGCCGGGCGGGGCATCCGCGGCAAGCATCGACTACTCGCCCGACGGTCGGCAAATCCTCAGCGAATGGGGCGGCCATTCCGCGCTCATCTGGGATGCCGCGACCGGGCGCGCGCTGTCAACACTGCGGCAGGGCAACGCAACGCTGGACGATGCGGTGTTCTCTCCCGATGGGCGGCAGATTCTGACCCTCTCGAGTGACCGCGTGGCACGACTCTGGAACGCCCGCACGGGCCGAGTGCGGGTCGAGCTGCGCGGCCACACGGGTCTCATCTGGAGCGCCGCTTTCTCGCCCGACGGCCGGCGCATCGTCACGGGATCCTGGGATCACACGGCCCGGATCTGGAATGCCGCCACCGGTCGCGAGCTGCTGCGCCTGAAGCACGACGATAAAGTCTACGACGCGCGATTCTCGTTCGACGGTCGGCGTGTGGTCACGGGCTCTCATGATGAGACCGCGCGCATCTGGGATGCCGCCACGGGTCGCCGGCTCCTGCAACTTTCGGGACATCGGGAGGGCGTGATGGCCGTCGCGTTCTCTCACGATGGCCGCAAGGTGGTGACCGCATCCGGCGACGGTACAGCGCGCGTCTGGGACGCGGCGACGGGCAGGCTTCTTCTGCCGCTCATGGGGCACGACGATGTCGTCGCCAGCGCCAGCTTCTCCCCCGATGATCGCTACCTCGTCACGGCTTCCGAGGACGGTACGGCTCGCCTCTGGGATGCCGCGTACGGCCGCCAGCGGGCGGTCCTGGTACATCCCGCTGCGGTGTGGGACGCAGAATTCTCGCCTGACGGGCGATATGTCGCGACGATTTCGCCCGACGGCACCGCCCGCGTCTGGGAGAATCCGCTGGAGGCGCCGAGCTTAGCGGTCCTGCGAGGACCCGAGCAGATGATCACCGCGGCCTTCTCGCCCGACGGCCGGCGGATTCTCACCGCATCGTTTGACCGGACCGCCGTGATCTGGGACGCACGAACCCTCCAACCCCTGGTCACACTGCGCGGACACACGGACCGGTTGTGGTGCGCTGCATTCTCGCCGGGCGGTCGGCGCGTCGTCACCGGCTCCCGCGACGGCACTGCCCGGGTGTGGGACGCGGCGTCGGGGCGGGAGCTCCTGCTCTTGAGGGGGTCCACGGATGGAATTCGGGGGGCGGCGTTCTCGCCCGACGGGTTTCGCATCGTGACCGCATCCTATGACAAGACTGCTCGCATCTGGGACGCCGCCACGGGTCGGGAGCTGCTGCGCCTCGAGGGAGACGCTGACAACCTACAGTCCGCGGCATTCTCGCCGGACTCGCGCCGGGTCGTGACGGCCTCGTCCGACCGGACCGCTCGCATCTGGGATGCCCACACGGGGCGGGAGTTGCTGCGGCTGAAAGGGCATACGGGTGTCGTGGAGTCCGCAGCGTTTTCACCCGACGGCCGCCGCGTCGTGACCGCCTCGGATGACCGCACGGCGCGCATCTGGGACGCTGCGACGGGCAAGGAGCTCGTGAGGCTCGTCGGCCACGAGGACATCGTTTCGGATGCGCAGTTCTCTGCCGACGGTCGGCGGATCGTCACCGCTTCCCGCGATCGCTCCATCCGCGTGTGGCAGAGCGCGACCGGCGATGTACTTGCAGTCTTCAAGGGTCATGACGATGCGGTGGGGAGCGCCGCATTCTCACCCGACGGCAGGCGAATCATCAGCGCATCGGATGACGGCACGGCACGCACCTGGTCCGCTCGGATCCCAACTCTCGAGCAGCAGCTCGCCTGGGTCGAGGCAGCGCAGTTCGATCCACTCCCCGCCTCGCTGCGGGCCGCGGTGGAGCTCGCTCCCGCGGCGGCCGGGGTCCGCCCGGATCCCGACGACTCTGCCGGACCGCTCGCGCTCGCCCGTCTGGGCGATGCGGCCGACAGGGCCGCTCTCGGCGCGAGCAGCGCGTCCGGGCGCGACGCTCGTCTGTTGCAGGCGTTTGGATTCTTTGCCGCGGCGACCGCACAGGCCGAACGAGCAGGTTGGCCCGAGGAAGCCTTCCTGCGCTGGCGATATCGGCGGGCATCGCTCGCACGCGTGCTCGCGCGTGCGGGCATGGTGCCGCAGGTTGCACAGGCCTATGAGCGCGTGCGGGGTCGGTACCGCTGAGCGAGCGGCAGTATCGCGATGGGCGCGCGCTCCGCTCATTCAGCGAGCAGGTCCTGCCCCTCGAGCGCCGCGCGCAGCAGAATCCGCGCCTTCTCCCAATCCCGCTGCAGCGTGCGCTCGGAGACACCGCGCACCGCGGCGACCTCGACGAACGAGAAGCCGCAGAAGAACTTGAGGTCGACCAGCTCCGCGAGCGCCGGATCGTGCGCCGACAGGCTGTCGATCGCATCGCTCAGCGCCTCCAGCTCGGCGGCGTTCGCGCTCGGCACCACGGCCTCGCCTTCGAGAGTCGTGATCTCGAAGGCGCCACCACGCTTCAAGGCGCCGCGATGGCGGACCAGATCGATGACGAGATTGCGCATCACGCGCGAGGCGTAGGCGAGAAACTCACCTTCCGAAGCCGGCGTCTCGCCCTCACGCCGCTCGAGCTTCAGATAGGCCTCGTGCAGCACCGTCGTCGGACTCAATGCCCCGGTGCCGCCACCGCGGTGCAGCTCGCGCCGCGCGATCTGCCGCAGCTCGGCGTACAGCGAGGCGAAAAGCGCTCCTTGCGTGGAATCCGCTTTCGCGGTTTGCGGGTCGTCGCGTGAGGGACTCAAGCGCACTCCTCGATCACCCGCACGGACGCGAGCGCGTCGATGGTACAGGCGGCGCGCGGGAGCCTGAAAGCAGGTCGCAGAGCCGTATTTAAGGTAATGAAAAATAAGGTTATTTTTACATTTGACCGCTTGCGTGCGGCTCTCCCGTGCGGGCGGCGGCCTTAGGCCGTACAATCATTTCTCTTGCGATGCTTTATGTCCCGCCGCTACTTCATCAAGACCTTCGGCTGCCAGATGAACGAGTACGACTCCGCCCGGATGGCGGACGTGCTCGAGGCTCGCGTGGGCCTTGCCCGCACGGAGGATCCGGCGCAAGCCGACGTGCTGCTCATGAACACCTGCTCCGTCCGTGAGAAGGCGCAGGAGAAGGTATTCTCGATGCTCGGCGAGTGGCGCAAGCTCAAGAGCCAGCGACCGCACGTGCTCATCGGGGTGGGCGGATGCGTCGCCAGCCAGGAAGGCGAGGGTATTACCCGGCGGGCGCCCTTCGTCGACCTGGTGTTCGGCCCGCAGACCCTGCACCGCCTGCCCGAGATGATCGCGGAGCTGGGCCGCACCGGCCGCTCGGTGGTCGATGTCAGCTTTCCGGAGATCGAGAAATTCGACCGCCTGCCGGAGCCGCGCGCCGAGGGCGCCACCGCCTTCGTATCGGTCATGGAGGGTTGCAGCAGATACTGCAGCTTCTGCATCGTGCCGTACACCCGCGGGGATGAGGTCAGCCGACCGTTCGAGTCGGTACTGGAGGAGGTGCGTCAGCTCGCGGCTCAGGGCGTGCGCGAGGTGACACTCCTCGGTCAGAACGTCAACGCCTACGCCGGACCCATGGCGGACGGCGCGGTCGTCGACCTCGCGACTCTGATCCATCACGTGGCGGCGGTGGCCGGCATCGAGCGCATCCGCTTCACCACTTCGCATCCGCTCGAGCTCAACGACAGCCTGATCGAGGCCTTCGCGCACGTGCCGCAGCTTGCGAGTCACCTGCATCTGCCGGTGCAGAGCGGCTCCGACCGCGTGCTCGCGCTCATGAAGCGCGGTTACACCGCCATTGAATTCAAGGAAAAGGTCCGCAAGCTGAGGAGCGTGCGGCCGGATATCTGTATTTCCTCCGACTTCATCGTGGGGTTCCCCGGCGAGAGCGAGCGCGATTTCGAGGCGACGCTCACGCTCGTGCGCGATGTCGGGTTCGATCAGTCGTTCAGCTTTCTGTACAGCCGCCGCCCCGGTACACCCGCGGCCTCGCTCCCCGATGAGACGACGGCGCAGGTCAAGCAGGAGCGTCTGGCGCGCCTGCAGGCGCGGCTCGAGACCGAGGCGCGCGCCATCAGCGAGCGCATGGTCGGCACCGTGCAGCGCGTGTTGGTCGAGCGGCCGGCGAAGAAGCCAGCGAAGCACGACGGGCGCGAGCTCGCCGGCCGGACCGAGAACAACCGCTGGATCAACTTCGCCGGGCCGGCCGCGATCATCGGCCGGTTCGCGCGCGTCGCCGTCACCGAAGCCTTGCCGCACAGCCTGCGCGGACGCCTGTGGCAGTAACCGTTCCCGAGGCGCAGCGCGAGTTCGATCTCGAGCCGTCGGACAACGCGCGGCTCGCCAACCTCTGCGGCCCGCTCGATGAGAACCTGCGTCTGCTCGAGGCGCGTCTCGATGTGCAGATCCGCAGGCGCGGCGACAACTTCCGCGTGCTCGGCGCCCGCGCCGGCAGCGCGGAGGACATCCTGCAGGAGCTGTTCACCCTGTCGAAGGACGAGGAGGTCACGCCGCAACGGGTGCATCTCGCGCTGCGCGAGCGCGAGTCGGGCTCGGTGCCGGCGGAGCTCGAGCCGGCGGAACGCGCCATTCGCGTGCCGCGCGGCGGCATCCGCGCGCGCGGCCATCACCAGCGTGAGTACCTCGCGCAGATCCGCAGCCGCGACCTGTCGTTCGGCATCGGCCCGGCGGGCACGGGCAAGACCTACCTCGCCGTGGCGTGCGCCGTCGAGGCGCTGCAGGCGGAGACCATCCGGCGCATCGTGCTCGTGCGGCCCGCGGTCGAGGCCGGCGAGCGGCTCGGTTTCCTCCCGGGCGATCTCACGCAGAAGGTCGATCCGTACCTGCGCCCGATGTACGACGCGCTCTACGAGATGTTGGGATTCGACCGGGTGTCGCGCTTCATCGAGCGCAACGTCATCGAGGTGGCGCCGCTCGCCTTCATGCGCGGCCGCTCGCTCAATGACTCCTTCATCATCCTCGATGAGGCGCAGAACACCACTATCGAGCAGATGAAGATGTTTCTCACCCGCATCGGCTTCGGCTCCAAGGCGGTGGTCACGGGGGATGTCACCCAGACGGACCTGCCGGCCGGACGGCAGTCCGGGTTGAGTCACGTGATCGGGGTGCTCCGCGGGGTGGAGGGAGTCGCCTTCACCTTCTTCGACGCCCAGGACGTCGTGCGTCACCCTCTGGTGCAGCGCATCGTGCAGGCCTACGAGTCGCGCACGAGGCCCGCTGATGCCCGCGACCACGAAGCCGGAAGCGGTGCCGGGGAAAGCGCGCAGGGCCCGCGGGAGCGGCAGCCTTGAGGCATTCCAACACCAGCCTGCGGGTCGAGCTGCAACGGCGCGTCCGCTCCTGGGCGCCGCTGGCGCGCGAGATCGCCGCCTGGGCGGGGACGGCCCTCGGC
>JBAUOO010000160.1:0-10591 GCA_049579785.1 Steroidobacteraceae bacterium
GCGTTGCTCGATGCACTGCGCAAGCGCATCGACCTCAGCGTCGTGCCCACTCCCGATCAGGGGGGCGACAACGGCCCGAACGGCGGCAGCACGACCTACGGCATCATCTACCAGGACGTCAGCCGCGCGCGTGCCCTGCGGCTGGTCCGAATGCTGATGAGCGCCCTCATCAACGAGACCTTGGGCGGCAGCCAGCAGGGCTCGGAGCATGCGCAACGGTTCCTCAGAGCGCAGATCGGCGATTACGAGAAACGCCTGCAGGTGGCCGAGGATCGGCTCGCGGCCTTCAAGTCGGCGCATCTTGGCGTGTTGCCGACGCAGCAGGGCGGCTACTTCGATCAGCTGCAGCACGAGAGCGAGACCGTCGAGGATCTCAAGACCAAGCTGCTCGTGGCCGAGAGCCAGCGGCGCGAGCTGCAAAATGAGCTGCACGGCGATGCCGCCGTGTCCGCTGCCGACGCAACGGGTGTCATGGGCCCCAATGGGACCCTGGTGGGCGGCGACACGCTGTCGCAGATCCAGCAGGTGCAGGCGCATCTGAACCTGCTGCTGCTCAAATACACCGACAAGTACCCGGACGTCATCGCGGCGCGGCAGCAGCTCGCGGCGCTCAGGAAGAGGCGCGTCGAGGAGATTGCCGCCCTGCGACGCGGCGATGCCAACGCGGCGGCGATGAGCGGCGCGAGCTCCAATCCCATCTATCAAAGCATCCAGCTCGCGCTCAACAACGTGAACGTCACCATCGCGGATCTGGGCACCGAGCTCGCCCAGCACCAGCGGAAGGTGCAGGAGCTGCAGCAGCTGCTGCACAAGACCCCGGAGCTCGAGGCGCAATACGCGCAGTTAAGTCGCGACTACGACACCAACAAGAGCCAGTACGCAGCGCTCCTGGCAAGCTACGACAAGGCGCGGCTCGGCGAGCAGGCCGGTAACGCCGGGGCGGTGCGCTTCGAGCTGGTGCAGCCGCCGGCCGTGAGCTACACCCCGGTATGGCCGAAGCGCACCAAGCTCCTCGCGGTCGTGCTGATGTTGGCGCTCGGCGCGGGCGGCGCACTCGCCTACGCCTTCAACCAGCTGCGCCCGGTGATCGACTCGCCGATCGCGCTGCGGCAACTGACGGGCATTCCGGTGGTGGCCGTCGTCGGTTGCGCGTTTCCGACGCGCGCCACGCTCACCGGCCGCAGTCAGATCAGGCGGTTCTCCTTCGCCCTCGCCGGTTTGCTCGTTGGATTCGTGCTCGTTATCGTGCTGAGTCATCTGGGGGTCAGATTGAGCGATATCGCGGGAAAGCCAACGGTGGGCGCATGAGCATCATCGAGAACGCACTGGAGAAGGTGCGGCGGACAACAGCTACGCCGGTCCGGGTCGCCGCCGCGAGCTTGCCACTACCGCCCGATGCGCCGACGCCTGGCATGGCCGCCCAGCGGCGGATCGCCATCGACTTCAACCTGCTGCGCGCCCAGGGTGAGATCCCCGAGACGGGCCTGGAGCGGCGGTTTGCCGACTACTACCGCGAGATCAAGCGCCCGCTCATCCAGGCGATGCTCACCGCCGATGCGCCCGCGGATTCGAGGCTCATCCTCATCACGAGCGCCCTGCCGGCTGAGGGGAAGACCTTCACGGCGGTCAATCTCGCCTTCAGCGTGGCGCGGGAGCGCGACGTGTCGGTGCTCTTGGTGGATGCCGACGTCCCGAAGGGTCATCTCACCCGCACATTCGGTCTACAGGATGCGCCCGGGCTGCTCGATGCGATTGCGGACGAGACCGCCGACATCGACTCGTTCGTCGTCGGCACGGATTTCCCGGGTCTCGAGGTCCTGCCGGCCGGCAAGCTGGTGGAGGGAGCGGCGGAGCTCATCGCCAGTAGCCGCATGATCCAGATCGCGACGCGCCTGGCGCGGTACCCGCGCCGTCTGGTCCTCTTTGATTGCCCGCCGCTCCTCGCCTCGAGCGAGGCGCGGGCTCTGAAGGGGATTCCGGGGCAGGTGCTCATCGTCGCGCGAGCCGGCCGGACTCCACGCCAGGCGCTGCTCGATGCCATCGCCCTAGTCGATAAAACCAAACTGCACGGGCTGGTGCTCAATGATGCTCACGCCTCAAGCGGAGACGGCTACTACTCCCATTACGGCTACTCGGGATACGGCGCAAGCGACCGATAGAGCTCGCGGCCGCCTGACGCGCGCCGTCATCACTGCACTGGCGCTCGCATCGCCGTCGTTCGCCCTCGCTCAGACCGCCGCATCGGAAGGCGCGGCCGCCGCGCCTGCCGTGCAGGCCGTGCCGGGCGTGGGCAGCGCGGGCGCGGCACTACCGGGCGTGGGGCTACCGGGGGAAACCCCGGAGCTCGGGCCCGCGCCTGCGGAGCTCACCCGCTTCGGTCTCGCCGCAGGCATCGGTGAGACCGACAACGTCTCTCTCTCAGCCACCGATCCGAAGGCGCAAACCATTGCAGCGACGGATCTCGATTTCGACCTGCGGCGTACCGGTTCGCACCTCGATGCCGCCGCTCTCGGCGACTTCACGGATCTTGATTACCTCCAGGGTGCCTACAGCAATCAGGTTCTCGGCCGCTTCGACGGGCTCGCGACGGCGAAGCTCTGGTCCGATCGCCTGAAGTGGGTTGCGGGCGATGACTTCGGCGAGGAGCAGACCGACCCCTTCGCGGCCATCACCCCGGCGAACCTGCAGCGGGTGAACGTCTTCACCACGGGGCCAGATCTGACGCTGCGCCCGGGCTATTCGACCTTCATCAATCTCGATGGCCGCTACAACCAGATGAGCTATCAGACGAGTCCCTTCGACGGCCACAATCTCGTCGGCTCGGCGCAATTCGGCCGGCAGGTTTCGCCGCTCTCGAGCCTCTCGCTCGTGGTGCAGGCCGAGGAGCTGCGCTTCCAGAACACGACGGTCAACACCGACTACGATCGACGGGAGGCTTACGGGCGATATCTCATTGAGGGGGCGAGGACCGCGATCGATCTGCAGCTCGGCGCGACGCAGGCGAATGACCTCGGCGCATCGTGGAAAACGAGCCCGCTGGCGCGGCTGCTCCTGACGCGCCGGATATCCCCGTTCTCGCTGCTCACGATTGCCGGCGGCAGGGAGTACACCGACGGCGGGGGGAGCTTTGCCAACTTAAGGAGTGGCGCCGGCGGCGGCATCGTCGTGGCGCCGCCTTCCCAGACCACCGCCAGCTACCTGCGCGACTACGGCTCGGCGGGCTGGCAGTTCGCGCGGCTGCGCACGACCTTCGGGCTCACGGGCGACTGGGAGCGCGACATCTACGACCTGCAGAGCCTCTACAATGTCACTCGAGTCGATCTCGGACTCAATTTGGGACGAGCGCTCACCCCGAAGCTGTCGGTGAACGTGAGCGGATCGGCCGACCGCTACGAGTACTTGAACCAGGGACTCACGGATAAGTTCGGCACCGTGGGTGCCGGCCTCACCTATCGGCCGGGGCGCTGGTTGGTCATTTATGCGCGCTACGATCACTCCTTCCGCCGCAGCGGCAGCTCCGCGGTTACGCCTCTCGCGAGCGGCCTGACCTACGACGAGAATCGCGTCTTCATCATGATCGGCTACCGGCCGCACTCGGACAGCGAGCTCGGCGGTGAGCCCGGATCCGGCGGCATGGCCGGCCCTTGAGGCCGATCAGTCGATGGTGACGCTAAGCTCGCTCGAGAGCGGGCTCGAGACCTGCTCGGTGTTGTAGGCCGAGATGGCGAAGTAGTAGGTCCCGGCGGGGAAGTTGCTGTCGCTGACGACGTAGGAGGTTGTCGTCGCGCTCGTGATCTCGATGCTGCCGGTGTAGTCCTCGGAGGCCGTGCCGTAGTGCAGCGTGTAGCCGGCGAGATTGGTGAGGGGGCTACCATCGCTATTTTGGGTGGGCGCGCTCCAGGAGAGCGTGACAGACTTGATGGTCGGGTCGGGCGGGCTCGAGCCGGTGGAGCTCGCGCTCGTCGATTGGCCCGAGCCACAGGCGCCGAGGGCGGCACAGAGGAGCATCGCGAGCGCGACGTGCGCGATGCGCCGCGGACAGGCGACTCCCCGGATCTTCATGGCTACCAGCACTCCAGCCAGGCGTCCGCCTAAGGCATAGCACAGGACGTGTCAGGAAATCAAGTGACTGTTATTTAAGGAGAAATTACCGGTTACGCCAGCCCTACGACTCCGCAGGACATAGTCGGTCGCCACTGACGACGGCTTCACAGTCGGCTTGCGGGGATCCTGGCAACTGACTGATTTTGAACGATATATGCTATATCGCGATTCTGCGACGCGCGCCCGAATGAAGCGGACCCTCCGGGTCATTTCATGGCGATGGCGCACTTTCCCAACGCTGTGACGCCGCACACATTGCGGGCGGCGCCACGGCTACTGCCTCATTCGCTCTACGTATACACTTTGCCGAGGCGTTGTGACGCGTCCATCCGGTCACGACAGACGTACAACATAAGACGTGCCATCCGGGCACGGACAATTACTACAAGGTAGCCAACGCCATGGCGGTGCGATCCACCATTACGACTTTGTTTCAGGAGGTTGCCCGGGAGCAGCAGCGCCAGCTCGCCCCCCTCACCGATGACCTGAAGCTCCTGCAATGCGGACTCGATTCCCTGAGCTTCGCGCTCATCGTGGCGCGTCTCGAGGATGCGCTCGGGTACGACCCGTTCGACACCGCGGAAAGCTTCCCCGTCACCTTCGGGGATTTCGTCGAGCTGTACGAAGCCCGCGCGGGCTGAGGACCATGGCGCTCTGGGACTCGGTGGCCGGGACCGCTGCGGCGCGCGGCGGGGCGCTGATCGGCCCTGCGCGGGCGGTTCCGCTCGCCTCACTCGCCGAAGCCTCATGTCTGGGCGGGCGCCTCGAGGCGTTGCGCGGGCGGACGGTGATCGTCGCGATTCGCGATCAGCTGACGGCCGCCGTGGCGCTCCTCGAGCTCGATGGCGTCGCGAGGCGGATGGTGCTCTGCACACCGGATCTGCCGTCCGAGCATTTGCCGCATGTCATCCACAGCGCGCAGGCGGATACCTGGCTGGGCGACGCTGCGAGCGGTGCGCCACCCGCGGTCGCCGGACTCGACTTCGCGCTCGATGCCGATACCGAGCCAGTCGTACTGCCTGGCGCCGCTCGCGGCGCTGTCGAGCCGAGCGAGCGTGACTGGGACACCGAGTGGGTGCTTCTCACCTCGGGAACCACCGGCGCCCCGAAGCTGGTGGCGCACACGCTCTCGAGTCTCACGAGTGCCTTTGCAGGCGAACCACCCGAGGAGGGCGCCGCTCCTGTCTGGAGTACCTTCTACGACATCCGCCGCTACGGCGGGCTGCAGATCTACCTCCGGGGTCTTCATACCGGCTCGCTCGTGCTCTCGAGCGCGGCAGAGCCGATCGGGGACTTCATCGCGCGCGCGGTTGCGGCCGGCGTCACGCACATTTCGGGGACGCCCTCCCACTGGCGCAAGGCGCTGATGAGCGGAACGCTCGCAGGCTTCTCACCGGCCTACGTGCGGCTTTCCGGTGAGATCGCCGATCAGGGGATCCTCGATGCGCTGCGGGCAGCGTTCCCGCGGGCCGTGGTGGCGCACGCCTTCGCCTCGACCGAGGCCGGTGTCGCTTTCGAGATCCGCGATGGACGGGCAGGTTTTCCCGCGACGCTGGTCGGTAAATCCGAGTCGGGCGTCGAGATCGACGTCAGTCGCGGGACGCTGCGGATCAGATCGCCTGGAAACGCAACGGCGTATCTCGGCGCGGGCGCGCCGGCGCTCAAGGACGCGGAAGGCTTCGTCGACTTGGGCGACCGATTGGAGCTGCGCGAAGAGCGCTACTCCTTCGTCGGACGCAGCGGCGGCATCATCAATGTCGGCGGGCTCAAGGTCCATCCGGAAGAAGTCGAGGCGGTGATCAACGCGCACCCGCGCGTGCGCATGTCGCTCGTGAGATCGAAGCGCAATCCCATCACCGGCGCCATCGTTGCGGCGGACGTCGTACTGGCCGATGGCGCGGGCGCTGCGCGCGAGCACGTGGCCGATGATCGCATCCGCGAGGAGATCCTTGCCGCCTGCCGCACGACGCTCGCCGCGCACAAGGTGCCCGCACTCATCCGCTTCGTGCCCTCGCTCGAGATGTCGGCGTCGGGAAAGCTGGTGCGTCCAGGTGCGTAACGTGCTCGTCACCGGCGGCAGCAAGGGCTTGGGGCTCGCGATCGCCTCGCGGCTGGCATCCTCCGGGTATCGCGTCATTGCGCTCGCGCGCCGCGAGACGAAGGAGCTGCGCGCCGAGATCGAGCGGGTGGTGGCGAGGGGGGGCGAGGGCGGGGAGCTGCGCTTTCGCGCCTTCGATCTCGCCGACGTAGCTGCGATCGGCGGACTCGTGGGCGCGCTGCGAGAGGAGGTGGGGACTCTCTACGGCCTCATCAACAACGCAGGCCTCGGCACGGCGGGGCTCCTCTCCATGATGCGCGATCCGGACATCGAGGCGCTGGTGCGCCTCAACACGCTATCGCCGCTGCTGCTTACGAAGTACGTCGTGCGCACCATGATGGCCGAGCGCGAAGGGCGCATCGTCAACATCTCGAGCGTCGTTGCCTCGAGCGGCTACAAGGCGCTCTCGGCCTACTCCGCCACCAAGGCCTCGCTCGAAGGCTTCACCCGCTCGCTCGCCCGGGAGGTCGGGCCGCTCGGCATCACGGTCAACGCCGTGGCGCCCGGGTTCGTGGATACGGCCATGACCCATGCGCTCGGCGACAAGGAGCGTGAGCAGATCGCGCACCGCAGCGCGCTTCGGCGCATGGCGGAGCCCGATGACGTGGCGGCGGCGGTCGAGTACCTTCTTAGCGAGCGGGCGCGCAACATCACGGGCATCATTCTGACGGTGGACGCCGGTAACACGGCCTGAGGCATCCGATGCGACCTGAGACCATAGCGCTTCACGGCGGCTTCGACTGCGATCCGACCACGAAGTCGGTGGCGGTGCCGATCTATCAGACCGTGGCCTACTCCTTTGACAGCGCCGCGCACGGCGCGGCGCTCTTCAACCTCGAGATGGAGGGCTACCGCTACTCGCGCATCGCCAACCCCACCACCGATGTGCTCGAGGAGCGCATGATGCAGCTCGAGGGCGGCATGGGAGCGCTCTGCGTGAGCTCCGGGCAGGCGGCGCTGCATTATTCCGTGCTCGCGGTGACCGAGGCGGGGCGCAACATCGTCTCCATACCGCAGCTTTACGGCACGACGCACACGCTCTTGGCGCACATCCTGCCGAAGCTCGGCATAGGCGCGAGGTTCGCCGACTCGGATCGTCCGGAGGCGCTCGCGGCGCTCATCGATGAGGACACCCGCGCGGTGTTCTGCGAGACGGTCGGCAACCCGGCGGGCAATGTGTGTGACATCGAGGCGCTCGCCGAGGTGGCGCATCGCGCGGGCGTGCCGCTCATCGTTGACAACACGGTGCCGACACCCATCCTCATCCGTCCGATCGATTACGGCGCCGATGTCGTCGTGCATTCGCTCACCAAGTTCTTGGGCGGCCACGGCACCACCATGGGCGGCATCATCATCGACAGCGGCAAGTTTCCCTGGACGCGCCATGCGGCGCGCTACCCGATGCTGACCGAGCCCGATGAGTCCTACCACGGCCTCGTCTACACCGATCACTACGGCCCCACCGCCTACGTCGGACGCTGCCGCAGCGTCTTCCAGCGCGCGATGGGATCGGTGCTCTCGCCCTTGAGCGCGTTCCTGCTGCTGCAAGGCATCGAGACCGTGGCGCTGCGCATGGAGCGCCACGTCGAGAATGCGCGTCGGGTGGCCGAGTTCCTGCGTGCCGATGAGCGCGTGGCCTCGGTGAGCTATGCGGGATTCCCCGAGAGTCCCTACTACCCGCTGGTGCAGAAGTACCTCAAGGGCAAGACCTGCTCGCTCCTCACCTTCGCGGTCCGCGGCGGCTACGATGCCGGCACCCGGTTCTACGATGCGCTGAAACTCTTCAAGCGCCTGGTGAACTTGGGCGATGCGAAGTCGCTCGCGTGTCATCCGGCCTCGAGCACTCACCGTCAGATGTCGCCCGAGCAGCAGCGGCTCGCCGGCATTGGCCCGGAGACCCTGCGCTTGAGCGTCGGCATCGAGCACATCGACGATATCTTGGCCGATCTCGATCAGGCGCTCGCCGCCGCGGTCCGCGACTGACCGCAGCGCCCATGAGCGCAGATCAACTGGCGCCCGCCGTTGCGGCGCTCTTCCCCGAGAGAGCCTTTCGCGAGAGCATCGACGATCATCTCACCCGAGCGCTGGCCGAGGCAGCGGCACGCGTTGTGCGAGGTCCGGTCATGCCGGACATCGACATGACGGCGCTGCGCCGCGAGCTCGCGGCGTTTGACTTCGCGCAGCCGCGGCCGCTTCGGGCGCTGATCGGCTGGGCCATCGGCTGCCTCGAGCACGGCACGGTGCACATGACGCACCCGCGCTATTTCGGTCTTTTCAATCCGCCGTCCAACTTCCCCTCTCAATGCGCCGATCGCATCGCGGGCGCCTTCAACCCGCAGCTGGCGAGCTCCGGCTCCTCACCGGCGCCGGTCGCCATCGAGCAGCACGTGATCCGCGCGTTCGCGCAGCGCGCGGGCCTGCCGGCGCAGTCCGCGGGACACTTCGCCACCGCCGGCTCGGAGGCCAACTGTACGGCGCTCATCTGTGCGCTGACGCGCGCCGATCCGCGATTCGCGGACGAGGGCGTGCGCGCCTTCCCGGGACCGGTGGCGATGTACACCTCGCGCGAGTGCCAGCCGGCCTGGCACAAAATCGCGCACCAATGCGGCATCGGCCGCGCGGCCTTGAAGCTCATCGCCACCGACGGCACCGGCCGCATGGACGTGCGAGCGCTCGCCGAGGCGGTGCGCGAGGATCGGCGCCGCGGCACCGTGCCAGTGTTGATTTCCGCCACGGCCGGGACCACGGGCGCCGGAATGGTGGATCCGCTTGAGCCCTGCGCGAGGCTCGCGCGCGAGAACGACATCTGGTACCACGTCGATGCGGCCTGGGGCGGTGCGGCGCTTTGCTCCGAGAGTTTGCGCGGCGAGCTCGCCGGCATCGAGCTCGCGGATTCCGTGACCATCGATGCGCACAAATGGCTCGCCACCACCATGGGCTGTGGCATGTTCATCGCCCGTGCGCCTGCGATCGTCAGCGAAGCATTCCGAGTGGGCGCCGAGTTCATGCCCTCGAGCGCGGCGAGCATCGATCCTTATCTCAACAGCGTGCAGTGGTCGCGCCGCTTCATGGGACTCAGGCTCTTTCTCTCGCTCGCCGCGGCGGGCTGGCAGGGGTACGGGGCGCACGTCGAGCGGGCCGTTGCGGTGATCGACTGCGCGAAGGCGCGGCTCCTGGCCAAAGGCTGGAGCGTCGCCAACGACTCGCGCCTCGCCGTGCTCTGCGTGCTCCCGCCCGCCGGCGCCGCGCCGGTGCGCGAGATCGTGCGCAAAGTGCTAACATCCGCTCATGCATGGGTGGCTGTCGCGAAGCTTGAAGGGCGGGACGTGGTGAGGATCTGCGCTACACACGGGGAGACGACGATCGCGGATATTGACGAGCTGGTGGCAGCGCTCGAAGATGCGCGCTGACTCCGCCGGCGCGCCCTCACCAGGACAGAGCCCGGAAGAAGGCCCCACAGAAAACCTCGCGGAAAGCCCCGCGGGAACTCCATCGCAAGGCGCATCGCCAAGTCCGGAGGAGGGTTCGGCGCCCGGCGTCGCGGAAGGTCCCCAGGAGCGATTTCGCGAGCGGGCCCGGCGCCGGCTGCTCGGCGCCCAATCCCGACGGCTCTTTTTGCAGGTGGGACTGCCCTGGTGCGCGGCGCTGCTCGTCGGCTTGGTCTCGGTGCTCTACACCGACTGGAGCAACGACGCCTACTACGCCTTCGTGCACATGATCGCCGGGCGCTCCTGGCTCGCTTTCGTGATCACCCCCGCCCTGACCGTCCTCGCGGTGTTTCTGACTCGGCGGTGGTTCACGGGCAGCGAGGGCAGCGGCATCCCGCAGGTGATCGCGGCGCTCCATGCCCCGGGGGCGCAACAGGAAGACACGCTGATGCGCCGGCTCTTCGGCCTGCGCGTGATCGTCGGGAAGATGGTCGTTTCGCTGTTAGGCCTTCTGGGCGGTCTTACGATCGGCCGCGAGGGGCCGACGGTGCACATCGGCGCGGCGATCATGGCGGAGACCCGCCGGTTCTATCCACACCGTAACACGCAGCTCGAGCGGCGACTGCTGCTCGCGGGCGCGGCGGCGGGTCTCTCGGCGGCGTTCAACACGCCGCTCGCCGGCATCATCTTCGCCATCGAGGAGCTGGCCCGGGATTTCGAGAGCCGAACCAACGGCATCATGATCACCGCCGTCGTGTTCTCCGGCCTGACCTCGCTTGCGCTCGCGGGCAACTATCTCTACTTCGGCCAGATCAACGTGCCGGAGAACCTGGGCGCCGCGTTCGTCCTGCCGGTCATGCTGTCGGCGGGGCTGTGCGGATTCCTCGGCGCCGGATTCAACCTGGCGCTGCTGCGCTGGCGCACATGGATGCCTGAGTGGCTCAAAGCGCTGCGTGCGCGC
>JBAUOO010000161.1:0-11203 GCA_049579785.1 Steroidobacteraceae bacterium
CATCGAGTCCGAGCACGTCTATCGCACCACCGATACGAAACATCCGGGCGTGGCCAAGCTCATGAGGCAAGGCGAGGTCAACCTCGCCGGTCGGGTGCTGGTGTTGAGTGAAGGCGAGTATCCCAGGCGATACCCTGACCTCTATATCCGCCCCGCCGAATCCCGAGCGCTGTTCCTCAAAAAGGGGTGGTCGCGGGTGGCCGCCTTTCAGACACGCAATCCCATGCACCGCAGCCACGAGCATCTGGTGAAGATCGCGCTGGAGGTGCTCGATGGGGTCTTCATCCATCAGGTGCTCGGCAAGCTCAAGCTCGGCGATGTCCCCGCCGAGGTGCGCACTCGCGCCGTGCAGGCCATGGTCGACAACTACTTCCGTCCGGAAACGGTGATCCAGGCGGGCTACCCCATCGAGATGCGCTACGCGGGTCCGCGCGAGGCGCTGTTTCATGCGCTCATCCGCCAGAACTTCGGCTGCTCACATCTCATCGTCGGGCGTGACCACGCCGGTGTGGCCGACTACTACGGCCCCTTCGATTCGCATCACATCTTCGATCAGTTGTGGGAGGGCGCCCTTCGAACCCAGGCGCTCAAGCTCGATGTCACTTTCTACTGCAGGAAATGCGCCGCCATCGCGACCGCGCGGACCTGCCCTCACGATCCGCGGTTTCACATCTCCATCTCGGGCACGAGGCTGCGCGAGATGTTATCGAGCGGGGCAGAGGTGCCGCCCGAGTTCAGCCGACCCGAAGTGGTTGAGATTCTCAGGGAGTACTATGGAGCCCTGCGCACGAGGACCGGCTCCGCACCATGATCATCGCCCAGGTCACCGACACTCACATCGCCCGCGATGCGCCCGATGCCGAGCGCCGAGTAGCCGATCTCGAGCGCACGATTGCCGACATCAACGCGCTCGATCCGGCGCCCGATGCCGTCATTCATACCGGAGACATCGTTCACGGCGGGCGTGCTGAGGATTATGCGCGGGCGACGTCCCTCCTGCGCAGGGTGCGTGCGCCGCTTTTCGTCGCGGCCGGAAACCGGGATGACCGGGAAAATCTGCGCCAGGCCTTCTCGCCCTGGGCGTGCCGCGCCGCGAGCACCGGGTGCCTCGATTATGGGGTCGAGGACTTGCCGCTGCGGCTGATCGCGGTGGACAGCGTGAGCTCAGGCAGCAACAAGGGCGATTTCGATGCCGAGCGTGCCCGGCGTCTGACCGAGCTGATCGATGCCGAGCGCACGAAGCCGATCGCCGTCTTCATGCATCACCCGCCGTTCGTGGTCCGAGTGGGACCGGATCCGCTCAACTTCGTCACCGCGGAGGCGATGGCCACTCTGCAGCGGACCCTCGAGCGTTCGGGACGCGTGGTCGCGGTCTTCTGTGGACACGTGCACCGCTCGAGCTGGGGCCGGATCGGCAACGTTCCGGTGATGGTGGCGCCCTGCACAGCCACGACACTGCGCAAGGGCGATTTTCCGCCGCAGATGCAGAGCCGGCCCGTTTATCATCTTCACCGGCTGGATTCCGCCGGAGCGCTCGTGACCGAGGTCAGGATCGTCGCGGCGGCAACAGACGATGAGGTTGCCGCGAGAGCGGTTTCGCCCGGCTGACGTTCGGACCCAGGGCGGCGGCGCAGCGGACACGTCGAGGAGGGTCGCGATGATTTTCGAGCTCTACTACTGGCCCGGCCTCCAGGGCCGAGGCGAATTCGTACGCCTGGCGCTGGAGGAGGCGGCAGCGCCCTACATCGATATCGCCCTGGTGCCCGAAACCAAGGGAGGGGGCGTGCGTGCCGTGCAGCGATGGCTACACGATAGCGCGCTCGAGCACGCGCCGTTTGCGCCTCCGTTTCTCAAGGCCGGCCGGGAATGGATCGGGCAGAGCGCGAACATTCTCCTCTTTCTCGGGGACCGCCTGGGCCTGGCGCCACGCAGCGCGGCCGGCAAGCGCTGGGCGCATCAGTTGCAGCTCACGATCGCCGATTTCGTGGCCGAAGTGCATGACACCCATCACCCGATCGGCAGCGCTCTTTACTATGAGCAGCAGAGGCGCGAGGCGAAGCGTCGCTCGAAGGAATTCCGCGAGAGCCGCCTACCGAAGTACCTCGGCTATTTCGAGCGCGTCATGAAGAGCAACCGCAGGGGTGGCACCTGGACGGTGGGCTCCCGGATCTCCTACGTCGACCTGTCGCTGGCGCAGGTGATCGCCGGGCTGCGCTATGCATTTCCGCTCGCGAGCCGCAGAGCGCTGCGAACCTGCCCCCGGCTGCGCGCGCTGCACGATCGTATCTTCAGCCGCCCGCGCATCGCGCGCTACGTCGCTTCCGGCCGCCGCCTGGCCTTCAACAACGAGGGGATCTTCCGCCATTATCCGGAGCTTGACGGCTGACGGGACCGGCCATCCCGTTCGCTACGGCGCAGGGAAGCGCTCGCACGGTCATGTCGCGGGACCGTGTTTGACCGGGGGCAGTCGGGCCTCTTCCTCCTCGGTATAGAGGCGCGAGCGTGTCAGGAAGCGCAGTCCGAGCGGACCCTCGAGGGAGAACATGCCGCCGCGCCCGTTGACCACGTCGATGATCAGATGCGTGTGCTTCCAGTACTCGAACTGCGCGGCGCCGATGTAGAACGGCTGCCCGCCAATCTCGCCGAGAAGCACGTCCTGTTCTCCGATCAAGAGCTCGCCGCGCGCCAGGCACATGGGCGCGCTGCCATCACAGCAGCCGCCCGATTGGTGGAAGAGGAGGGCGCCGTGCCGCTGCGCAAGCTCGCGGATCAGCTCGAGCGCCCGCGCTGTGGCGCTGACCCTCGGGGTCTCCTCCACGGCCTTCAGAAGAAGCCGAGCGCCTTCGGCGAGTAGCTGACCAGCAGGTTCTTCGTCTGCTGGTAGTGCTCGAGCATCATCCGGTGGTTCTCCCGTCCGATACCGGATTGCTTGTAGCCCCCGAACGCGGCATGCGCCGGATAGGCGTGAAAGCAATTGGTCCAGACGCGACCGGCCTGGATGCCCCGACCCATCCGGTAGCAGGTGTTGATATCGCGTGACCAGACGCCGGCACCGAGGCCGTAGAGCGTGTCGTTCGCGATCGCGAGCGCCTCGGCCTGATCCTTGAAGGTGGTCACCGAGACCACAGGCCCGAAGATCTCCTCCTGGAACACGCGCATCTTGTTGTGGCCCTTGAGCACGGTCGGCTTTATGTAGAAGCCGTGCTCGAGTCCTTCGCCGAGCGCCGCCCGCTCGCCGCCGGCGAGCACCTGGGCTCCTTCCTGGCGCGCAATGTCGAAATAGGAGAGGATCTTCTCGAGCTGCTCGCCCGAGGCCTGCGCTCCGATCATGGTCGTGGGATCGAGTGGATCGCCCTGTTTGATCTTAGCGACGCGCTTCAGAGCGCGCTCCATGAACCGCTCGTAGATCGATTCCTCGATCAGGGCGCGCGAGGGGCAGGTGCAGACCTCGCCTTGGTTGAGCGCGAACATCGCAAAACCTTCGAGCGCCTTGTCGAAGAAGGCGTCGTCCTTGGCGCATACGTCGGCGAAGAATATGTTGGGGGACTTGCCGCCGAGCTCGAGCGTCACGGGAATGAGGTTCTGCGAGGCATACTGCATGATCAGTCGGCCGGTCGTGGTCTCGCCGGTAAAGGCGACCTTGGCCACGCGTTTACTCGAGGCCAGCGGCTTGCCGGCCTCGACACCGAATCCATTCACCACATTCAGCACCCCGGCGGGCAACAGATCCGCAATGATCTCGAGCAGCGCGAGGATGGATAAGGGCGTCTGCTCGGCCGGCTTCAGCACGATGCAATTGCCCGCCGCAAGCGCCGGCGCGACCTTCCAGGTCGCCATCAGCAGGGGGAAGTTCCAGGGGATGATCTGACCCACCACCCCGAGCGGCTCGTGGTAATGGTAGGCGACCGTGTCCTCATCGAGCTGGCCGATCGAACCTTCCTGGGCGCGCACGCAGCCGGCAAAGTAGCGGAAGTGATCGACGGCGAGTGGCAGGTCCGCCGCCATGGTCTCGCGGATCGGCTTGCCATTGTCCCAGGTCTCGACCGTGGCGAGGTATTCGAGCTTCTCCTGCATCCGGTCCGCGATTTTGTTGAGAACAACCGCGCGCTCGGCCGGCGAGGTCGCGCCCCAGCCGGCCTTGGCCGCATGGGCCGCATCGAGCGCGAGCTCGATGTCGTCGGCCCTCGAGCGGGGCACCTCGCAGAGGGAGGCACCGGTGATGGGGGTAATGTTGGCGAAGTACTCGCCTTGGACCGGCGGCACCCATCGGCCGCCGATGTAGTTGGCGTAGCGCTTCTTCAGTTGTAGCCGTACGCGCCCGTGTGAGCTGGGGTCGATGGACATGGCAAGCCGCCTCGCAGGTACAGGTTATCGCCTGATGCAGTCTAGCGCACGCGGCGCCGCCGCGGCATTGGTGAAAATCCGTATATCGGCGCGGGTGACATAGCCAGGGTCAAGGTTGCGGCGGGGGAGATACGCCAAGGCACATGCGGGGCCGCCCGGGCTGCGCGCTATGATCTGTCAGCTCCAAACACGAAGCCACCTTTTGGGGAGAATCACAATGATGCACCGCAAGTCAGATTACTGGCGTCCGGCTGGCATACTTTCCCTGGCTGTGATGGGTCTTACCCTGACTGCCGTCAATGCCGACGAGCCGCCGTGGGGAGGACACGAGAGCAAGCTGGAAGTGACCAGCACGACGTTCACGAAGAACGGTCCACTGCCCGATAGCGTCATCTACAACGATGTCTACCAGGGCGCAAACCTCTGTACCGCGGATGGGGCTACGGGGGGCGATGAGTCCCCCGAGGTGCAGTGGTCGCACGTCCCGCCCCACACGCGCAGCTTCGTGGTCGTGATGTATGACACCACCGCCGCGTTCACACACTGGGCCATGTATAACATTGCGCCGAATCTGCGCTCGCTGCCGCAGAATGCCGGTGTCGCGGGCAGCAGCTACGGGAGTGAGGTCCTCAATGACTTCTACGACCCGAATTACGACGGGCCGTGCCCGCCGTCCGGTGTTGCCCCGGATGCGCACCATTACGTGATAACGGTGTACGCGCTCGATCTGAAGCTCGACGTGCGCACGCTGGCGAATTTCCCAGCCAACGCCGAGACGCTCTATCACGCCCTGATCCACGCGGCGCGCGGCGGGCACATCCTCGCGAGCGGTAGCCTTGGCACCTACTACTCGGACACACCGCCGATGAACTGACGAAGCTCCGGTTCGCTTCGTCCGGCCGCCGATCGCGGACGTGCTCTGGCAGCGGGTGCCTTAGGATGGACTGCGCAGCGAAGCCAGCGTAGCATCGCCGGAAAACAAGAGGGGTCTCACCCGTAACGGGGGTCCGTTAGAATGCCGCCGCACCGACTGAAGGGGAGACCCTCCGGGCGTGACGCCCTGCCTGCCACAAGGCGTCTGCCGCCAGGCCCCCGCGCATGATGAGCGCCGCAGCTCCCGCTCGGCCCGACGCGACGCTCGATGAGGACGCCTGGGACGACCTCTTGAGCTTCATCGAGGAGCGACGGGTCATTCCGATCGTGGGGCCGGAGCTCCTGATGGTGACGACGGATGAGCGGCCGCGGCTGCTCTATGACTGGGTCGCCGAGCGGCTGGCCGCCAAATTGAGCGTTGATACGCGGCGCTTGCGGCAGCCTTATTCGCTCAACGATGTCGTGTGCTGGTTTCTCGCCGAGCACGGGCGTCGCGAGGAGGCGTATGTGCGACTGCGGGCGGTGCTCAAGGACGCCACCTTCGAGCCGCCGGCGGCGCTACGCCAGCTGGCCTCGATCACCGACTTCGATCTCTTTGTCTCCACCACGTTCGATCCGCTGCTCGAGACAGCGATCAACCTCGAGCGCTTCGGGGGCGCGCCCTCGACCGATGTAATCGGCTATACGCCGAACCGGGTGAACGACCTGCCCGCCGAGCGCGACCGCTTGACCCGGCCGGTGGTGTATCACCTGTTCGGCAAGCTCTCGGCATCGCCCACCTATGTGATCTCGGACGAGGATCTGCTGGAATACCTCTGCGCCCTGCAGAGCGAGCACCTCGCCCCCGAGCGCCTGTTCCACGAGCTCGAGCACAATCATCTGCTCGTGATCGGCAGCGGACTGACCAACTGGGTGGCGCGCCTCTTTCTGCGCATGGCCAAGCGCCAGCGGCTGTCGGCTCCGCGCGATGTCAGCGAAGTGCTCGCGGGCGATCATACGCTGCAGGACGAGCGGCTCGTCACCTTCCTGCAGCAGGTGAGCGTTCACACCCGCGTCTACCGCGGCGCGGAGCGCTTCGTATCGGAGCTGCACCGGCGCTGGCATGCGCGCCGCAAGCCGACCTCCGCGATGCTCGGCAGTCCGGCGCGCTTTCTGCCGCCCGCGCGCGAGATGCCCGACAACGCGGTCTTCATCAGCTACGCCCGCGAGGACCTGGCGGCGGTGCAGCAGATGAAGGCCGGACTCGAAGCGGCCGGCGTGCCCACCTGGTTCGATATCGACCGGCTCGAGGTCGGCGACGATTACGACCACAAGATCCAACGCAACATCGCCCGCTGCTCGTACTTCATCCCGGTGATCTCTGCCAGTACCCAGCGGCGCATGGAAGCCTACTTCCGGCGTGAGTGGGGCTACGCGCTCGATCGCACGCGCAACATGGCCGACGGCGCGCTCTTCATCCTGCCGGTGACACTCGATTCGACCAGTGCCGCCGAGGCGCTCGTGCCCGAGCGGTTCAAGGCGTTGCACTTTACGCAGTTGCCGGGCGGGGAGGTCACACCCGAGTTCGCCCGCCGCCTGGCGGAGTTCACGCGGGCTCGCGGCGCATGAACGCGCTTGCCCACCCCGCGGCCGCAGCGCCGCCGACGGATTCCCCATCGACGGTCGATGAGCACAACCCCTGGCTGGGTCTCGCCTCGTTCACCGAGGAAACCCGCTCGTTCTTCTTCGGGCGGGAGGAGGAGGTGGCGGAGCTGTCGCGCCGTGTGCAGCGGAAACTCCTCACGGTCCTGTTCGGCAAGTCGGGCCTGGGTAAGACCTCGATCCTGCGCGCGGGACTCGTGCCGCGATTGCGCGAGCACCGCTTCTGCCCGGTCTACGTGCGCATCGATTACAGCCGCGACACGCCCGAGCCGGCCGAGCAGATCAAAGCGGCGATTCGACGTGCCGCGAGCGCCTCCGGGCAGTGGACTCAGGTGGGCGTCGCCGCGGCCGGGGAGTCGCTCTGGGAATTTCTGCATCATCGCGACGACGTGCTGCGCGATGCCTCCGGCGCGACGATCATTCCGCTTTTGATCTTCGATCAGTTCGAGGAGCTCTTCACGCTCGCGCAGAGCGATGATTTCGGCCGGGCGCGCGCGGCGCGCTTCGTCGAGGAGCTCGCTGACCTCGTTGAGAACCGCGCGCCGAAAGAGCTCGAGGCGCAGCTCGAGCGGGACGAGGCGGCGACCGAGCGCTTCGATTTCACCCGCGGCGATTACCGGGTCCTCATTGCGCTGCGCGAGGATTACCTCGCGCCCCTCGAGAGCCTGAAGCGGGTGATGCCGAGCGTGTCGCAGAATCGGCTGCGGCTCGCCCCCATGACTGGCGAGCAGGCGCTGCAGGCGGTGCTGCAGCCGGGTGGGCGCTTGGTCTCGGAAGAGGTGGCGGCGGCCATCGTGCGCTTCGTCGCCGGCGGCGCCGAGCTCGCCAACGCCGAAGTCGAGCCATCCCTGCTCAGTCTCATCTGCCGCGAGCTCAACGACACCCGCCTCGCGCAGGGTCGCGGCGAGATCTCGCTCGATCTGTTGGCCGGCTCGCACGCGAGCATCCTCACCCACTTCTACGAACGGGCGCTCGCCGACCAGCCGGCGGCCGTGCGACGGATCATCGAGGACGAGCTGCTCACCGAGTCGGGTTTCCGCGAGAACGTCTCGGAGGAAAGTCTGCTGCGGCGCTTCGAGGCAGCGGGCGCCGCACCGGATGCGCTCGCCACTCTCGTCAATCGCCGCCTGCTGCGCATCGAGGAGCGGCTCGACGTCCGCCGCGTCGAGCTCACACACGATGTGCTCTGCAGCGTGGTGCAATCGAGCCGGGATCAGCGCAAAGCGCGCGAGGCCAAGGAGGCCGCCGAGCGCGCACTCGAGGAGCAGCGCGCGCGAGAACAGGCGGCGCAGCGGGCGCTGAGGAGGGCGCGCGCGATCGCCACCGGGTGCATCTTGCTCGCTACGCTCGCGCTTTCCGCCGCGGTATTCGGCTACGTGAGCACCCGGCGAGCTCAGCGGGCCGAGCGCCTGGCGCAGCACAGCCGGCTCATCGCCGAGCAGGCTCGCAGCCACGCCGAGCAGCTGCTGGGTTATCTCACGGACACCTTCGTGCGCGAGCTGGAAAGCTTCGGACGGCTGGAGGTGTTGGCGCAGTTCACTCAGCGCGAGATCGATTACTTCGATGCGCTGCCCGCGGAGCTTCGAAGCCCCGAGACGGTTCGCAACGGCGCGCTCGCGATGATCGATCACGCCGAGGCCATGCGATCCCTCGGCAACACCGGCGAGGGGATCCGAAACACCAACGCGGCCATCGGGTTGCTCGAGCATCTGCGCAGCGGGGGCGACCGCTCGGATGCCACTCTCGTGGCGCTCGGCATGGGATACACGGCCAGCTGCGACCTCCTCGCCAATCGACAGGACCCGGGCGCCCCCGCCGCCTGCCGGCATGGCGAGGAGATTCTCCGACCGCTCGCCGAGAGGCCAGACGCCTCGTTCTCGGCCCGGCGGGCTTACGTGGAGACGCTCACGCGTACCGGGTTCGAGGACATACAGGCCGCCGACAACGCGGGTGCCGTGCGCGCCGACACACAGGCCATGCAGATCGCCGCCGCCCTCGGCGGCAAGGATCTCAGTGATCTGCAGATGGCCGCCGATTACTCCGAAGCCGGTGGCTGGCGGGTGAACGGGCTCGCCAATCTCGGCCGCAACGAGGAGGCAATTCGAATCGGCACGCAAGTGCTCACGGTGGCCGATGGGGTGCTTGAGCAACGTCCCGGCTACCGGCTCGCCTTGCATGCCAAGCAGCTCACCGAAACCTGGCTGAGCTTCATCACATCCAACGAGCTCGATCCGCAGCAATCCCTGCGATATGGGCTACAGGGCCAGCAGACTGCGGAAGCGATGCTGCAGCTCGACCCGAACAACGTCGGGATGTTGAACAATCTTACCGTCACGTTGTCCGGCATCGGTAGCGCGCTGTGGGCCGAGGGCCACCCGGATGAGGGCAACGGCTGGCTTCTCAAAGCACTGCAGCCCATGGCCAAGACCATCCACGCCGGCAGCTTTTTCATCGCGAACTACGCCGGTTTTCTGTCCCAGACCGGCGTCTCTCAAGCCATCTCCGGCGATCTGACGGGTGCGCTGCGCACGGCGGCGAGCGGCCGCGCGCTCATCGATCGAAGTCGCCTCAGACTGGCGCAGGACAACCAGGTGATGGGGCTGCTGGATCTTTGGCCGCAGTACGTGCAAGCGACGGTGAGTTACGAGCGCGGTGACTTCGCCGCGGCGGGCCGTCTTGCGGCCGAAGCCACCCGGCAGACACGCGATGCGAAGCTGGTGGGGACCGTGCAACAGTCCTTCCGGCCCGGCCTTTTGTACTGGTGGTCGGACCTCGATGGTCCCGCCGAGTACCAACTCGGCCATTTCGCTCAGGCCGAAAGCGCCGAGCGCGCGGCGCTCAAATGGGGCAAGGTCACCTTGAGCCAATCGATCGGCGATCAGCGTCAGATGGTCAAGGATTCAACCTGGTTCGCGATGGCGCTCGCGCGGCAGGGCAAGCTACAGGAGGCGGCGCAGGCGATCGACCCGGTCGTGAAATTCGAAGAGGGGCTGCTCGCGCGCGATCACGGCGATGTCTGGGTGCCTGACGAGCTCGCCGGCGCGCTTTACGCCCAAGCACTTGCCGAGCCAGCTCACCGCCAACGCCTTCTGATGAGGGCTGCGGCGCTGCTCCGCGGGCTGCCTCCGAGGCTGCAGAAGCTGCGCGACGTGCGCTGGTTGCGGGGATGGGTGGCGCAGGCGCGGACACACTCATTGACCATAGACTGAGATTTCTGTCCCAGATTCGCGGTCTCGATATCTCAAGGCCCGCAGAAACCAGAAGCTTGGCAGCGGGCGACACGATCAATAACATTTTTTATACTATGGGTGCTGCGATATCGGCTATCATCAGTCTATGAGCAACCATGCCGCCGCGCCGAAGAAGACCACTAGCGTATCGCTAGCAGAGCCCCTGCTGGCGGAAGCCAAGATTTTGGGTATCAACGTCTCGCAGGCGGCCGAGGAGGGAGTTGCGGTGGCGGTGGCCCGCCGTCGGCGCGAGCAATGGCTGCAAGAGAATGCCGCGGCGATCCAGAGCTACAACGAGTTTGTGGAAAAGCACGGTATGGTGCTCGACAAGTACCGGTTGTTCTGATGGCGCGGTTTGAGGTGTACCTGAACCCTGACGGGAACGGGTTTCTGGTCGATGTTCAAGCTGACTTGATGAGCCATCTGAACAGCCGTCTGGTGATTCCGCTCGTGCGTTCTAACATCGCGCCCACACCCATCAAGGTTCTGAACCCGATTTTTCAGATCGAGGAGGCTACCTACCTGATGCTGACCCAACAAATGGCTGCGGTATCCGTTCAGATGTTGAAGAGGCCGGTTCTCAACGTGAATGATCGGCGGGACGAGGTCGTCGCCGCCATTGACCTGTTGCTGCAGGGGTACTAATTCGCTCCACCAACGGCTCTCTAGGGCGCTTGCCTGGATCCGGCGGAGCGTTCGGTATACTTCGCATAATGTATATTATGTAACATTATGAGGTCATGCGGCCATACATCCCGCGATGTCTGTCGGTCCAACGAGATTCCGGTAACCCCTGCCGAGATTTCAGTAACCAATGGACCGAGAATGTGAGCGAATTCACGGTCATCGCGTAGATCCTTTGCGGCGCTCCCGATACTCCCGGTCCTTCAGCCGCTGGATGCGATGACGCATGTGCATCGCTTCGATCTTCACGTTTCCCTGGCGAGTGGATTCGATCTCGCGATCGATTCGGTCGCGCTCAAGCAGCAATTTGGCAATGCGCGTCTGCGGGTCGACGTCCGTCTCGTCGGCGAGCCGAGCGAGCTGTTGAATGACGGCTGCGAGACGGCTCTCCGTCGCGGCTGTGCGCGGCTCGACAAGGCTCGCCACAAATC
>JBAUOO010000162.1:0-20755 GCA_049579785.1 Steroidobacteraceae bacterium
CACGTAGCCCTGCTCGAGCTCCCAGTCCTCGAGCGCATAGTTCTGAGTCATCGCGACCTCGCCCCGCACGACCTTGGTGCGGCAGGTCGAGCAGACCCCGGCACGGCAGGAGAACGGCAGCTCGAGGCCGGCTTTCGCCGCCCCATCGAGCACACTCTCCGCGTTCATTCGCATGCTGAAGGAGCGGCGGCGGCCGTCCATGAGGATGGTCACTTCGGCGACTTGCGATTCCTCGGCGGGCGCCGGGCCGCCAGCTGGGCGAGCCTCGATGAGACGGCCCGCCCCCGCGCTCGCGGCGGCGGTTGCGGCCGCACTATCCGACGCCGCGGTCGCGACGGTGAAGTGCTCGGCGCGGATCCGATCCGGCGGCACGCCGAGCTCGTGAAGCGCTGCTGACACCGTATCGATCATGTCGCCGGGGCCGCAGATGAAGTACTCGGCGACCTCGGTGGGGGCGAGAAACGATCGCGCGAGCTGCCCGACGTGCTCCCCGTCCAGCCGTCCGTTGTAGATTTCCACCTCCTGCGGCTCGCGGCTCATCACGAAGTGCAGCGCCAGGCGATCGAGGTAGCGATCCTTGAGCGCGAGCAGCTCCTCGAGACACATCGCGCGCGCCATGGTGCGATTGCCGTAGAAGAGGATGACGCGGCCCGCGGTGCCGGACTCGAGCCAGCTTCGCGCTACCGAGACGATCGGCGTGATGCCGCAGCCGGCGGCGAACGCGACGCCGCAGCCGCGCCCCGCCGCGGCCGAGTGCGGGGTGAAGCTGCCGTTGGGGGGGAGCACGTCGAGCCGATCGCCCGGCCGCACACGGTGTGCAAGATGCCTCGACAGGCGACCCTCGGGATGCACGCGAGCGATGATGCGCAGCAGCCGCTCGCCGGGAGCGCTCACCAGGGAGTAAGTCCGTCGCACCTCCTCGCCCTCGAGCGCGGCACGCAGCACGATGTGCTGTCCGGGGGCGCCGTGATATTCCGCGGCGAGCTCCGGCGGAATCTCCAGAGCGAGCGCCACGGCGTCCTCGGCCTGCATCTGCGCCTGCGCGATGCGCAGTGAGTGAAATCTCAACATCGCTCAAATGCACTTGAAGAGGTCGAAGGGCTCGAGGCACTCGCGGCAGCGATAATGCGCCTTGCACGGGGTCGAGCCGAACTCGCTGATGCGCTCGACCTCCCGGCTCCCACAGCGCGGGCAACTCAGCGTGGAAGCCGCGCGCGCGGTGGGCGCGGCAACGCCGAACGCCTGCAGCTTCCGCCGCCCCTCCTCGGTCAGCCACTCGCTGCTCCAGGGAGGGGATAGCAGGGTCTCGAGGACCGCCTCTTCCAGCCCCTCTCGCGCGAGCGCTTCGCGGATGGAGCGCTGGATGACCTCCGTCGCCGGACACCCGGAGTAGGTCGGGGTGATTCCAACGCGAAGCCGGCCTGCCTCGCCGCGCACGTACCTCACGATACCCAGATCGATCACACTGAGGACCGGGATCTCGGGATCCATGACCGAGCGCAGTACTCGCCAGACCCGCTCCTCCCGTGGATCGGGAGCGCTCGCGCGCAGCGGCTGGGCGAGGGTCCCGTTCACCATGCCGCCCCGGGGAAGGCGCGCGGCAGGTGCTGCATCTGAGCGAGCATGTGGCCGAGATGCTCGCTATGCACGCCGTGCTTGCCGTGCCAGGGATATTTCGACGCCGCGGGCCGCTTGAGCGTCGCCTGTGCCAGCACCGCGCCCACCCGCTCCTCCCATCGCGGCCGCAACGTCGCGAGCGATGGAGCGATGCCCGCCGCGGCCATCTGCTCATCGAGCGCATCGGGCGTGAGCAGCTCATCGGTAAAGCGCCAGAGCGCATCGAGCGCCTGCTCGACGCGGCCATGGCTTTGCGCGGTCCCATCGCCGAGCCGTATCAGCCAGCCGGCGCTGAAGCGCAGGTGATAGCGCGTCTCCTTCACCGCCTTGGCGGCGATCTCGGCCAGGCGCGTATCGCTCGAAGCCGAGAGCGCCTCGTAGAGCTCGAGCTGCCACGCATCGAGCAGAAACTGGCGCACGATCGTTCGGCCGAAATCATCATTGGGCTGCTCGGCGAGCGAGACGTTGTAGAACTCCGGCGCATCGCGCAGGAACGCGAGCGCATCCTCGGTGCGGCCGCGCCCTTCGATCTCCGCGGCGTAGCTGAGGAGAAGCCTCGCCTGCCCGATCAGATCAAGCGCGATGTTGGCGAGCGCCAGATCTTCCTCGAGCGCGGGCGCGTGACCGACCCATGCCCCGAGCCGTTGGCCCAGGATGAGGCTGGTGTCGGCGAGTCGCAGCAGGTAGCGGAACCGGGCCTCGGAGCTCAAAGGTTCTTCACCTCATCGGGAATCGCATAGAACGTCGGATGGCGGTAGATCTTGTCGCGCGCCGGCTCGAAAAGCGACTCCGCCTCCTCCGGATCGGAAGCGACGATCGCGCTCGAGCGCACCACCCAGAGGCTCACCCCCTCCTGACGGCGCGTGTAAACATCGCGCGCGTGCTCGATGGCCATGCGCGCATCGGCGGCATGCACGCTGCCGACGTGTTTGTGCTCGAGACCCGAGCGGGCGCGGATGAAGACTTCGAAGAGCGGCCAGTCATCACTCATGGCGCGGCACCTCACTCATGGCGCGGCACCTCGGCTCGTGGCAATGTTGGGAATGCGTGACTGCGCATCGCCTGCGCCGTGCTTGGCGGCGTAAGCGGCCGCCGCCTCTCGCACCCAGCGGCCGTCCTCGTGCGCGGCGCGGCGCGCCGAGAGCCGCTCCCGATTGCAGGGCCCGTTGCCTTGCAGGACCGACTTGAATTCGCTCCAGTCGATCGGGCCGACGAGGTAGTGCTGACTCGCCTCATCCCAGCGCAGCGCGGGGTCGGGGATCGCGAGCCCGAGGAACTGCGCCTGCGGGACGGTGACGTCGATGAACTTCTGCCGCAGCTCATCGTTGGTGAAGCGTTTGATTCGCCAGCGCATCGACTGCGCCGTGTGCGTGGAGGTCGCATCGCTTGGCCCGAACATCATCAGCGAGGGCCACCACCAGCGATTCAACGCATCCTGCGCCATCGCGCGCTGTTCGGCGGTGCCGCGAGCGAGCGCGAGCATGATCTCGAACCCCTGGCGCTGGTGGAAGCTCTCCTCCTTGCAGATGCGCACCATGGCGCGCGCATACGGGCCATAGGAGCAGCGGCAGATCGGGATCTGATTCATGATCGCCGCGCCATCGACCAGCCAGCCGATCGCTCCCACATCCGCCCAGGTGAGCGTCGGATAGTTGAAGATGCTCGAGTACTTGGCCCGGCCGTCGAGCAGCTGCTCGAGCATCTCCGAGCGCGCGATACCCAAGGTCTCCGCGGCGCTGTAAAGATACATGCCGTGGCCGCCCTCGTCCTGCACCTTGGCGATGAGCACCGCTTTGCGCCTCAAGGAAGGCGCGCGCGTGATCCAGTTGCCCTCGGGCAGCATGCCGACGATTTCCGAGTGCGCATGCTGGGAGATCTGGCGGATCAGGGTCTGCCGGTACGCCTCCGGCATCCAGTCCTTGGGCTCGATCTTCTCGTCATGCTCGATGCGCTCCTCGAAGCGCCGCTCGAGCGTCCCCTGAGCGCCGGGGCTGCCCGGCTGGGCGGCGGGGGTGGGGGAATCGAGGGCCTGGGTGTACATGGCTCGGGGCTGGCGCTGCGCAACGTGACACAGGATTATCGTATCACCCTCATTTTTTGTGTCACGATATTTCGTGCCGGAATTCACGGTGAACCCGTTACGCCCCCGTTTGGGTGATCCCATGAGACCTGCGCGCGATCCCCTCTCCTTCGCGGTCGAGGCGCTGCTGCGCCGCTTTCACAGCCAGCGGCCGCTGCGCGGCGGCTCGCTCCTCATCACGATCTTCGGTGATGCCATCGCCCCCCGCGGGGGCGCCGTCACGCTCGGCAGCCTCATCGATCTCACGCGCCCTTTCGGCCTCGCCGAGCGGCTGGTGCGAACCTCGGTCGCACGCCTTGCCGCCGAGGGGTGGCTCGCGGCCACGCGCCATGGCAGACGCAGCGAATACCGCCTGACCGAGAGCGGCCAGAAGCTGTTCGTGGAAGCGACCCGGCGCATCTACGGGGCGATCCCATCGCGCTGGGACCGGCAGTGGACGCTCGCGGTGCTGCCGCCCACCGGCGGACATCCCCGACGCAACATCCGCGAGCAGCTGCGCTGGCTCGGCTTCGGGCAGCTGAGCCCCGGGGTGTACGCGCATCCGGGGTGCACTCTCGAGGAGGCCCGTGGCTGGCTCGCGACGATCGGGTGCGCCGATCACTGTTGGCTTTTCACGAGCGCAACGGCGGGGCTGGCCGCCGACCGCAGGCTCGTGGCCGGGGGTTGGAATCTCACCGAGCTCGCGCGGCGCTACCGCCGCTTTCGCGATACCTTCGCGCCCGTCGAAGCCGCCGTGCGCGCCGCCGATGCGCTCTCGGCGCAGCCGGCCTTTCTCGTGCGCACGCTCCTCGTCCATGAGTATCGCAAGATCCACCTGCAGGACCCGCTGTTGCCGCCGGCGCTGCTGCCGGCCGGATGGGTGGGCGCCGAGGCTTACGAGTTGACGCGAAAGCTCTATGCCGCGGTGTTCGCGGCGGCCGAGCAGTTCCTCGCCGCGAGCGGCAGGACCATCAGTGGCTCACTGCCCCGGGCAGGCGCCGAGGTCCGCGCCCGCTTCGGCGGGATGAGGGCCCAAGGACGTGGAACGTAGCTGGGCCGGGCACGATGCCCGGATCCAGCGCCATTACCAGGTATTCGGCTCCCAGTTCTTCTCGCTGCCGTCGGCGAGCTCGCCGGCGCCGATGGTGTTGGCATCCACGAAGTAATACGGCGGCACGGGCAGGTTGAGTGGCGCGGGCGACCCGTCCATGACGCGGCCGGACAGATCGTAGCGTGAGCCGTGGCAGGGGCAGAAGAACCCGCCCGGCCAGCCCGCGGGCAGATCCGGCGCGTTCACCTGCGGACGGTATTTCGGGATGCAGCCCAGGTGCGTGCAGATGCCGACGACCACGAGGTAGCTGGGATTGATCGCGCGCGCGATCGGATGCCACGCGGCGAGGTGCGGCGCCTGCTGGTCCTGCTTCGAGAAGGGGTCCTTGAGCAGTCCGTTGAGCTTGGGCAGCTCCGCGAGCTGCGCCTCGGTGCGATGCAGGACCCACACGGGCTTCTGGCGCCACTCGGCGCTCGTCATCTGCCCCGGCGCGAGCTTGGAGATGTCGATCGTCACGGGAGCGCCCAGCGCTCGCGCGGTTTCGCTCGGCTCCAATGACTCGATGAACGGCACCGCGGCGAGCGCCACCCCAACGGCACCGACAGCCGCCGTGGTCGTCGTGAGCATCCGCCGTCGATCGAGGTCGGGCAGATCCTCGGTCGGCTTGCCGGGCATTGCGGGTGCGTTCTCGGTCATGCTCACGTCCTCCGCCAAACAGCTTGGCAAGCCTCGCATGGTAGCGAGCCCGCTGTCGCGAGTCACCTCTGCTTTAGTCCTTCCAGCCCGAGAGCCGTTCCGTAAATGCCTGCAGAAAGCGATTCGCCCGGCTGCCGTCCATGACCCGGTGGTCGATGGTGAGGGTCGCATAGCAACAGGAGCGCGCCACGATCCGCTCCTCTGGGTTGTCCTCTGGGCCCTCCTCGATCACGACCGCGCGCCGCTCGAGCTTGCCGAGTCCGAGGATCGCCGACTGCGGCTGCGGGATGATGATCGGCGCGGCGAGCAGGCTCCCGCTCACGCCGTGATTGGAAAGCGTGAAGGTGCCGCCGCGGACGTCCGCGGGTGTCAACGTGCCCTCGCGTGCGCGACGCACCAGCTCCTCCAGGCCGCGGGCCGTCTCGAGAAGACTCAATGACTCAAGATGCGCGAGGACCGGTACGACGAGCCCCTCGTCCGTCGCCGTTGCGACTCCGAGATTGATGCGGTCGTAGATCTCGAGCGCGGTGTCGGTCCAGCGGCTGTTTGCCTCCGGCACGGCGCGGATTGCGCTGATTGCGGCTTGCGCGAAGTACGCGGTCAGTGTCAGGGCGACGCCGCGACGCGCAAACTCCTCGCGATGCCGCTCACGGTGGAGCAGCACCGCGCCCATGTCGACCTCGAACACGGTGGTGACATGCGGGGCCGTATGCAGCAGGCTCTCCACCATTCGGGCGGCAATACGCTTGCGGACGGCGGAATGGGGAGCACGGTGGCTCGCCACTGGCGCTTGCGGCGCGGGCGCCTGAGCCGGCACGTCCGGCCGCGGCGCCGAGATCTCGCGCATCACATCGGCGACGGTGATCCGGCCCCCCTCACCCGTGCCGCGCACCGCCGCCGGATCGAGCGCATGTTCGCTGATCAGGCGCCGCACCGCGGGACTGAGGGGGCGAGCCGACTCAGGAGGCGAGCGCACGGACAGGATGTCCGGGCCGGCTGCCCTGCCGCCAGGGACGGCCAGTGGTACGGTACCCGTCTCCCGCTCGGCGACCGTGTTAGGCGCGGCGGTCGCCACGGTGAGACCGATCCTCCCCAGAAGCTCCCCCGGCGATACCTCCTCCTGCTCCTGCTTCAGGATCTCCGTGAGTACGCCCGCTCCCGGCGATGCCACCTCGACGGTGACCTTGTCGGTTTCCAGCTCGATGAGGGGCTCGTGCTCGGCCACCGGCTCGCCTACGGCCTTGAGCCATCGCAGCACCTGCGAGCGCGTACCCTCCTCCTGGGCCGTGGGAGCCCTGACTTCCAGACTCTTTGCCGCCCCCGACATGGCTCAGACGCTCGCGATCTGCTGGATGACCCGCGTAATCGATTCCACGCCCGGGACAGCCGCCTCGAGCAGCACCGGACTGTGCGGGCTCGGAATGTCGGGCATGGCGAGCCGCTCGATCGGAGCATCGAGGCTGAAGAACGCCTCCTGGGCGATGCAGGCGGCGACTTCGGCGCCGAAGCCCGCCGTCAGATTGTCCTCATGTACGATGAGACACCGATGGGTCTTGCGCACCGTGGCGAGCACGGCCTCCTTGTCCCACGGCGAGAGTGTTCTCAGATCGAGGATCTCGACGTCGACGCCCGAGGCCGCCGCCGCCCGCTCGCAACGCTCGACCATCGCGCCCCAGGTGATGACGGAGATCTCCGCCCCCTCACGGATGCGCCGCGCGACCCCAAACGGCACCACATATTCGTCTCCGGGGTATGGCC
This sequence comes from Steroidobacteraceae bacterium, assembly GCA_049579785.1. Lineage (GTDB taxonomy): Bacteria > Pseudomonadota > Gammaproteobacteria > Steroidobacterales > Steroidobacteraceae > 13-2-20CM-66-19. Next base: position 7,182 of record JBAUOO010000162.1, read on the forward strand.
GCCGAGCCCAGGCACCATCCAACAGCGCACGATGCTCGAAGAACACCGTCGGGTCGTTGCCCCGCAGCGCCGAACGCAGCAGACCGGTCGCATCCTCCGCATTCGACGGCACCGCGACTCGCCAGCCGATGCCGTGCACCCAGGCGACCTCGTTGGTCTGGCTGTGCCAGGGGTCGCCGCATTTGAAAAAGCCCCCCGGAATCCGCACGATCATCGGCGCGGCGAAGCGGTTCTCCGTACGCCAGCGCATCGTGCCGCAGTCATTCAACTGCTCGGTGGCGGGATCGGCATACTTGCGGAACTGGATCTCCGGCACCGGCAGGAGCCCCGCGAGCGCAAGCCCGACGGCGCGGCCGATGATGCCCTCTTCCGAGAGGCTCGTGTCGAAGACGCGCGCCGCGCCGTGCTTCTCCTGAAGTCCGAGCGTCGCTCCGTGCACGCCGCCTTTGGGGCCCACGTCCTCGCCGAAGACCACCATGCGGGGGTTCAAGGCGAGCTCCACATCGAGTGTGCGGCGGATCGCCGTCAGCATGTTGATTCGCGTGGGCTCGGGCCGCGGCTCAGGGCTCGAAGGCGCAAACGCGTAGCCGCCGGGGGCGAGACCGCCCTGCTCCTGCACCGCCGGGGTCCCCTCATCCGCCGAGTCCGCGAACACGTGGCGGGTCAAGGTCGCGGGGTCGGGGTGCGCACGCGCGAGCGCGCGCCCCACGGCGGCCTCGACGTCGCGCCGTGCATCGCTCGAGAGACTTGTCCAATCCTCTAGCGAGAGGATGCCGGGGACGAGGAATCGCTGCAGTCGATGCAGCGGATCGCGCGCGCGCTCGCGTGCGAGGGTCTCCGGGGACTTGTAGGCCTGGGTGTCCTGGCCGGAGTGTCCGCAGAGCCGTGGTACGGTCAGACGCAGCAGGAGCGGACCGCGCTCCGCGCGCACGCGCCGCACGGCGTCGGCGATGAGCTCGCTCGCCTGGAGCGGATCGGCGCCGTCACCCTCGAGCAACGTCAGGCCGGAGAACGAGCGCAGGTTGGCCGCAATGTTGCCTCCGGGTGTCTGCAGCTGCGAGGGCACGGAAATGCCGAAGCCGTTGTCCTCGATGTAGAACAACATCGGCAGGTGCAGCGTGGTCGCCATCGTGAGCGCCGACCAGAAGCCACCCGTGGCCACCGAGGCATCGCCGCCCAACACCACGGCGATGCTGCGCGCATAGTCGCCGTCGCCGAGGGCTTCGTGGTGGTAGCGGATCGCCTGGCCCCAGCCCGCCGCGGGGGTGTACTGCGCGCCGACGCCGCCGCAGGCGGGCAGCACGGTTGCCCCGCCCCGTCCCGGTTTGTTGAATACGACACCGATGTCGCGGCCGCCGCTGAAGGAGCCGGCGCGCGCCAGTGGTCCGGCGGCGGCCTCCTCGAGAGCCACCCCGAGCGCCAACATCACCGGACGCGAGCGGTAATACACCGTGACCCCGTCGTGCGGGTCGGTCAGGTGGAGACCGAGCAGAATCTGCGCGAAGTCGTGACCGCGCGCGGAGAACTGATACAGCACCTGCCGCTCGGGCAGAAGTCGCGACTCCTCGATGTCATCGAGGGCGCGCGAGGCCTGCAGCAGGTAGGCCACCCGCCGCCAGTCCGGGTCGCGCTGAGGTGATGGGGCCACCCCCCTCGAGCGGGGGACGGGGGATGCAGCAGCCGGCATCAAGGAAACCCTCCTCTTGCGCTGGGATGGCCCAGGAGCTCGCGCGGCGAGTCTCGTCGTTGAGTCTAGCCTCGGCGTGCGGAAATGAGCTTGCTTTCATTGCGCTTTTTGGGGTCCATGAGGCAATATTATTGCTCCTATATTAGAATTTAGAGCAACTTGATGCCCAAATCGCTCGACCGGCTGGACCGGCGCATCCTCGATGAGCTGCAGTCCGATGCCCGAGTGTCGAACCAGGAGCTTGCCCAGCGAGTGGGGCTCTCGGCCGCGCCCTGCTGGCGGCGTTTGCGGCGCCTGGAGGAGGAGGGGTTCATTGCGGGGTATGCGACGCTGCTTGCCGCCCCGGCCATAGGGCTGCCCATACTGGCCTATGCGCTCATCTCGCTCGAGAACCACCATCCGCAGACCGTGCGCCAGTTCGACCAGCTGGTTCGCGAGCGGCCGGAGGTCCTCGAGTGCCATTCGATGAGCGGACCCAACGATTACCTGCTGCGCATCGTCGCGGCCAGCATGGAGGCCTACGAGCAGTTCCTCTCCACCCGCCTGCTGCAGCTGCCCGGCGTGCGCTCGGTCAACACGAGCTTCGTGCTGCGGACCAAGAAGTTCACGACCCGGCTGCCGGTGAAGGAGCCCGAGGGCGGCTGATCTTGATCTAACGCAGCTCGTGCATATCCTGCGGCGAGAGACGCACGGCGGCGGCCGCGATGTTCTGCTCCAGGTGCTCGATGGAGCCGGTTCCCGGTATCGGCAGCATCACGGTCGAGCGCTCGAGGAGCCACGCGATCGCCGCCTGACCCACCGTGATGCCGTGACGTTCGGCGACTCTCGCCAGCGCTCGCCGGCCACCCGAGCCGCTGGCATGGCGCCCCGAGCCCAGCGGTGCCCACGGCAGGAACGCGATTGCCCGGCTCTCGCAATGGGCGAGCACGGCGTCCGACTGACGGTCCTCCAGGTTATAGCGATTCTGGACCGAGACGACGGCCGTCAGCCGCTCGCAGCGCTCGAGCTCCTTGACGCTGACGTTCGATACCCCGATGTGCCGGATCTTGCCTTCGCCCTTCAGGCGCACGAGCTCGCCGATCGAATCCTCGAGCGGAACCTTCGGATCGGGCGCGTGCAGCTGGTAGAGATCGATCCGCTCGCGCCGCAGACGCCTGAGGCTTCCCTCACAGGCCTTGCGCAGATGCTCGGGCCGGGCATCCCGGTCCCAAACACCGGCACCGGGACGCACCAGGCCGCCTTTGGTGCCGATCACGATGTCCGGCGCGTAGGGGTAAAGTGCGCGGGCGATGAGATTCTCGCTGACTTCGGGGCCGTAGGAGTCCGCGGTATCGATGAAGGTCACGCCGAGACGCGCGGCTCGCTGCAGCACGCGCACCGCGGTGGCCACCTCGGGCGGATCGCCCCAGATGCCGCGCCCGGTGATGCGCATGGCGCCGAAACCGAGGCGATTGACCTTGAGATCGCCCCCGAGCATGAGTTGCCCGGCCGCCGACGCACTGATGTTGGTACTCATCGGCCGACGGCGTCGTCCGAGAATTGCAGCAGGTAGCGCGACAACGGCAGCGTTGCGCCGACCTCCAGGCCCTGAACGTAATCGACCCCGAGTTCCTCGAGCTGACGGCGCACGCCCGCGGTCTCGACACACTCGGCGATGGTGGCGATGCCCATGGCCTTGCCGAGAGCGTGAATCGCCTTGACCATGGCCCGCGAGACCGGATCGTCGGTCATGCCGCGGACGAACTCGCCATCGATCTTCAGAAAATCGACCGGGAGCTGCTTCAGATACATGAACGAGGACATGCCGCGGCCGAAATCATCCAGGGCGAAAGCACAGCCCATGCGCCGCAGCGAGTTGATGAGCGCCGAGGTCTCCCGCAGGCTCGAGACCGCCGCGGTTTCCGTGATCTCGAAGCAAAGCGCGCGCGCGGGCACTTGGACAGCGCGGATCTCCTCGCGGATGAATTGCGCCATGGCCTGATCGCTGAGCGTCGAGCCGGAGAGATTGATCGCGAGCACCCCGGCTTCCTCGCCCCGGCCCTGCGCGTAGAGCGCCCCGAGCATCGCCAGCGCTTTGCGCACGATCCAACGGTCCAGCTGGGGCATCAGCCCGTAGCGCTCCGCGTGCGGGATGAAGTGCGATGCCAGTACGAGGCTGTCGTCGGTATCGAGCATCCGCACCAGCACCTCGGCATGGCGCCGGCCGCCGCCGTCGACCGCGACCACCGGCTGACAGTAGAGCGTGAACCGGTCGCGCGTCAGCGCCTCATTGAGGCGGGCAATCCACTGCATGCCGCCGGAACGCAAGCCGATCTCCCGATCCTTGGCATCGTAGAGCTGCAGCCGGTCGCCCCCCTTCTCCTTCGCGAGCTGGCAGGCGGCCTCCGCTCGGCTGAGCAGCATGGCGGGCGCACCGGCATCGAGCCCGAACGGTACCAGGCCCACGCTCAGGTGCGGCTGGAAATGCACGCCCTGCCACTCGAAACGATAGCCGGAAACCGCCGCGCGCAACGACTCCGCCATCTCACGCGCCTCATCGAGAGTGCAGTTGCGAACGATCAGTCCGAACTCATCGCCCCCGAGCCGCGCCAACACGTCGCTGCCGCGAGCGTGTCCCTTGAGGATGCGGGTGATCTCGCGCAGCAGGTGATCGCCCGCCAGGTGTCCGCAGCTCTCGTTGACGAGCATGAACTGATCGATGTCGAGGAACAGCAGCGCGTGCCGGCTCGAGTCGTCGCGTCCGGGCGCGAGCATCGCCGCGAGCCGGTGCTCGAATTCGCGCCGGTTGATGAGCTCGGTGAGCGCATCATGAGTGGCGCGATACGAAATCAGATGCTCCGCCTGGTGCACTTCCGTCGCGTCATAAAACACGAGCACGCCGCCGACCAGCTGCCCGGTCTGATCGCGGATCGGCGCCGCGGAATCCTCGATGTAGCGACGCACGCCGTCCCGACGGACGAGTACGGTGTTGTTGTCCAGGCTCACCACCCGGTTCTCCCGCAGACAGGTGGCGATCGGGTTGGTCTGCGGCTCGAGGGTGAGTCCGTTGACGACCTCGAACACCCGCTCGAGCGGCAGGCCCTTGGCTTCCGGGTTGCGCCAGCCCGTCATCTGCTCGGCGGCCGGATTGATGTATTCGACGCAGCCGAGGCTGTCAGTGGTGATGACCGCATCGCCGATCGAGCGGATGGTGACTTCGGCCAGCTCCTTCTGATGAAAGAGGGCGTTCGCCGTTTGGCGGACCTTGGTCGCGCTCAGCACCGCGACGGCGCAGGCGAGCAGAACGAACAGCCCGTTGAAGAGCATGTCGTTGCGGTTCTCGCGCATCGCTTCGACGGCGAGAGTCGCGACCACCTCATCGACCGTGGCGGAGAGGCGGTCCAGTGCGGCCATGGTCGGGGCGGTGTCCGCAAGCCAGGTCGGCCCGTCCGGATGCGCGCGGCCGCCCAGGACTCCTGCGACGAGCGGTTCGAAGCCATCCGTCAGCGAGTGGTCGGCGGTATCGATCGCCGAGCGCACACGCGGATCGAGGCGATGCAGGCGCGCAAAGACGCGAAGACTCTCCTGGGCCTCGCGCGCCACGGCGCTCTCGCTTGCGAGCTCCCCGCGAGCGGCGGCCGAGGGCGTCTCGGCCGCGCTCAGATAAAACGCCATCAGTCCGCGCTCGCGCCGGGTGTACTCGTTGAGCGCCCATACGGAGCGCTGCACGGCGGCATACAGCCGGGCCGGACGCTCCGGTGTGTCGACGCTGAAATAGACGGCCTCGCGCGCCGCCGCGTAGCTCTCGATCACCCGCGAGACCGCCTGTTGCCAGGCCTCCTCGGTGAGCGCGCAGGGGCTCGTACGCAGACAGGCTTCGAGCTGCCGGCGGACGGCCCGCAGCGCCCGGAACGACGTCTCGGCGATGACGAGCCTCGCGCTGAGGTCATCACTCATCGGCGAGACGGTCGCGATCGAGCGCCCGCGGTCCATGGCCCGCCGCCAGATGAGATCGCCCTGCCGACGCGCCCGCTGCAGCCGCTCGAGCCGGTCAGGGTCGAGACGCTCACCGCCCAGAAGGGCGCTGCCGTAAGTCAGCTCGAGCTCCAGGGAGCCCGCCGCAGTGATGAAGTCGTTGGTCGCGGCGTCCACCTGCGCGACCTGCCGCGCCTGATCGTAGTCACGCAGCGACCGCCAGCCCGTACGCGCCGCCAGCACGATGACGAGCAGCGACAGCACCACGATCGAGAGATTGATGACGCGTCGCGCATCCGGCCGCAGCCGTCCCCACGACCTGAGTCGCTTCAGCGGCCGCGCGGGAGGGATTGTGGGTTGCATGCTGGCTCGGGGTGTCCGCAGCAGTATAGGCGCGGCATCTCGCGGCCGCCATGCGAGCCGGGCGCGCTCGGGACCGGGGGCTCAGCGCAGGGGCAGCGCGCTCGAGCGCGTGACCGTGCGCATGGCGAAACTCGATTGCACGCTGACCACGCTCGGCAGGCGTGTCAGGTGTTGGCTATGGATGCGCTCGAAGTCCGCGAGGTCCGCCACCACCACCCGCAGCAGATAGTCGTGCTCGCCGGTCATCAGATAGCACTCCATCACCTCCGGAATCCGGCGCACCGCGGTCTCGAATGCCGTGAGTCCCGACTGGCTCTGGCGATCGAGCGTTATGCTCACGAACACATTGACGGGGTAGCCCGCCTTCTGTTGATTGATGAGCGCGGTATAGCCCTCGATCAGGGCCGACTCCTCGAGCGCCCGCACGCGCCTGAGGCAGGCTGACTCCGACAGGCTCACCTCGCTCGCAAGCCTCGCGTTGGTGATGCGCGCATCCTGCTGCAGACGGCGCAGGATGGCGCGATCATAGCGGTCGAGCTCCATAGGCGCAGGATTATGCCACAAATCGTATATTTTGTCGCAGATTCTGCCGCGTTGGCTCGCCCCGCCGACCAGGACGCAAGTTCCTGCCGGCCCCCGGCGCCTAATCTCTCGGCACGCATTCCACCTTAGGGGTATGAGCCATGCGTATCGGCGTTCCGCGCGAGATCAAAGTCCACGAATATCGGGTCGGCCTGGTTCCCGCCGGTGTCCGCGAGCTCACCGCCGCCGGCCACGAGCTGATCGTGGAGAGCGGCGCCGGAGACGGCATCGGTCTCTCGGACGCGCAGTACCGCGCCGCGGGCGCCGCGATCGCGGCGAATGCGGCCGAGGTCTTTGGGCGAGCGCAGCTCATCGTGAAGGTGAAGGAGCCCCAGCCCGCCGAGTGCCAGATGCTGCGCGCGGGCCAGGTGCTGTTCACGTACCTGCATCTCGCCGCGGACCCCGTGCAGGCGCGCGGACTGATCGGCTCCGGGGCCACCGCAATCGCCTACGAGACCGTCACCCGCAACGGGTCGCTGCCGCTTCTGACTCCGATGAGCGAGGTGGCGGGCCGCATGTCGATCCAGGTGGGCGCCGCGTGTCTGCAGAAGGCGAACGGGGGCCGCGGCGTCCTGCTTGGCGGCGTGCCGGGCGTCCCGCCGGCCAAGGTGGTGATCCTCGGCGGCGGCGTTGCCGGCACTCACGCCGCCGAGATGGCCGTCGGTGTGCGCGCGGACGTCACGGTGGTCGATCGCTCGGTCGATCGGCTGCGCGAGCTCTCGAGCCTCTTCGGCGCATCACTGCGCACGGCCTACTCCACCCTGGAAACCATCGAGCGCCTGGTGCGTGAGGCCGACCTCGTCATCGGCGCCGTGCTCATCGCGGGCGCCGCGGCGCCTAAACTGGTGAGCCGCGCCATGCTGGCAACCATGCAGCCGGGCTCGGTGTTGGTCGACATCTCGATCGATCAGGGAGGCTGTTTCGAGACGAGCCACCCAACGACTCACGCGCAACCGACCTTCGTCGTCGATGGCGTGGTCCACTACTGCGTCGCCAACATGCCGGGAGCGGTGGCGCGGACCTCGACGTTCGCGCTGACCAACGCCACTTTGCCTTACGTCAGGATGCTGGCTGACCTCGGGTGGCAGGCGGCGCTCGCGAGCGATGAGGGCTTTGCGGCCGGACTCAACGTGCATGCCGGGCAGATCCGACACGCGGCGGTGGCGCAGGCGCTGCGAAACGCTTTGTGAAATGTGGCCGGCCGGGGCGCAGGGGGATTGTGTAGACTGCGAAACATGGCAGACGATGATCTGATCGAGGCCCTGCTCGGCACCGCCGTGGCCGCGGGCCGTGCCGCCCTCGATATCTATCGAGCCGGCTTTGCCGTCACGCAGAAAGCCGACCAGACGCCGGTCACCGAGGCCGATCACGCCTCGGAAAGGATCATTCTCGAGCAGCTGGCGCGGCTCGCCCCCGGCGTGCCGGTCGTCGCCGAGGAAGCGGTCGCGGCGGGCTCGAGACCTGAAGTGGGCGAGGAGTTCTTCCTGGTGGACCCGCTCGATGGCACCAAGGAGTTCATCCATCGCCGTGGGGAATTCACGGTGAACATCGCGCTGATTCGCCGCGGCGGACCTGCGCTCGGCGTCGTCTATGCGCCGGTGGGCGGTGCGCTTTACGCGGGCAACGTCGCGGCGGCGCGCGCCTTCCGTTGCTGCCATCCGGCGGAGCAGAGCGCGGCGGGAGCGCGCGAGGCGCTGCACGTCCGAGCCGTTCCGGCGCAAGGGGTCACGGCGGTGGTGTCACGGTCGCATTCGACGCCGGAGACCGACGCCTATCTTGGCCACTACAGAGTCAGCGAGCGGGTCTCGATCGGCTCATCGCTCAAGTTCTGTCTCGTGGCCGCAGGCGAGGCGGACCTCTACCCCCGACTCGGCCCCACGATGGAGTGGGATACGGCGGCGGGCCACGCGGTACTCGCGGCTGCCGGCGGCAAGGTACTGGCCCCCGACGGCAAGCCGCTCGCCTACGGCAAGCCGGGATTTCGCAACTCGTTCTTCATCGCGAGCGGGCCGCTCAGTCCCGTGCCGCTCGCCGCCTGAGGCGTCCATGACGAAGGACACGCAGTCAGAGCACGCGCTCTCGCAGCACCTGAAGCGTCTCGAAGCGGAATCGATCGGTATCATCCGCGAGGTCGCCGCGGAATTTCGCAACCCCGTGATGCTCTACTCGATCGGCAAGGACTCCGGGGTGATGCTGCATCTGGCGATGAAGGCCTTCCATCCCGCGAAGCCGCCCTTTCCGCTGCTGCACATCGACACGGGCTGGAAGTTCCGGGACATGATCCGCCACCGCGATGCGATCGCGGCGCGCGAGGGCCTGAAGCTGCTCGTCCACACCAACCCCGAGGGCCTCGCGCGCGGCATCAATCCCATCACCTCGGGCTCGCAGCTTCACACCCAGGTCATGAAGACCGAGGCGCTGAAGCAGGCACTCGACCAATGGCAGTTCGATGCGGCCTTCGGCGGGGCCCGCCGCGACGAGGAGAAGAGTCGCGCCAAGGAGCGCGTATTCTCCTTTCGCTCCGCGGGGCACGTCTGGGATCCGCGCAACCAGCGGCCCGAGCTCTGGAACCTCTACAACACGCGAATCAGCAAGGGCGAGACGATCCGCGTCTTTCCCCTCTCCAACTGGACGGAGCTCGACATCTGGCAGTATACCCGCGCGCAGAGCATCCCCGTGGTGGCGCTTTACTTCGCGGCTCCGCGGCCGGTCATCGAGCGCGACGGGGTCCTCATCATGCGCGACGATGATCGCATGCCGCTCAATCCCGGCGAGGTCGAGCAGGTGCGCATGGTGCGGTTCCGCTCGCTGGGCTGCTACCCGCTCTCGGCCGCGATCGAGAGCCGGGCGGCGAGTCTCGATGAGATCATCGAGGAGATGCTCATCGCGAGGACCTCGGAGCGCTCGGGGCGCCTCATCGACAGCGATGAGGCCGCCTCGATGGAGAAGAAGAAGCGCGAGGGGTACTTCTGATGGGCGCATCGCGATGACCGCTTACGCGCACGATCAGGTGAGGGTGAGCTCGGGCGGCCGGGGGGGACCTTCGAAGGAGCTGCTGCGCTTTCTTACCTGCGGTTCGGTCGATGACGGCAAATCGACGCTCATCGGGCGGCTGCTCTACGACACGAAACTCGTGCTCGAGGATCAGCTCGCGGCGTTGCAGCGCGACAGCCGCAAACACGGCTCCACCGGAGACATCGACTTCGCGCTGCTCGTCGATGGCCTCGAGGCCGAGCGCGAGCAGGGCATCACGATCGATGTGGCGTACCGCTTCTTCTCGACCCCACGGCGCGGCTTCATCGTGGCCGATACGCCCGGCCACGAGCAATACACGCGCAACATGGCCACCGGGGCTTCCAATTCCCAGGCCGCCGTGATCCTGATCGACGCGCGCAAGGGTGTGCTCACCCAGACGCGGCGCCACAGCTACATCTGCTCGCTCCTCGGCATCCGCCACGTCGTGCTCGCGGTCAACAAGATCGACCTGGTCGGGTTCTCCGGCGAGCGCTTCCACCACATTGTGGGCGATTACCTCGGATTCGCGCAGGCGCTCTCTTTCAGCTCGATCACGCCCATTCCGGTGTCCGCGCGCTACGGCGACAACATCACCACTCGATCGGAGCGGATGAGTTGGTACGAGGGACCCACCCTGCTGGAGCACCTGGAGGGGCTCGACGTCACTGACGGGCTCGAGGGCAAGCCTTTCCGCTTTCCCGTCCAATGGGTCAATCGCCCGAACCTCGATTTCCGCGGCTTGTCCGGCACCGTGGCCTCGGGCGTGGTGCGCGCCGGCGATCGCGTGGTGATCGCCGGATCCGGACGGGAGAGCGAGGTTGCGCGCATCGTCACCGCTGATGGCGATCTGCCCGAGGCGCGCGCCGGCGATGCCGTCACCCTCACCTTGAGCGATGAGGTGGACGTCGCGCGGGGCGACATGATTGCCGAGTCTCACGCCCGGCCGGAGGTGGTCGATCAGTTCGCCGCCCAGGTGCTGTGGATGATCGAGGAGCCGATGCTGCCCGGCCGCTCGTACCTGATGCGGATCGGCACCAAGTTCGTGCCGGCGCGAGTGACGAGCCTCAAGCACAAGACGGACGTCAACACTCTGGAGCACATCGCGGCCAAGACCCTCGGGCTCAACGAGATCGGGCTCTGCAACCTCACCACCGCCACCCCTGTCGCCTTCGACCCCTATTCGGAGAACCGCGCGACCGGCGCCTTCGTGCTGATCGACCGGTTCACGAACGCCACCGCCGGGGCGGGGATGATCGCCTTCGGGCTGCGCCGCGCCACCAACATCCATCGTCAGGCGCTGCTCGTCGACAAGAGCGCTCGCGTTCGGCTGAATGGCCACCGGCCCGCCATTCTGTGGTTCACCGGCCTCTCCGGCTCCGGCAAGAGCACGATCGCCAACATCGTGGAGCGGGAGCTGCACGCGCAGGGCGCGCACACCTACATGCTGGACGGGGACAACGTGCGGCACGGACTGAACGGCGATCTGGGCTTCACGGATGCCGATCGGGTGGAGAACATCCGCCGCGTGGGAGAGGTCGCACGCCTGTTCGTCGACGCCGGCGCGATCGTGCTCTGCTCCTTCATCTCCCCCTTCCGCGCGGAGCGGCGGATGGTGCGCGAGCTGGTCGATGCGGGTGAGTTCATCGAGATTCACGTCGACACGCCGCTCGAGATCTGCAAGCAGCGCGATCCCAAGGGGCTCTATGCGCGCGCCCTCGAGGGCAAGATCAAGAACTTCACCGGTATCGACTCGCCCTATGAGTCGCCGGAGAGCGCGGAGATCATCGTCGACACCAGCGAGGGGTCGGCGGAGGATGCGGCGCAAGGGATTGTCGCCGCGCTCAAGGAGCGGCAGATCATCACTTAGGCCGCGCCTCCGGCCGTCCGGGGCGGCAGGCTCTGCCGCTCAGGCGAGCAGCACGATCTTGCCGATGTGCGCACCGGACTCCATCAGCGCGTGCGCGCGCGCCGCCTCGGTGAGCGGCAAGCGCGCGTGAATCAGCGGCCGCAAGCCTCTCGACTCGAAAAGCGGCCAGACCTCCTGGCGCAGCGCGGCCGCGATCTCTCCTTTGCTCTCCACGGACTGCGGGCGCAAGGTCGAGCCACCCACCCAGAGCCGCTTCATCATCACGCTGCGCAGGTCGATCTCAGCCTTGGCGCCGCCCTGAGTGCCAATGATCGCAATCCGCCCATTCACGGCCGAGGCGGCGATATTGCGCGCCAGGTACTCGGCCCCAATGATATCGAGGATGACATCGGCGCCGCGCCCGCCGGTGACTTCCAGGGTCCGCGCGACGAAGTCCTCCTCTTTATAATTGATCGCCGCGTCCGCGCCCAGCTTGCGGCAGGCCGCGCATTTTTCCGGCGTTCCCGCGGTGGCGATGACGCGCGCTCCGCGCGCGGTGGCGAGCAGGATCGCCGTGGTACCGATGCCGCTCGAGCCGCCATGGATGAGCACCGTCTCGCCGCGGCGCAGGCGTGCGCGCATGAAGAGGTTGTAGTAAACGGTGAAAAAGGTCTCGGGCAGCGCCGCGGCTTCCTCCATCGAGAGTGTTGCGGGAACGGGCAGGCACTGCACCGCGGGCGCCGCGGCGTACTGCGCATAGCCTCCACCCGCCACCAGAGCGCAGACGCGCGTCGCAAGTGAGGGCTCGGTCACCCCGCTTCCGAGGCGTACCACCTCGCCCGCGACCTCCAGACCCGGAATGTCGGTCACGCCGGGCGGGGGCGGATAGGCCCCTCTTCTTTGCAGCACATCGGGCCGGTTGACACCCGCCGCCGCCACTTTGATCAACACCTCCCGCGGACCGGGTTGCGGCACCGGCCGTGAAGCCCGGCGCAGCACTTCCGGGGGCCCCGGCTGGCCGATCTCGATCGCGGTCATGAAGGCGGGTATATCGCTCATGGCTGCGGATTGTCGCTCGGCTGCTCGGTTCCATGCCAGCGGCAATGGCGTCCGTACTTCTCACGCAGACGCTCCCGCTCCTCGGGCGTCAGGCTCTCCCACCGCTCACGCCAGGCCCGATGCCGCCACGGTCCGCGGTGAGCGCGCAATCCCCCGAAGAGAATTCGGCTCAGAATCAGAACGCCCGCAGCCTGCAGATACCGCAGCGGCGGCACATGCAACAGCTGCGGCAGCAGCGCATTCCAGAGCAGCATCACCACCCAGCTCAGCACTGCCAGGCCGACGATCATGATCGCCGCAAATGAAATTCCTTTCATCACCCAACGCAGTCGACGTCTCACGGATCTCTCCTCATCTTGGAATCCACGCCTCGTCAGTTTCCCAGCCATTCCTCGTACGCCTCCCTGAGCCGCTCCCGCAGCCCCAGCACCGCGTATCGCTTGCGCGACAGGAGCGTGTTGATACCGACACTCCAGCGCGCCGACAGCTCCTTGAAGCTCGCGCCCTCGAGCTCGTGCGCGATGAACACCTGACGCTGCTCCGCCGGCAGCTCCTCGAGCGCCCGCTCGAGCTCCTGCATCAGCCACTCCCGGATGAGCTCCGCGTCGGGAGTGTCCTCGACCGCCGGGAACAGCTTCTCCAACGCCGAATCCGCTTCCTCCCCCTCCGGGACGAGATCGCCCAGAAGCTGCGGCGTGCGCTTGCGAAAGCGATCGATGATGCGATTGCGCGCCACCCGCGTGAGCCAGGCACCCACCTGCTCGATCGGCTGCAGCAGCCGATAGGAGGCGACGAGCTCATAGAGTGCCTCCTGTAGAACATCCTCCGCCTCGGCCGCATCCGACACCCGCTTCAAGATGAAGGACAGCAGCCGTCGACGCTCGCGCCGCACGACGGCGGCGATCTCGAGGTCCTGCGCAGCGGGGCTCAAGGGCTTGATCAACGCGGCATCCATCTACGGAAGATAGACGGCGGCCGGTTACCAATATTGTGAACAGAGCGGCTCACAAAAGGGAGCTGCCCGGACGCTCGCCGGCAGGATAGCCGGCGCGCGAGCCTACAGGGGTT
>JBAUOO010000163.1:0-20838 GCA_049579785.1 Steroidobacteraceae bacterium
CCGTCAGCCTGCGCCCGGCGCAGCGTCGGTCTCGCTGAGCGCACCGGCCAGGGAGCGGCCGATCGCCCTTGATCGCCGGGGCGATTGATGCTCAAGTAACCAGGTGAATACACCAGCAGACGGCAGCGGAGCTCTGGAGATCAGAGCGGGCACCGAAACGGACGCGCTCGCCCCGAACCAGGTTCCCGAGCTCAGCCGCACGCTGCGTCCGCGGCACGTCACGATGATCAGCCTCGGCGGCATCATCGGCGCCGGGCTTTTCGTCGGCAGCAGCGTCGCCATCGCCGCGACGGGACCCATGGTGATCGTGACCTACGCGCTCACGGGATTGATGGTGTTGATCGTCATGCGGTGCCTCGGGGAGATGGCGGTCTCCCGCCCCGACATCCGCTCCTTCACCGAGTTCGCGCGTGCGGGGTTCGGCAATTGGGCGGGGTTCACCGTCGGTTGGCTCTACTGGTACTTCTGGATCATCGTGATCCCCGTGGAAGCGATCGCGGGAGCCGTGATCCTGCAGCAATGGTTTCCGGGAATCCCCAAGGCCGTCATCGGCACGGGGCTCATGGCGGCCATGACCGCCGTCAATCTGATGTCCACCCGCTCGTATGCGGAATTCGAGTTCTGGTTCGCCTCGATCAAGGTCGCGGCCATCATCGTGTTCATCGCGGTCTGCGCCGCGTTCCTCTTCGGAGCCTTGGGGCCGCATCAGGGCACGTTGCAGATGTGGGATGCCCACGGGGGACTTTTCCCCAAGGGTCCACTCGCCATCGTCACCGCGGTAACGACGGTCTTCTTCTCGATGATGGGCTCTGAGATCGCGACCATTGCGGCCGTCGAGTCGCCCGATCCCGCCCGCGCAGTCGCGCGGATGGTGTCGCAGGTCGTCGGGCGGATCCTTCTCTTTTACCTGGGATCGATCGCCTTCATCGTCTGCATCGTGCCGTGGGACAAGGTGCCGTCGGGCGTATCGCCCTTCGTCATCGCGCTCGAGTCGATCAGGGTGCCCTATGCAGCCCTGATCATGAAGGCCATCATCCTGACGGCGGTGCTGTCGTGCCTGAATTCCTCCTTCTACGTCGTCTCCCGCGTGCTCTTCGTGCTCGCGGCAAGCGGCGATGCGCCGCGCGCCCTGGTGCGCCTCAATTCGCGGCGCGTGCCGGCGCGCTCGGTGCTCATCGGCAGCGTTGCCGGGCTCATCGGCATCCTCGCGCACGACCTCGCGCCTTCGGCGGTATTCGCCTTTCTGGTGAACGCCTCGGGTGCGCTCATCGTCGTGATCTACGGGGTGATTTGCGCTGCGCAGATTCGGCTAAGGCGCGCGCGCGAGCGCGCCGGCCTCGGGCCACCGGAGCTTCGGGTGTGGCTCTTTCCCTGGGCGAGCTACGCGGCCATCGCGGCCATGATGCTGGTGTTGGTCGCGATGGCTCTCGATAAGGACATGGCGGGCGAGTTCTGGGCCAGCGTGGTCTCGATCGCGGTGGCGTTCGCGGCCTACCTGCTCTTCGGGCGCCGCTCGGCCGAGCCTGGCCGAACCTGACAGGACTGATCGATCGAGTGACTTCGGCTCGGGGCTCTCACGGCGCGGTAAGGCCTTGGCCGCGCAGGCTCCCTGCCCCGGCCGCTTGCAGTGACTCCACGTTGGCATCGAGCGTGTGCGATGCCAGCGTGCCGATGTGATGGCGGCCTCTGGCGGCGTACCACCAGAGGCCCGCTCCGAAAATCACGGCGATGTAGACGAACGCGCCCCAGGTGTTGTACCAGGGCGTGCCGTAGACCGCTTCGCGCGGCCAGGCGAGGTTGAGCGCCATCCCCGCGCCCCAGAGCACCGCGACGATGTTGACCAACATCCCCCACCTGCCCATGCTGAAGTAGCCGCCGGCGGCGAGATCGGCGGGCGGCCATTGCCCGGCGACACGCTTCCTAAGGAGAGGAACGGTCACGAGCAGGTACGCCAGGTAGATCATGATGACCGCGATCGAGGTCAGCACGGTGAAGATCTTCGGCTGTCCGATGTTAAGGACCAGGATGAGCTCGGCAATGACCCCGATCACGACCGCAGGAACGATGGGCGTCTGCGTCTGGGCATTGACGCGCGCCAGCCGCTCGCCGAACGGCAGTGCATTGTCGCGCGCCATGGCGAAACTCAGCCGGATGGCGGCGGTATGCACGGCGAGTGAGCACACGGTCACCGCGACCACGATGCAGACCAGGAAGATCCGACCGAGCGGTCCCCACATCACCTGCTCGACGATGTACTGCAGGCCGCCGCTGCCGGTACCGATCTTCGGATCATGCAGATTGGGTGCCGCCATGACGGCAAACACCAGGATGGCACCGCCGATGACGAACGAGGCGAGGATGGCCCGCAGGATGGCCCGGGGAGCGGTACGCCGGGGTTCCAACGTCTCCTCACCGAGTGAGCTCGCGGTGTCGAAGCCGTACATGACGTACCCGGAGGCGAGCGAAGCCACGAGAAATGCGCTCAGGTATCCAAAGCTCCCGCCGCCACCATAGCCGTTGGTGGAGAAGAAGACTTCGGGGCCTCTCTTGATGTTGACCGCCAGGAAAAGCGCGATGAGGCAGGCGGCAATCAGCTCGACGAAGACGCCCGCGCTGTTGATCATCGCCATCAGCCGCACACCGAGCGCATTGACGACCGTCGTGAATACGATGAGGACCGTGCCGAGGATCACCGCGTTGGTCGCGAAATCGTAGCTACCCGTGCCGTCACCGACGATCTGGAACCCGCTCCAGAGGCGCGGCAGGTTCAGTTGCAAGGCGAGCACCACGGCGGAGAGCGTGACGATCGACGCGGTGAGCATCAGCCAGCCCGATGACCAACCCACCAGCCGGCTGCCGAGTATCTTCGACCAGTTATAGACCGACCCGGCAATGGGGTATTTGGCGGCGAGCTCCATGAAACAGAGCGCGACGGCCAGCTGTCCGATGAGCACCATCGGCCAGGACCAGAGATAGGCCGGCCCGGCGGTGCCGAAGCCGAAGTAGAAGAGCTGGAAGGTGCCGGTGAGTATCGAGATATAACTGACCCCGGCCGCGAAGCTGCCGAAGGACCCGATGCTGCGGGCGAGCGACTCCTTGTAGCCGAAGTGCTCCATGCCGCTATCGGCCCCGGCGGTAGCCTTGTTCTCGACCATGGCGCGATCCTACCTGCCTGCCCCGACGCCGGCCAGCCTCGAAGGCGTCCTTCGGCGCTGCCCCCTCGGCCGGCCGGTCACCGCTCCCGACGGGCGCGGGCTGCGCTTCGCGCCCCCCTGATACCGGCCGGCAAACCGGCTCTTGATCGCCACGTCAATTGATGCTCAAGTAACGCCGGCTGTGACCTTTCCCACCGCTGTGCTCAGCGCCATCCGGCACTCATGACCGCGCCGCTCACCCGTTTCGGCTTCCTCACCCTGCGCAGCTTCTCGATGATCGCCTTCACCAACGCGATCGAGCCGCTGCGCATGGCCAACTACCTCGCCCGGGAGGAGATCTATCGCTGGTCGGTGCACTCGCTGGACGGCATTGCGGTGGAGGCGAGCAACGGGCTCACGGTGGCCCCGACCTCCCGGATCGAGGACTCGCCATCGTTCGACATTCTCTTCGTATGCGGCGGCGTCGACGTGCCCCATGCGGTCGATGAGCGGCTCATCCAGCTGCTGCGCCGGCTCGCCCGCGAGCGTATGAACCTCGGCGCGCTCTGCACCGGCGCCTACGCGCTCGCCAGAGCGGGGCTCCTCGATGGGTATCGGTGCGCCATTCACTGGGAGAACCTCTGGGGATTGCGCGAGACCTTCCCTCGCATCGTGTTTGCGCCCGACCTGTTCGTGATCGATCGCGACCGCTGCACCTGCACCGGCGGAATCGCGCCGCTCGACATGATCCTGCATCTCATCACGCCGCGCATCGGCAGAACGCTGGCCGCCGGAATCTCCGAGCAGTTCATTCTGGAGCGCATTCGCGACAGCAAGGATCGACAACGCATTCCCATCGCCGCGCGCCTCGGGGGCTGCCACCCCTCGATCACCCAGGCCGCCGCGCTCATGGAGGCCAACATCGAGGAGCCGCTCGCGCTCGAGGAGCTCGCGCGCATGACGGAGGTCTCCCAACGCCAGCTGCAGCGGCTCTTTCACCGTAGCCTCGGCCTCACTCCCGCGCAGTACTACGTCACCCTGCGCCTGCGCCGCGCTCGGGAGCTGCTGCAGCAGACAGCGATGCCGATCACGAGCATCGCGGTCGCCTGCGGCTTTCGCTCGCCGGCGCATTTCAGCAAGTCCTATCGTGCGGTGTTTGCTCACCCTCCGAGCCAGGAGCGGCGTCCGCCGGCTGAAAGCCTCGGTGCTCCTACGCGCCCGCGACGTCAGCCGGTACCAGCCTCTAAATGACCGTTCAATGGCCGGTGATACGTGGCTGCGCGCCACACCCGCCCTGGATTACGATATAAGTATTTGTTTATACTAATTATTTATACACGCTTGAACTTGACCTTGCATACCACGATCGCTTGACGGAAGATAGCTTCGAGCCTAGCCCCCATCTATTGAGTGGCTGTTCAATGGCGCAGTTCTGCGGACCTCAGAAGCCGATTCCGCTCGAGCGAGCCGTACGTCCACCGCTGTCGGTCGGCGTCATCCTGGCCGAGCATTTCACGCTCTCGGCTTTCGCGGTGTTCATCGATCACCTGCGCCTCGCGGCCGACGAAGGGGATCGCAGTCGCCCGCTGAACGTGCAGTGGTCGATCATGTCGGGCCGGCGCGAGCCCGTGCGGGCGAGCTGCGGGGTGATGCTGCAGCCGACGAGCGGTCTGCTTGCCTCCGCTGCGCTCGATTACGTCGTGGTGGTGGGCGGGATCCTTCATGCCGGCCCGCAGATCGATGAGGTGACTACCCGCTACTTGCGCGAGGTCGGCGCGACCCGCACCCCGCTCATCGGCATCTGCACCGGCAGCTTCGTGCTCTGCCGCGCCGGGCTGATGGAGGGCCGGCGTTCCTGCGTCAGCTGGTATCACTATCAGGATTTTCTCGAAGCGTTCCCGGGCCACGACGTCGTCGCCGACCGCCTGTTCCTCGCCGACGGCCCGCGCATCACCTGCGCCGGAGGTGCGGGCAGCGCCGCGCTCGCGATCCACCTGATCGAGCAGCACCTCGGCCGCGCGCAGGCGCAGAAAGCGACGCAGGTGCTGATGTTCGACCGCCCGCTGCAGGGGAGCGATGCGCAGCCGCATCCGCCGCTGTCGGAGGGGATCGATGAGCCACGCGTGCGGCGCGCATTGCTGCTCATGGAGCAGAACCTGACACGGCCCATCTCGATCGGCACCATTGCCGAGGAGCTCGGCGTCTCGACGCGCCAGCTCGAGCGGCTCTGCCGCGAGAGCGTCGGCATGGGACCCGCCTCACTCTACCGTCAGCTGCGCATGCGCTACGCGAGCTGGCTGATCCAGAACACGGATCGCTCGGTCACCGACATCGCCATCGAGACGGGATTTGCCGATTGCGCGCATTTCTCGCGGCAGTTCAAGGACGCCTACGGCATCTCGCCCTCGACACACCGCCTGCAGCCCAATCACGTCGCGAACGCGGACGCCGCGCGCTCGCGAGTGTTCGACCAATAACTGTCAGATGCGGGCCTGACCCTGCCCGGCGCAGGGCGGGGAGGGATTGCCCGCGCGCCGCGCACGCCGCCGGCAGCGACGCCTACATAACACGATGTTGGCGCTTTCGTTCAATCCCTGCCCCGGGTCGTCGGCTCTAATCGCTTGCAAACGGAGGGTCGGTCATGAAATCGAGTGTCCCGTACGCGGTCGCTGCCATCCTGGCCGGCGCGGCCTTCAGAGCGTTCGCCGCGCAGCCCGCCGCCGATCCCCCGCCCTCGCCCAATGACGGCACGACGAATGCCGGGGCAACCACGGGCACGGCCGCCGGCACCGCCACCGCGGCCGGCGCGGCAAACCAACTCTCGACCATCATCGTCACCGCGCAGCGTCGCACTGAGAACATCCAGGACGTGCCGATCTCGATGCAGGCGCTCACCTCCCGGACGCTGCAGCAACTCAACATCCAGACCTTCGATGATTACGTCAAGTATCTGCCCAACGTCACAGCGGCGAACAACGGGCCAGGTCAGAACGAGGTCTTCATGCGCGGTGTGAGCGCAGGCTCGCAGGCGAGCCAGGGCAGCGGCTCCACGGGCCTGTGGCCGAACGTCGCCATCTACCTCGACGATCAATCCGTGCAGCTGCCGAATCGCAATCTCGACATCTACGCCGCCGACCTCGAGCGGATCGAAGTCCTCGAAGGACCGCAGGGAACGCTCTTCGGCGCCGGCGCCGAGGCCGGTGTCATCCGCTATATCACCAACAAGCCGCAGCTCGATGAGACCTCGGGGAGCGTCGAGGCCGGCTATGGGACGACGGCTCATGGCGACGATAATTCCGATCTGACGGCGGTTTTGAACCTGCCGATCATCGCCGGTCACCTGGCGGTGCGGGGCGTGATCTACGACGCCCGGCGCGGCGGCTATATCGACAACGTGCCGGCCACGTTCGCGCGCAAGGACACCGACATCGGCATCCACTACGCGGGCTACCCGGCGGTGAACGGGCAGTGCCCGGACGGGCAACCGAACAGCGGCTACTGCGTCCCGCCCGGCAGTCCCTCGGTCAACAACGATCAGCTGGCCGGCAGAGCCATCAACCCGGTGGAGTACCAGGGCGGCCGCCTCGAGGCGCTCTACAAGATCAACGACGACTGGGATCTGCTGATCACCCAGTCCTACCAGGACCTCAACTCCCAGGGCGTCTTCTACCAGCAGCCGTTCGCCTCCGATGGCGCCACTGCGCTCGCGCCGCTCGAGGTGACTCTTTTCAACGACGCCTACGACAAGGACAAGTTCGAGAACACCGCCTGGACCGTGCACGGCAAGGCAGGCCCCTTGGATCTCGTCTATACGGGCGGCTACCTCGACCGCAACGTCGAGCAGGTGGGCGATTACACCAACTACGCCCGCGGCGTGTATGCCGATTACTATCAGTGCTACGGTCCCACCTCCTACAGCAGCACCCCGCTGAAGGCGACCTGCTTCTCGCCGAGCGCCATCTGGCGTTCGGTCGAGCGCAACGTGCACCAGCAGCACGAGCTGCGCCTCAGCACACCGGACAGCTGGCGCCTGCGCGCGATCGCGGGCCTCTATTACGAGGACAACGCGCTCTACGACCAGACCGGCTGGCAATACAAGAGCATTCCACCGTGCACCTCGAACAGCGGCGCGGGCGACACAGGCTGCCTGTCGAACGTCGGCACCTTCCCGGGTACCACGGTGCAGAACCCCGGCGTGCAGAACGACAACATCTCCTTCTATCAGGATCAACTGCGCCAGACACGGCAGATCGCCGAGTATTTCTCCGCGAGCTTCGACCTCGTGCCGCAGGTGCTCACCCTCACGGGAGGGCTGCGGCACTTCATGTTCCTCAACTCCGAGGCGGGCAGCGTGCTCTCGAGCTTCGGCTGCTTCGAGGCCGGCATATCGGCCACCGGCTGCCACACGAGCTACAGCGACGACCTCAATGCGGAGAACCTGTCCGATACCGAAACCGGAAACCGCGCGCGCGCCAATCTCACCTGGCACATCCAGCCGGATCTGATGGTGTATTACACGTTCTCCCAGGGCTTCCGTCCGGGAGGCTTCAACCAGAACGGCGGCTCGCTGCATGGCATCGGCCCCGACGGCCAGGACCAGTACATCGTTCCGAAATCGTACTCTTCCGACAACCTGACCAACAACGAGATCGGCTGGAAGACGCAGTTCCTAGATCACCGCGTGCAGTGGAACGGCGCGGTGTACTACGATAAATGGACCAACGTGCAGATCGAGTTCTTCAACCCCGGCGTCGTCGGTAACATCTTCTACGACACCAACGGCCAGGATTTTCTCATCAAGGGGATCGAGACCTCGCTCGCGGCCCGCGTCGTGGCCGGACTCACGATGCAGGCCGCGGCGGACTGGAACCGGAGCAGTCAGACCAACTCCCCGGCTCTGATCGACGACAACCCGGCGAGCGCCGGCTACGGCAAGCCCATCACGGTGATCTGCAGCGCCGGTCCGTGCGTCTCCGTGGGCAATCCCTTCGGTCCGATCGGCGCCCCGAGCGCCAACTCGCCGCCGATGCAGTTCAGCCTGCGGGCGCGTTACGACTGGGAGATGGGCGACTACGTTCCTTATGTCCAGGCAGGCGTCAGGCACACCGACCACTCGTTCTCGCAGGCCGGCGCTAATCCCGAGATCCTCGCCGGCGGGGCGATCACGACCTCGCGCGGACGGTTCGAGAATCCCGCTTACACGACCCTGGACGCCGCGATCGGCGTTTCCCGCGGCGCGTGGCACGCCGATCTGCACGGGGAAAATCTGACCAATTCCAACGCCAGCACGTTCACCAGCACCGACCAGTTCATCATCGAGCAGACCCCGCTTCGGCCCCGGGTCATCGGAGTCTCGTTCGGATACAATTTCGAGTAGGACCGGCGGGCACCGCTTCCTCGTCTCAGAGGACCGCGCCGGCACTCTCCGGTCGGCGCGGGCAGTGAGCCATGGTCGAGCGTGAAGTTCAGCGCATACGCGAACTGCTCAGGCTGCGGCAGTTCACGCCGGCCGTGCGCGCCTGCGAGGCGCTGCTCGCCACGGTCCCCGAGAATCGGGACGTCCTCTACCTGCTTGCGGTTGCCCGGCGACTCTCGGGCGACATCCCCGCGGCGCTCGCCACGCTCGCGGAGCTCGAAAGAGTGCATCCGCGCTTCAGTGGCCTGTACCAGGAGCGCGGACACTGCCGGGTCGCGCTGAGGCAGGCACCCCAGGCGATCGAGGCCTTTCTGCGCGCCGTCAACATCAATCCGGCGCTGCCGGCGAGCTGGGGGCTGCTCGAGAGTCTCTACCGGATGACGGGGCAGAGGCAGCAGGCGGCGCAAGCGGCCGAGCACGTCGCGAGGCTCGGGCAACTGTTGCCCGAGGTCGTGACGGCGACCGCGTTGCTCTCGGACGGAGAGCTCGCGGCGGCCGAGGAACTCACCCGTGGTTACCTGCGCGAGCACGAAAATGACATCGAGGCGATGCGGCTGCTCGCCAAGATCGATGGGGAGCGCGGCGTGCCCGATGAGGCGCAACGGCTGCTCGAACGCGTCCTCGAGCTGGCGCCGGATTACCATCTGGCGCATTTCGAGTACGCGCAAGTCCTCGTCAAGCGCCATCTGCACCTCGAGGCGCGCAACCAGATCGAGCGGCTGCTCGTCATCGAGCCCGACCACCGCGACTACCGCACGCTTCACGCGCTGACGCTCGTCGGGCTCGGGCAGCACGAGCAAGCCCTCGAGCTCTACCGAGATCTGCTCGCAGGAGCGGCGCAGCCGGCGGAGATCCATCTCTCGATCGCTCATTCACTCAAGACGCTCGGCCTCACCGAGGCGGCCGTCGAGGAGTATCGGACGGCGGCGGACGCACGCCCCGGGTACGGCGAGGCCTACTGGAGCCTGGCGAACTTGAAGACCTATCGCTTCACGGACGCGCAGCTCTGCGAGATGCGCGCCGTGGAGGCAGGCCCCGCGACCTCCGTCGTCGATCGATATCATCTGTGCTTCGCGCTCGGCAAGGCACTGGAGGACCGGGAGGAATACGAGCCGTCCTTCGAATTCTATAGCCGCGGCAACGCCCTCAAGCGCGCCTCGAGCGGCTATCGCGCCGAAACGGTGCAGACCGGCGTACGGCTGCAGCGGGAAGTCTGTACCCGCGCGCTCCTCAGCCGGCAGGCGGGCGCGGGCTCACCCGCTTCGGATCCGATCTTCATCGTCGGTCTGCCCCGCTCGGGCTCGACACTGATCGAGCAGATCCTGGCGTCGCACTCGGCCGTCGAGGGAACCCAGGAGCTCGCGGATCTGCCGCGCATCGTCGCGGAGCTGGAGGGATATCCTCAGATCCTGACGCGCATGGCTGCAGAGGACTTCCGCCGGCTGGGCGAGCGCTACCTGCGCGACACCCGCATCTATCGAGCCACGGGCCGGACGCGCTTCATCGACAAGATGCCGAACAACTTCCGGCACATCGGGCTCATCCACCTGATGCTGCCCAACGCCACGATCATCGACGCACGGCGAGAGCCCATGGCCTGTTGCTTCAGCTGCTTCAAGCAGCTCTTCGCGCAGGGGCAAACATTCACCTACGATCTCGATGACATCGCGAGGTACTACCGCACCTATCTCGAGCTGATGAGACACTGGGACAGTGTGCTTCCCGGACGGGTCCTTCGCGTTCACTACGAGGACGTCGTCAACGACCTGCCAGGGAGCGTACGGCGATTGCTCGGGCATTGCGGTCTCGAGCCCGAGCCCGCATGCCTCGCGTTTCACCGGACGGCTCGCAGTGTCAGAACCGCGAGCTCGGAGCAGGTGCGCCAGCCGATCTATCGGGACGCCCTCGAGCAGTGGCGCCACTACGAGCGCTGGCTCGGCCCGCTGCGCGATGCCCTCGGGGATGCCCTGGAGCGTTAGCGCGAGTAGCACCTCCTAAGGCCTGCATGCATGGCCGCTCGGACGCTTTCCGTAAGTCTGGTCGCGATAGGTCGCGTTCCGCAAGCGATAGTCGGCGCCGGTGGAGGCATTGCGCGGACCGAGCCACTAAGGCTGCTCACCGCTTGCTCCCTGCGTCGCGTTGTGGAATTCGGAGTTCATGGGCCTAATCATCGAGTCCGAGGCCCTTGAGTATCCTCGCCACATGTTGCTCCACGCGCGCCGTGCGAGTCGCCGCCCGCTTGGCCCCGGCGAAATGCAGCAAATACCCCTTCTGCCTTCCGGGAGTAAGGGCATGGAAGGCTTCGGCCAATTTAGGGTCGGCCTCTAGTCGCTTTTGAAACTCCTGCGGCACCTCGAATTGCGCTGCGCTCTTCATCTCGATCTTGGCGCCGGATTTCTCAACCGCAACGGCCTCACTAATATAGGCCTTCACCACCGCTTTCTGCCTGTTGATATCCGCAAGAGAAGCAAACCTGATTTGCCTCGCGGCCTGCACGTTCTTGGTTTGCTGAATGAGGATGCCCTTGGGATCCTTGAGCAAGGCGCCTTTCATGAAAAGCAAAGCGCAATAGTCCTTGAAGCCATGAATCAAAACCACGTTTCGACCAACTAGATCGTAACAAGCTTGACCCCATTTCAGCTCTTCATTGAGTCCCGACGCGAGGCAAAGTTGGCGGAGCGCGGCAAATTCGGCGTTCCAGCGTTTCTCCTTGCCGTGAACTCGACTTACGAGTGGATTCATTGCCCGATGACGATCGGTCCGCATCAAAGGACCGTGAGAAGGTGTACAAGGACGGGCAAATGCCTGCCCGTATGAGCCATTCTGGACGCCCCAATCGTGTCAGTCCAGTCGGGCTACGGCGGACATTCGCTGATTTCCCCGCGGACGCCTTGCCTGACTTCGCCTAGCGAGAGGTCACCGCTTGAGCGTGGGGCGCGGAGTACCGGGGCGGGATGCGTTCAGACAACTTCGGCCGCCTATCGCTGCGAGCTCTCCCAGTTCGGCGCGAGGTAGTACGGCGCCTCATCGGGCGGCAGCGGCGCCCTGCCGCGGATATGATCGGCCGCCTTCTCCGCCAGCATGAGCGTGGGAGCGTTGAGATTGCCTGTCGTGATCGACGGCATGATGGATGAATCGACGACCCGAAGTCCCTCCACCCCGATCACTCGTGTCTCCGGATCGACCACCGCCATGGGATCGTCGCGGCCGCCCATCTTGCAGGAACAGGAAGGGTGGTAGGCGCTTTCGACGTGCTGCCGAACGAACTCATCGATCTGCTCATCCGTCTGCACGTTCCCACCCGGCTGGATCTCCCGGCCGCGGTACGGCGCGAACGCCGGCTGCGCGAAGATCTCGCGGGTGAGGCGTACGCAGGCGCGCATTTCCTCCAAGTCCTCCGGCCGCGACAGGTAGTTGAAGAACACCTTGGGCTTCTCGATCGGGTCGGCGGAGGCGAGCCGCACCCAGCCTCTGCTTTGCGAGCGCATGGGTCCGACGTGGGCCTGAAACCCGTGCTCGCGCGCGAGCGACGAGCCATCGTAACTCACGGCCATGGGCAGGAAGTGATATTGGATGTCCGGATAGCGAACGCCGGCCCGGCTGCGGATGAAGCCGCCCGCCTCGAATTGGTTGCTCGCCCCGAGCCCTTGCTTGGTGAGGAGCCAGCGCATGCCGACGAGCGCCTTGCGAAACGCGCTCGTATGCGAATAGAGCGTGACGGGTTGAGTACACGCCATCTGGAAATAGAACTCCAGATGATCCTGCAGATTCTCCCCGATGCCCGGCAGATCGTGGACGACCTTAATGCCGTGGCGCGAGAGCTCCTGCCCCGGCCCGATCCCGGAGAGCTTGAGGAGCTTCGGAGATTGGATCGGTCCTGCACACACGATGACCTCGCGGCGCGCTCGCGCGCGGCGCTCCTCCTTCCCACGCAGATACGCCACCCCGACCGCACGGCGCCCCTCGAACCGGACTCGCGTCGCGAGCGCGTGAGTGCGCACGGTGAGATTCGGCCGGCGCATCGCCGGCCGCAGATACGCGTTGGCGGCGCTCGAGCGACGGCCGCCGCCCACGGTCATGTCCATACGGCCGAACCCTTCCTGCTGGAAGCCGTTCATGTCCTGGGTGTAAGGATAACCCGCCTGCCGGCCGGCCTCGAGCCACACCCCATTCAGCGGATTGTCGAGCGGACCGTGGCGCGTGCGCACTTTTCCTTCGCCGCCGCGATAGGCATCCCCTCCTCCCTCGTGCCGCTCCGTCCGCATGAAGTAAGGCAACACGTCCCGATAGGCCCAGCCGCGCGCGCCTCCCGAAGCCCAGCGCTCGAAGTCGAGCGGATTGCCCCTGACATAAACCAACCCGTTGATGGACGATGACCCGCCCAGCACCTTGCCGCGCGGCGTGTGCAGGCTGCGTCCGTCGAGGTGCGGCTCGGGCTCGGTGTAGAAGAACCAGTTGTACCTCGGCATGTTCATCGGATAGGAGAGTGCCGCCGGCATCTGGATGAGAAGCGACCGATCCGAGCCCCCGAATTCCAGCAGCAGCACCGAGTGCTCGCCGCTCTCGGTCAGCCGGTCCGCGAGCACGCAGCCCGCCGAGCCGGCACCGACGATCACGTAATCGAAGCTCTCTTCATTCATGCTAGTACGGAGCCTCCACATCGCCCATGGCGACGTAGACGCTCTTCAGCTGCGTGTAGTGCTCGACCGCCGCCCGGCCGTTCTCGCGACCGAGCCCGGAGAGCTTCACCCCTCCGAACGGCAGCTCGATCGGAGTGACGTTGTAATGGTTTATCCAACAGGTGCCCGCCTGGAGGCGCGCGATCACCCGGTGCGCGCGCGTCAGATCGTTGGTGAAGAGGCCGGCCGCGAGGCCGAAATCCGTCGCGTTGGCGCGCCCGATCACCTCCTCCTCGTCCTCGAACTCGAGCACCGACATCACCGGCCCGAAGATCTCCTCGCGCACGATGGCCATATCGTCGTGACATTCATCGAACACGGTCGGCGCCACGAAGAAGCCGTTCGCGAGGTCGCCGGCCGTGACGCGATGGCCGCCGACGAGCAGCCGCGCACCCTCGGCCCTGCCGCGGGCGATGTAAGCGAGCACCTTGCTCATGTGATCCTCGGAGATCAGCGCTCCGACCTGCGTCGCCGGATCGAGCGGATCGCCGATGCGCATGGCGCTTACCCGCGCCGCCAGTCGCTCGAGAAAAGCCGCCTTGATGGCGCGATGCACGAATACGCGGGTGCCGTTCGAGCAGACCTCGCCGGCGGAGTAGAAATTGCCGAGCAATGCGCCGCCGACGGCGTTCTCGAGCTTCGCATCGTCGAAGATGATGAGCGGCGACTTGCCTCCGAGCTCGAGCGTCACCTGTTTGAGCGAGGCGGCCGCATCTGCCATGACCGCCTTGCCCGTGCCGACCTCCCCGGTCAGCGAGACCTTGCGGATCGCGGGGTGCGTCGTGAGCAGGCGCCCCGTGTCCGCCATGCCCTGCACGACCTGAAACACTCCCTCCGGCAGGCCCGCCTCGGCGAAGATCTCGCGCAACTTCATGGCCGTGAGGGGAGTCAGCTCCGCGGGCTTGAAGATCATGGCATTGCCGCAGGCGAGCGCGGGAGCCGCTTTCCAACAGGCGATCTGCAACGGATAGTTCCAGGCGCCGATGCCCGCGACCACGCCGAGCGGCTCGCGGCGCGTGTAGCCGAACGCCAGCGGCCCGAGGTCGAGGTGCTCGCCCGCGAGGCTCGGGGCGAGACCCGCATAGTATTCGAGGCAGTCGGCGCCCGAGAGCACATCGACCGCGCTCGTCTCCTGGATCGGCTTGCCGGTATCGCGAGTCTCCAGCTCCGCCAGCTCGGCGTTGCGCGCGCGCAGGATGTCGGCGGCACGCCGCAGGATGCGGCCGCGCGCGGCACCCGGCAGGCTCGCCCACGGCTTCTGGGCCGCCGAGGCTCTGGCGACGGCCGCGGCGATCTCCGCGGGGCCGTCGACCGCGATCTCGGCCAACACTACGCCGGTTGCCGGATTGAGAGTGGTGAAGCGCGCCGCCCGCGCGGACCTCACGCTCGCGATCCCTGAGATTGCCGCCGACGAGGCCGCGGCTACCGTCTCGGGGCCGTTTTCCGGCGCCGCGCATTCTCTGAGACGGCTGTCGACGAATGCCGTGAGCAAGGCACGCGCACTCTCGCTGTCCGCCTCCTCCCATCTGGAGAGCGCCGCACGCAGCCAGACTCCATCGATCATCGCGGCAATCATCGCCGCGAGGCTGCGCGCCTCCTCGGCCGGCAGCAGCCGCCTCAGCGCGTGCCGCAGATTCGACAGCATGCGGCGCTGGTACACCGTCTGCACCCGCCTGAGGCCCTTCACGTGCAGCACCTGTCCCCAGAAGGCGAGCCACGCCGTGCCGGTCCGCTGATCGAACTCCTCCGGCGCGAGGTTGGTATCGATCACCGCCTGCACCCGTCCGCGCGGCGTGCGCACGAGCTTCAGCCGCTCCCGCACCCGCTCGGCGATGCGCCGCGCCAGCGTTCGGAAGGTGGCTTCGAACAGGCCGTCCTTGTCGCCGAAGTAATGCGCCACCAGCCCCGGGGAGACATCGGCGCGCTGCGCGATCTGCGCCAGCGTGCTGCCCACATATCCCACCGCCGCGAGACTATCGATCGTGACTTCGATGAGCTGGCGTCGGCGCGCCTCCTCGGGCTCGTCACGCGCACCGGTAGGCTCTTGGGGATCGCTGCGACTGGAGCCTGATTGTCTGTTCAATTCATGGCTCCCAATGACGCCGACCGGCAGCGCCGTAGAGCCGGGGGCGGCCATGCGTGCGGGTACATCATTCTTGGTAATTCAGTGACTTGCTGTAATTGTCGGCGATGCACGCAAACGCTTGAACAGGCGTTCAAGACCGTCCGATCATGGAATGGCGACGCTGCCCCGTCAAGTCACGAAGCCGTGGTGCGCCATGCGGCTGCGACGAGCCGCGTGCTGATGTCGCATTCATTCAAATGAGCCGGCGCCCCGATACTCGTAACCGGTCGGCCGTGCTCGGCATGATTCGCCGCCCCAGCTCGTTTGCTCGCGGCTAAGGATCAGACATGCAGCGCTTCTCCGGCTTCTCCCTCCTCAGGCGGGGCCTGTCCGGCCACCTGGGCTGGCAGCCCCAGTGGCGCAGCGCCGAGCCGAAGCCCGCCTATGACGCCGTCATCGTCGGTGGCGGTGGACATGGATTGGGAGCCGCCTATTACCTCGCGAAGGAGCACAAGCTGACGAATGTCGCCGTGCTGGAGAAAGGTTGGATCGGCGGTGGCAACACCGGTCGCAACACCACCATCATTCGCTCGAACTACCTGCGCGATGAGAGCGCCGCGCTTTACGACCACGCCCTGAAGCTGTGGGAGAGTCTCTCCCAGGTGCTCAATTACAACGTGATGTTCTCCCAGCGCGGCGTCATGATGCTCGCGCACACGATTCACGACGTGCAGGTGTTCAAGCGCCACGTGCACGCCAACCGGGCCAACGGGGTCGACAATGAATGGCTGACGCCCGAGGAGGCACGGGCCATCTGCCCGTTGCTGCAGACGGACGGCATCCGCTATCCGGTCCTCGGTGCGGCCTTCCAGGGGCGAGGCGGAACCGCGCGGCACGACGCCGTCGCGTGGGGCTATGCGCGCGCGGCCGATGGGCTCGGCGTCGACATCATCGAGAATTGCGAGGTTACCGGCATTCGCCGCAAGGATGGCGGCGCGGTGGAGGCGGTCGAGACCACCCGCGGCCTGATCAAGGCGCCAAAAATCGCAGTCTCCGCGGCGGGACACTCGAGCGTCATTCTGAAGATGGCCGGGGTGCGGCTGCCGCTCGAGAGCTATCCGCTGCAGGCGCTGGTCTCAGAGCCCGTGAAGCCGATCTTTCCCTGCGTGGTGATGTCCAACACCATTCACGCCTACATCAGCCAGTCGGACAAGGGCGAGCTGGTCATCGGCGCCGGTACCGACGCCTATACCTCGTACACCCAGCGCGGCGCGCTGCACATCCCGAGCCATGCGCTCGAGGCCATCTGCGAGCTCTTCCCCATGTTCCGCCGGATGCGGATGCTGAGGAACTGGGGCGGCATCGTCGATGTCAGCCCCGACCGCTCGCCGATCCTCGGCAAGACGCCGGTGCCGGGCCTGTACGTCAACTGTGGCTGGGGCACGGGGGGATTCAAGGCGACTCCGGGGTCGGCGCACCTCTTCGCCTGGACGATCGCGCGCGATGAGCCGCATCCGATCAACGCGCCGTTCACGATCGAGCGCTTTCGCAACGGCCGGCTCATCGACGAGGCGGCGGCGGCGGCCGTCGCGCATTGATCACGGGGAAGAACTGCCAGATGTTGCTGATCGACTGCCCCTACTGCGGCGCGCGTCCCGAGCTCGAATTCGTCTACGGCGGACAGGCGCATGTCGCCCGTCCGGGCAACCCCGCCGAGTGCTCCGATGAGCAGTGGGTCGAGTTCCTCTATTGGCGCGATAACAGCAAGGGGGTTCACGCCGAGCGCTGGCGTCACACTCACGGCTGCGGCCGATTCTTCAACGCCCTGCGGGATACGCGTAGCGACCATTTCCTTGCCACGTACCGGGTCGGCGAGCCGCCGCCCGCGGTGGCGCTCGAGCGCGCGCGAGACCTTAAGCCATGAGCGGCGCATTCCGTGCGTCCAAGGGCGGCCGTATCGATCGCGGCCGACCGCTGCGTTTCAGATTCGATGACCGCCTCTATACGGGCCTCGCCGGCGACACACTCGCCTCGGCCCTCCTCGCCAACGGCGTGCACCTGCTCGGGCGCTCCTTCAAGTACCACCGGCCGCGGGGCATCCTCGGTGCCGGCGCGGAGGAGCCGAACGCCCTCGTGACCGTGCGGCGGGACGCTGCCCGCGTCACACCCAACCTGCGGGCGACGCAGGTCGAGCTCTACGAAGGTCTTGCTGCGCAGAGTCAGAATCGATGGCCGAGTCTCGAGCTCGATTTCGGGGCGGTGAGCGGTTTGCTCTCGCCTTTCATCCCCGCGGGCTTTTACTACAAGACCTTCATGTGGCCGCGCAGCGCGTGGCGTCGGTTCTACGAGCCGAAGATCCGTGCCGCCGCGGGTCTCGGACGCGCTCCCGAGCAGCCCGATCCGGATGGCTATTCGAATCGATTTGCGCACTGTGATGTGCTCGTGGTCGGAGCGGGCCCGGCGGGACTTGCGGCGGCGGCGGCGGCGGCGGCGAGCGGCGCACGAGTCATCCTCTGCGATGAGCAGCCGCAACCGGGCGGCTCGCTGCTCTCGGAGCCCACGACCGATTCCTCGGCAGTGATCGAAGGAGCGCCTGCCGAGCGCTGGCTGACTCGCACCGTGCAGATGCTCGCATCCCACCCGCGGGTCACGCTGCTCGAGCGCACGACCGCCTTCGGCTACTTCCCGCACAACCTGCTCGGACTCAATCAGCGACTGAGCGATCACCTCGACCGCCCCGATCCCAGCCAACCGCGCGAGCGGCAGTGGCAGGTGCGCGCGCGCGAAGTCGTGCTCGCGACCGGCGCGATCGAGCGCCCGCTTGTCTTCCCCGGCAACGACCGGCCAGGGATTCTGCTCGCCGCCGCGGCCCGGACCTATCTCAACCGGTATGGCGTGCTCGCAGGCTCCCGTGTCGTGCTGGTGAGCGCGTGCGATGAGGCGTATTGCGCCGCGCTCGACCTGCATCGGGCCGGCGCCTCGATTGCGGCGATCGTCGACGTGCGGGCGGGCTCGCCCGAGGGTGCGCTGCCGGAAGCGGCACGGCGCGCGGGTCTGCCCATGGAGACCCATGCCACCGTGCTCGCGACTTCCGGCCGGCTCCGAGTCGATGGCATCCGCATCCAGAAGTTGGATCCATCAGGCGCCCCGACTGGCCCGGCTCGGCGCATCCCCTGCGATCTTATCCTGATGTCAGGGGGACTGACCCCGAGCGTGCACCTCTTCTCGCAGTCGCGCGGCAAGCTGACCTGGGAGGAGCGTCTCGGGGCCTTCCTGCCGGCGCAGTCGGCGGAGCGAGTCCGCTCAGCCGGTGCCTGCCGCGGCGTGTTCTCGCTTGCGGCCGCGATCCGCGATGGCGAGCGCGCCGGGCTCACCGCCGCACGTGACGCGGGTTTCTCGGGGGTCGAGATCATCCCGGAGCCGCCGCCCGAGAGCTTCGCCGCGGGCTATCTCGGGGCGCTCGCGCAGCCAGCCGGTGCCCGTCCGGGCAAGGCCTTCGTCGACTGGCAAAATGATGTCACCTCGCGGGATCTGGTACTCGCGGCCCGCGAAGGCTTCCGCTCGATCGAGCACGTCAAGCGCTACACGACCACCGGAATGGCGACCGACCAGGGCAAAACCTCCAACGTGAACGCGCTCGCGATCGTCGCCCGCGAGCTCGGGAAGTCGATGCCCGAGGTCGGGCTCACGACCTTTCGCATGCCCTACACGCCGGTGAGCTTCGGCAGCTTCGCCGGATTCGCGCGTGGCGAGCTGTTCGATCCGGTGAGGACGACGCCGATGCATGCCTGGGCCGTGACCCACGGCGCGGTGTTCGAGAACGTCGGCGCGTGGAAGCGGGCGCGCCACTTTCCCCGTGACGGCGAGGATCTGCACGCCGCCGTGGCGCGCGAGTGCCTCGCGGTGCGCGAGCACTGCGGCCTCTTCGATGGCTCGACGCTCGGCAAGATCGAGGTGGTCGGCAAGGACGCCACGACTTTCATGAACCGGATGTATGCGAACGCCTGGACGAGCCTGGCGGTCGGGCGTTGCCGCTACGGCATTCTGCTGCGAGACGACGGCTTCATCTACGATGACGGCGTCGTCGCGCGCCTCGCGGAAGATCGCTTTCACGTCACGACGACCACGGGAGGGGCCGCCGGCGTCCTCGCGCTCATGGAAGACTATCGTCAGACCGAGTGGCCCGATCTCGAGGTGTGGCTCACCTCCACCACCGAGCAGTGGGCGGTGATCGCCCTGCAGGGTCCGAATGCGCGGCGGGTGTTGGAACCACTCGTGGAGGGGCTGGACATCTCGGGCGCGGCCATGCCCCACATGAGCGTGGCGCGCGGGCGGATCTGCGGAGTGCCCATGCTCCTCATGCGTGTCAGCTTCACGGGCGAGCTCGGGTTCGAAGTCAACGTTCCCGCGGATTACGGCTTGGCGGTCTGGCAAGCGATCCACGATGCCGGGCGGCCGCACGGCATCACCCCGTACGGCACCGAAGCGATGCACGTGCTGCGCGCCGAGAAAGGCTACATCATCGTCGGCCAGGAGACCGACGGTACCGTAACACCGGATGACGCCGGGCTCGCCTGGGCCATAGGTAAGAGCAAACCTGACTTCCTCGGCAAGCGCTCGCTGCAGCGTCCCGCGATGAGCGCGCCCGACAGAAAGCAGCTCGTCGGACTCCTCACCCACGATCCGCGGCATGTTCTCGAGGAGGGCGCGCAGGTCGCATCGAGCCAGGCTCGCGCCGCATCGCAGCGCCCCATCGGCCATGTGACCTCCTCCTATCACAGCGCGACGCTCGGGCGCTCCATCGCGCTCGCCTTGGTGAGCGGCGGGCGCTCGCGCATGGATGAGACCCTCTACGTCCCCATGCCCGAGGGTGAGGTCGCGGTGCAGGTGGCTTCCGCCGTTTTCTACGACCCGCAGGGGAGCCGCCTCAATGGTTGACGTATCCGGCGCGCGGCAGCCGCAGAGCCTGGCATCGAGCCCGATCCTTCGACAGTTGCCTGCGGCCTCGCGCCACCTGCTGCGCGGCGGACCGCAGGTGTTGGCTGAGGCAGCGGACGCCCTCGGCCTCCCGCGCGGCGAAACAGCCTGCCGTGCCCTGCGCAACGATGGTCGGGCCGCGCTCTGGCTGGGACCCGACGAGCGGCTGGTGTTGGGGCCTGCCGATGGCGCGGAACGAACGGCGGAGCTCCTGCGACATGCGCTCGCCGGAATGGCTCACTCGCTGGTTGAGGTGAGCCACGCGCTCGCCGCGTTCGAGGTGAGTGGATCGCGAGCCGCCCGGGCTCTCAATGCCGGCTGTCCGCTCGACCTCGATCCGGCCTCATTCCCGCTCGCGATGTGCACGCGCACGGTGTTCGCGAAGGCGCAGATCGTGCTCTGGCGCACAGAGCCCGAGGTCTTTCACGTCGAGACGTCGCGCTCCTTCGCCCCCTACGTGACGAAACTCCTCGCTCTAGCCGCCGGCGAGACGATGTCCTGATCGCAGGTGTTCTACGACGCTGCCTCGTCAGTGGCCGATCGTCGCCGTCTGTGATATCCTTACCC
>JBAUOO010000164.1:0-14281 GCA_049579785.1 Steroidobacteraceae bacterium
GGGGAGTCCCTCAGGCACTTACCACTTGTATTCGGCGGTGAGGTTGTACTCGCGGCCGGGATAGGGGCGAGCCACTATCACGCCACCGAGCCCGACCTCGTAGCCGAAGATGCGGGCATTGCCCTCCGTGAGAAAGATCGTGTTGGTCAGGTTCGTTCCCTGGAGGCGGAAGTCCCAGTGATCGCCGACATCCGTGAGGATGCCACCGCTCAAGAGCGTTCCCGAACCGAGAGGTTGCTCACCCGACTGATCCTCGTAGCGCTGACCGTCGTACTCGACCTCGAGCCAGGTCTCGATGTCGCCCCAGGGCACCGCCACGGAGTAGCTCGGCGTGGCGTCGAGGCGGATCTTCGGCTGGCGCTGCAGCGGCGCGCCGTCGATGTTGGCGCATGCGGATCCGCCATTGACGTTCGTGTAGGGCACACACGCATCGGCGTTCTCGTAATGGCCATCCATGTAATCGGCCACGAGGCGCAGCGAGAAGCCGGAGAAGGGACCGATATACCCATCGAAATCGACACCGTTGGTCGTCGATCCGTAGGTGACGGTCTCACCCGTGATCGGCATTCCCGAGTTCGTGGTCGGCGTGTCTGTCAGTCCCTTGAACACCCTATGGTAGGCGCTCACGTCGACGTACGCATAGCTCGCCTGCCACTTGAAGCCGCCCTCGTAGTTCTGCACCGTCGCGAGAGGCGCGAACTTGCCATCCGCGCCGCGGATGCCGTTGTCGAAGTCGTCGTAGTGCACGCCGTTGTTGACGCGGATGTAGGCGCTCGAGTGCTGCGTAATGTCGTAGTTGATGCCGCCGGTGAAGGTCGGACGGGTCCTCACGTAGTGCTCGTAGTCCCAGGTGCCGTTGCAGACCGGCACGGCGTTGTCCCACAGGTCGTACTGGCTTCCGAGCTGCTCCGCGGTGGTGTTACAGGTGCGCTGATGCGCATCGATGTTCTCGAGCCGTGCGCCCGCCTGGATGAGCCACGGTCCGGCTCGCCACGAGTCCGAGAGGTACCCGGCGATGTTTCGGGCGTTGCCGTGCTCGAGGATATTGTAGTTGCTGTTGTCGTTGACGAAGCCGTCGCTGCTCGTCAGGTTGTAGACATTCCCGCCGGCAAGATAGCTCAAATTGATCGGGACGGCGTTCGGCGTATTGGTCATCAGCTGCTGATTGCCGAGCGACCAGTTGTCGTTATCCTCGTAGACTGCGAGGTAGATACCACCCGTCAGGGTGTTGCCCGTGAAGACCTCGCGGCTCACCCGGAACTCATCGGCGAAGTTCTGCAGCGACTTCTGGATGTACCACCAGCCCTGCTGGATGACGCTCTGGCTGAGCGGCACCGCCGCGCCCGAGCCGGCGTAGGTCGCGTTGATGTTCTGGCTGAGAGGATAACCATTGCCGCCGTTGAGGTTGTTGGTGTCCGTCGGGGTTCCGCTGGCGTTGCAGTAGCCGGCGGGCAGGGCGGTGTAGTTGCAGCCGTAGAGGTAGTAGCCGAGGGGCCGCGGATTCGGACCCGAGAAGAAGGCATTGGTATCCAACCCGCCGCCGTCGGCGATGAAGTCATTGTAGAGCGACCATGCCCCCAGCGTCTGGTTGTACTGGCTGCCGAAGAAGTACATCTGGGTGCCGCGTCCGTTCGCCATGTTGGCCTGCTCCCAGCCGCCGGCCGGATTCGGCACCGTCGCGAGCTGCGTGCCGTAGCCCTGGTAGGAGCCGGTGAGGGCGTTGAAGCCGGGGAAGCTGCTGTAGGAGCCGTTCGCGTTCTGCACGACCGGAATCGGCGCGATGAACTGGTCCTTGTCATCGAGCACCCGCCCCCAGAAGACGAGCGAGCCGCCATCGAGGTCCTTCTTCAGGGTGCTCGTCAGCTGCCCGCCATCCTCGCCCGGGAACTGCGAATAGCGCACGTCGTGCGACACGCGGTAGAAGCCGCCGACGCTTCCGTACCACCCGCCACCGATCGGTCCGCCGTAGTAGGCATCCGCGCGGTACATGCCCTCATTGCCATAGGTGCCGCTCACCTGCCCGGTCGGCGTATCGGTGCCGGTCCGCAGGATGTAGTTCGCGGTGGCGCCCATCTGCGCCGGGCCGAAGAGGGCGGACGGGCCGCCCTGCACGATCTCGACTCGCTGGATGGTGTCGTCCAGGCGGAAGAGGGAGCTCGAGTCCATGAAGGACAGGTTCGGCATGCCGTAAAGCGGCATGCCCTCGATCATGTTGGTGAAGAAGGGCGCATCGCCGCCGCTCGGGAAGCCCGCGACCTCGATGTTGGCGCCGGTCTGACCGCCCGAGGCTTCCGGCCAGATGCCCGGTGAGAGCTTGAGGATGTCGGCGGAGCTCAGCGGATTCGCCTGTTTGATGAGGTCCCGATCCGCGGACACGATGTTGTAGCTCGCATCCAGCTGCTTCACCGCGGTCGCCGTGGCGGTCACGACGACTTCCTGCAGGTTCTGCGAGGTTTGCGCGCTACCCGGGAGGGCGGGAGCCGCAACCGCGGCAGCCTGCTGCCCATGCGCGCTGCCCGTGACGGCCAGAGCGCCGGCGCCGAGTATTCCGGCGACGACAGCCGCCACACTGCTCGTCCCCCCGCCCGCCAATCGGCCGCGCCGGTAAGGCAGCGTGGGCAGCGTATTCATGGGCGCCCCTGGCCGGGACGGATGCGCGCCCCCGCGGGGCGCCCTCTTGTCTTTGACTCTCATGCGAAATTCCCCCATGCGAAGTGCCGCCTCGGGGAGGCAGCGAAACCTGATCAGGTGATTACCCTCATCCACAGCGGCTGTTGTGTGATCGCCACATCCGCGGGGGCGCGGCCGGGGCAGAGCCTGCGGGCGGCGCGATCGTCCCCAACGACCCGTACGGATCGAGCGGTCATCTTGGGAGTAGACGTTTGACGGCCCGATCTCCGCTATTGCGGATCGAACGAAAATTTCACGGAGCCCCGGATCGGCATGGGCGAATCATCGACGCTCGCATCGGGCGTGACGGCGGCGAACGAACAGGCTATAAGTCGCCGATTCGCCACAAGCCGGCGGGGGACATTCCAGCCCATGGTTCACTCACGAGCCGCACTGATGCTGCGATCGGCCGCAGCCGCTTGTCTCCTGGGCGCCCTGATTCCAGCGCCGGCTCCAGCGCTCGCGGCGTCCGCCCCGCTGGCCTTCAAGGTGCACGAAGGCAGGATCCTCAACGAGTTCCTGCGCGAGGGCCCGGTCGCCGCGCACCTGCTGCTTCGCGCCGGGCCGCAGGCCGGGGGCAACCTGAGGGCGGGCCCGCGCATCCTCATCGCCTTTCCCGCCGGCGATAGCGGTGTCGGCCTCTGGTTTGACCCTACGGCCGGCCATGCGATGTGGCAGGTTCGCGGGGAGCTCGAGCCTGTCCGGGCCACAGATGCGAAGGGAAGGGCGCTCTACGGGATTGCAGCGCAAGCTACGCTCAGGGACCCCGAGCTCAAGATCCATCGGGCGGTGCTCTCGAGCGTGCGGGTGCTGCGCGACTACCAGTCGGCCGGAACCCTGCCGCAGGGGATCGCGGTCGCGCCCACACTGAAAGGGCGCACCCTCACGTGGTCTCGCGAACGACTCGATGGCGCGGTGAGCTACCGGCTCACCGTCGAGGTACGGGACGGGCGCGTGATCGGCCAGCGCATCCTCGCCGGAGCGGATGGCAGGATCGGACTCAGAATCACGGGCCTGACGGGCGAGGCGCCTCTTGCGCCGCTCGCCGGCCGCTCGCTGCTGCTGAATCCATCCGCCGGGAGCCCGGGGGCGCGCGAGACACTGGCGTTTCTCGCGTATCGCGAAAAATTCCTGGCCGGGTCGTGGCGTTTCGATACCTATTTCGGCCGCGACACGCTGATGAGCGTGCGGCTGCTCATGCCGGTGCTGAGTCCGACCGCCATCGAGGACGGGCTCGACTCCGTTCTCGCGCGCCTCTCACCCGAGGGGGAGGTGGCCCACGAAGAGGATATCGGTGAGCAGGCCGTGCTCGATCACCTGAGGGCCGACAGCTCGCGCTCGGCGGCGCCGGTGTACGACTACAAGATGATCGATGAGGACTACCTCCTGGCGCCGGTGGCTGCCGAGTGGCTGCTGCAGCCGGGCGCGAAGGCGCGCGCCACTGCCTTTCTCGCCGCCGCCGTCGGCGGGCCGCGGGAGCGAGGCGGTACTCGGGGCGCCGCCCTGGTGAGGAATCTGCGGTTCGTGGTGCAAAGCGCGCTGGCCTTTGCGCAGGCGCCGAGCGTCTCGCACCTCATCGGCTTGAAGCCCGGCGTTGCGGTCGGCGACTGGCGCGACAGCGAGACCGGCTTGGGTGGC
This sequence comes from Steroidobacteraceae bacterium, assembly GCA_049579785.1. Taxonomy (GTDB): domain Bacteria; phylum Pseudomonadota; class Gammaproteobacteria; order Steroidobacterales; family Steroidobacteraceae; genus 13-2-20CM-66-19. Next base: position 4,309 of record JBAUOO010000164.1, read on the forward strand.
GGGCGCTACCCGTACGATGTCAATGCCGCGCTCGTTCCAGCGGCGCTTCAGGCGGCCGCGCGGCTTGAGGCGAGCGGCTTGCTGGCACCGTATGCCAGCGCGTCCGAGCGGGCGCTGTTTGCCGGCGCGGCGCAGATGGCGAAAGTCTGGCGCGAGCGGGCGCGACCGCTGTTCGATGTGACCTTGAGCCGCTCGGTGGCCGCCAACGCCATCGAGATCTATGCCAGTTCCGCGGGCGTTGCGCCGGAGCCGGCGGAGAATGCGCTCGGGACCGGCGCGCTGCGCTTTCACGCGCTGTCGCTTACGGCTTCAGGCGAGCCGATCCCGGTCATGCATTCGGATGAGGGCTTCCTGCTGCTGTTCGAAGATCCCGCGCCGCAAGACCTCGATCGCATCGTCTCGGTCCTGATGCGTCCCTTCCCCGCGGGCCTCATGACCGGCGTCGGCATGGTGGTCGCCAACCCGGTGTTCTGCGCCGCCGCCCTGCAAAACGAGTTCACGCGCAATGCTTACCACGGCACCGTCGTCTGGTCGTGGCAGCAGGCGCTCTTCGCCGCGGGCCTCGCGCGCCAGCTGAAGAGGCATGATCTTCCGAGCCCGGTGCGGGCCGATCTCATCAAGGCACAGCGAGTCTTGTGGTCCGCCATCGAGGCCAGCCGCTCCATGCAGAACGCGGAGCTCTGGTCGTGGTCGTACGTGGCGGGGCATTACCAGCTGCGCCCGTTCGGCTCCTCCGCGGCGGATGTGACCGAGTCCAACGCGGCGCAGCTCTGGAGCACCGTATACCTCGCCGTGAGAGCTCCGCGCTTCTCACCCACCGCATCCTCGAGCGTCGGACGCTGGCTCCCGCGCTCCGGCGCGGCGTCACTGCCGATCGGAGCCGCCCGGTGAGCGCTCGAAGAGTCATCCGCGGCGCGATGGCAGCCGCCGCGCGCGTGGCGCTCTGGGCGCTGTTGCCCGTCGCGGTCGCCGCGCAGGGGGCGACGGATCCCAGCTTTCTTCTCAGAGCGGGTTTCAGCGATCTGCCGTCCTACTTTCCCAGCTATCTCGGCAACGGGTTCATCGCCACCCTCACCGCGCCCCGGGGCACAGAGCCGACGCAGACCACCATGGTCGCGCTGATGGACTACACGCCGGGGGATGTCTCCCGGCCCGCGCTCGTTCCCGGTTGGAATGGCATCGACTTCAATCCGCGCCCCGCGGGCGCGCGCTGGGAGTGGCTCGATCGCGGTCCGATGAGCGCGCAGCGCTTCGAGGACTACGAGCAGACGCTCGATCTTCACGATGCCACGCTGACGACGCGTTATCGTTATGTGGCCGGGAGAAAGGAGACCTCAGTCGAAGTCATCACGCTGGTCAGCGAGGCATCGCCCCACCTCGCAGCCACTCGCCTCACCCTCACGCCGCACTACGATGGAGTGGTGCGCCTGTCGTTTCCGCTCAAGCTCTGGGCGCCTCACACGCCGCGCTTTCCCTTCGCGCGCCTCACCGGTGCCGAGCAGGACGCGGCGCTCGCGGCCCACGGTCTCTCACTGACGCCGCGCCCGCCCGCCACCGCCGATCGCGCCGCGCTCTGGTATCCGGGCACGATCGAGGTGCGCTCGAGCGGCGGGGACGCGCGCTCACTGTCGCTGTGGCTCTCTGGAAAAGCAGCGCACGGACGGACCATGGCGATGGCGGCCGCCGTATCACTGCCCCGCGGGGTGCGCGCCGATAAGGTGACGCTCGAGCGCAAGAGGGGTCATCTTGCACTCGAGGTCACCTTACGCCTCGAGCGGGGACGGTCGTATACCTTCACGAAGTTCGTCGCGATCTCGCGCGCCGGCTGGGGGGGCGACGCCCGGGCGGATCTCGCCCTCGCGCGACAGGCCCGCAGCCGCGGTTTCGCGGCTCTGCTCACCCGGCAGCGCTCGGCGTGGCATGCGCTCTGGCAAGCGGACATCGAGATCGAGGGCGATCCGCGGGCGCAACAGGTCGCCCACTCCGAGCTCTATTATCTGCTGGCGGGCTCGACGCCCGATACCGGCTGGGCGGTGGGCCCCTGCGCGATCACCCTCTGCTACGTCGCCCATGTTTTCTGGGACAGCGATACCTGGATCTTCCCGGCGTTGCTGCTGCTGCATCCTCAGCACGCGCAATCCCTGGTTGATTTTCGCGCGCGGACGCTGGCGGCGGCCGAGGCCCGGGCAAAACAACATGGCTTCGCGGGCGCGATGTATCCCTGGGAGTCGGACCCGCAGACTGGAACCGATGTGACTCCACACTCCGCCGTCGTCCTCTCGGATAGCGAGATTCACGTCAACTCCGAAGTGGCCATCGCGCAGTGGCAATACTATCTCGCGACGCTCGATCGCCATTGGCTGCGCGCCAAGGGCTGGCCGGTGATCCGCGCCGTCGCGCGCTTCTGGGCGAGTCGGGCGAGCTACGATCCGAGCAGGCAACGGTACGAGATTCTGCACGTGACCTCGGTCTCCGAGTCGCACAACGACATCCCGAACGACACCTTCACGAATCTCGGAGCGGTCTACGCGCTCGAGATCGCCGACGCCGCGGCGCAGGAGCTCGGTGAGCCGGCCGATCCTGCCTGGAGCCGCATCGCGCGAGGGATGTACATTCCGATGGCCGCGCACGGCAAGCATCATCTGCCCTTCGATCCCTCCGTGACCGCTCCCCAGGGGCAAAGCTTCGGCGGCGGTCCGCTGTCGCTCATCTTCCTGCCCTCGCTCGATCTGGTGATGCCGCCCGCGTTGCGGAGTGCCGATTATGACTTCGCCATCCGTCCGACTCCGATGGCGAATAGAGGCAGCGTCAGCATCGGCATCGTGCAGCAGGTCACCGCCGCCGATGAGGTCGGCCAACCGGCCGCGGCCGCCGCCTGGTTCAAGCTCTATCTGACGGGCGGCACGTTGAAGCCCCCCTTCGACGTCCGCACGGAGACGGCGAGCAACAACGCGGGGCCCTTCATCACCGGCTCCGGAGGCTATCTGCAGAGCCTCATTTTCGGGCTCACGGGGCTGCGGATCCGCGAGGCGGGGCTCATCGACGCCTTCCCCCCGGTCCTGCCGCCGGGCTGGCATTCGCTGACGCTGCGCAACATCATGTTCCGGGGCCGGCGGCTGACCATTCGTGTAACACGCGATTCGAGCGGCGCGGTGCGCCTGAGCGGATTGCATTGAGGTTCGGACGATGGGCGAGACCTACAGCACCACATACCGGTTGGGACAGGGATCGGCGCCGGCCGCGACGGCGCCGGCACTGCAGTCGTACGACCTTTTTCCGACCCGGATCTGGCAGGGCGGCCTCGAGGCGCTGCAGCCGCATTTCGCGGCCTGGACGAGCTGGGTACTCAGCTCTCGCGCCGCGAATCCCGCGCCCGCGGGCCGTACCAACCGCCATGGGTGGAACAGCAAGGACATGAGCGTTCTCGAGCAGCCCACGTTCGCGCCGCTTCGCCAGGCCGTGCATCTCGCCTGTGCGCAGGCGCTCGCGCAGATGGGCCGCGGCGAGCAGCCGTTCGAGCTTCAGTCCTGGGTGAACCTCCATGACCGCGGCGGATTCAACTTCCTGCATCTGCATGAAGGTTCACTGCTCTCGGGCTCCTTCTACTTGAAGGTCCCGCAGGGATCGGGTGATCTGGTCTTTCGCGATCCGCGCCCCGGGATCATCCACGGAGCGATGAAGGGGGCCTTCCCCAACGCTCATGCCGATATCAATCTGAGGCCGAGCACGGGTCTGCTCGTGCTCTTCCCGTGCTGGATGGAGCACTTCGTCGAGCCGCACGAGAGCGATGAGCCGCGGATCTGCATCGCGTTCAACGCCAACGAGCCGGGCGGCCCGGCGCGATCACTCCCGTGACGTGAGCGGCCGCAACCCGCGTGCTGATGACGACTCAGCCCGCGGTTTGCCGCTGCGGTATCATCCGCGCTCGATGATCCTCTCCTCACGCGCAGCGAGGTCGTGACATGAGCGACACCGATCGGGATTCATCCGAAGCGAAGCCGTCCCAGCCGACGCGTCGGGAATTCGTCACCACCTCCGCGGCGATCGGGCTCGCCGCCGCAGCCGGCGTTTCCCTCGGCGCGGAGCGGGAGGTCATCGAGAAGGACGTCGCGGTGAGGACCGCCGATGGCGTCTGTGACGCCGCATTCCTCCATCCCGCGGCGGGAACACACCCCGGTGTGCTCCTCTGGACCGATATTTTTGGCTTGCGGCCGGTGTTTCGCGCGATGGGCCGGCGGCTCGCGGCACAGGGTTACACCGTGCTCGTGCCCAATCCCTTCTATCGCACCGTCCGAGCCCCGGTCATCGTCGATGCCTCGAGCTTCAATTTCGACGATCCCGCGCAGCGGGCGAAAGCCGAGCAATGGACGCAATCGATCAGGGTACCCGGAGCGATCGAGAGCGATGCCGAGGCCCATGTGGCGTTCCTCGATTCCCAGCCCCAGGTCGACAGGGCGCGCAAGCTCGGTACGCAGGGCTACTGCATGGGCGGCCCGTTCGTCTTCAAGACCGCCGCGCAGGTGCCGGCGAGGATCGGCGCCGCGGCGACCTTCCACGGCGGTGGGCTCGTCACCGACAAGCCCGACAGCCCGCATCTGCTCGCGCCGCGCATCAAGGCCGCCATGTACCTCGCGATCGCCGCCAGTGATGACGCCAAACAGCCCGACGCGAAGGACAAGCTCCGCGAAGCGTTCCGAGCCGCTCACGTGTCCGCGCAAATCGAGGTGTATCCCGACACCATTCACGGCTGGTGCGTGCCCGACATGCCGCTCCACGATGGCAAGCCCATCTATAACAAGCCCGATGCCGAGCGCGCGTGGGGGAAACTGCTCGAGCTCTATCACGCGGTCCTCGCCTGATCGTCCGTGCGTGCCTGATGCGTTCGGGGCGTGTCCGCGCGCCCATCCAGACCACTGACTCCTCAGGGCTTGCTCTCGAGGAACTGCCGCTCGAAGTACGCGGCGGTGGCCTGATCGGCTTCCAGCCAGGAGTGATAGCGCAGGAAGCCGTGGATCTCATCGGGGATCACGATCTCCTGGTACGGTACGTGCTTAAGCTGCAGTCGGCGCACCAGGTCCACCATCTGGTGGAAGTGCACGTTCCTGTCATCATCCCCCTGAATCAGCAACACCGGCGATTTCCAGGTCGCGATCGCCGCATCCGGCGATGATTCCCAGAAGATCTTCTTCAGCTTCGCCACGTCCGGCATCTGATAGCGATCGAGCGGCTTGCCAAACCAGTCATCGGCGAACATCGACCAGTCATGCACACCGTGCATGTCGACCCCGGCCTTGAAGATGTCGGAATTGCGGGCGAGCGCGAGTGCCGTCAGGTAACCGCCATACGAACCGCCCCAGATGCCGATGTGCCTGGCATCGACCTGCGGGTCATGTTGCAGCCATTTCGCGCCAGCCAACACGTCCTGGTACTCGGACGCGCCGGTCGGTCCCCAGTGCGCCGGATAATGAAAGTCGTGGCCGTAGCCGATCCCCAGCCGATAATTGACCGACAGCACGATGAACCCGTGGTTGGCCAGATATTGGTTCACCGCGTAGGAGTTGCTGTAGTAGTCCATGTTGTGCCACGTGAGCAGCATCTGCCGCGGCGGTCCGCCATGTACGAAGATGATGCCCGGCAGCCGCGGTTGGACCCGCTGCGTGTGCGCCGCGCCGCCCGGGGCCACGAAGAGCTGACCCTGTATGCGAGTTCCATCCGGCGCCCGGAAATTGACGAGCTTCGGCACGACGAGCTCGCTCGTCGGAAAATCGGCCGGCAAGGCATCGCCGCCGGCGCTTCGCCAGTTCGAGCGGGTCAGGCTCCCCCACATGACTTCGGGCGGCCGGCGCGGGCCCGCATCGATGAATGCGAGCGTCTCTCCATCACGGCCCGTCACCACCGGATTCCAGGCACTATGAGTCCCTTGCGTGACGGCAATGGGCGAGCCGCCATCGACGGATACCCGATAAAGATGTCGCCGGTCCTCATCGCCGGGTGTCGAGCCGGTATTGGCGTTGTAGAGGAGGTAGCGTCTGTCCGGTGTCAGGGTGATGTCCTCCACCATGAACTCCCCCGGAGTCAGGAGTCTCGCCGCGCCACCGCTCGCGGGCACGCTGTAAAGATGGGGCCAGTTGTCCTGCTCCGATAGGAAGGTCAGCCGGTCGCCCGCGACCCAGCGAAGATCCGACCCGTCATCCGGATACGAGCCGCGCAGCGTGTCGGGACTTTGCCAGACGCGCCGCCCCGTGTTCGTTCGCACGTCGGCGACCCAGATGGACCAGGGAATCGGATGCCATTCGAGCACCGACTGCGGCGGGCCGCCGACCCCGGGAATGCGCGCGAAGGCGATGCGCGTGCCATCGGTAGACCAACGGAACTCCACATCCCTGGAGGTCGAGGGCAGCAGGTACTCGATCGGCGTCTGTGAGTCCCGGTAGATGCCAATGAAGCTGTGATCCTCGCGGTCCGAGACGAAGGCGAGCGCCTTGCCCTGCGGTGACCAGTGCAGATCGGAGTCCTTGCCGAGATCGAAGAAGAGGCGCTCGGCTTTCTTGCTGCCATCGATCGGGGCGAGCCAGACGCTGCCGTCCGTTTTGACGAAGGCGACGTCGCGGCTGTCGGGGGATGCCGCCGGTGTATCACCCTGACCGAGCGCCCGTGGCGCCCCGCCTGCCAGCGCGAGCGACCACACCTGCATCTGCTGCTGCGTGGGGCTCGCGTCCGGGTCGGGCTGCACCGGCTCGGGCCAGTTGGCGTCGTGATCACCGCCACGCACGTAGATGAGATATTTGCCATCGTGAGAGAAGTGGAGATTCGTGATCTCCTGTCCGACATCACCGCTGTAGTCCGTGACCCGCCGTGTCCGGTAGGCGGGGGCCTCGGCCACCCAGATGTTGCGAACGCCGCGCGCATCGGAGGTCCATGCGAACGCGCTGCCGGAGCGCCATGCGACGAGGTCCGAGGGGTAGGGATAGCCGAGCACCTGGACCAGGGTGAAATGCGCGGGCGGCTGCGCTGCGCAGACGCCGCTGCCGGGCAGTGCGAGAACGGCAACGAGAAGCGAACCCAGAAGCGTCGATGCGCGATGCGACAAGGTAGCCTCCTTCCCCTCACTAGGGGGTGGTGCGGCCAAGGTTAGCAGAACCCCCGGGCGCGGCCGCCTCGGGTCGGCGCGCGCCAGGGCCCGTCAGTCGCAGGCCGCGAATCGCTTACGCGACACGAGCGCCGTATCCAACCCCGGGGTGATCGTCACCAGCGCAGCAGCCGCCGGCCCGTGATGGCGCCAAGCGCCGTGGCGGCGGCGATTCCGAGCGTGTACCAGGTGGCGGCGAAAGCGGCCGCCTGCTCCGGACAATGCAACCCATAGAGAGCGGCCGCCAGCGCGCCGGCGGCGAAGCCCGCTGCGGTGCCCGTCAGCGTGAGGCGTGTGGGCGCGAGCGCGCGAAGCGCCGCGATCAGGAAAGCATAGATCGGCACTGCGAGCAGCAGAATGAGCGGCGAGCAGACCTTCCAGGTCTGGCCCAGCCAGAGCGCCAGGCGTGCGCCGGGCGCCGTCGCGACGATCTGACCCGCGCCGAGCGCGAGCATCGCCAGGATGACGAGCGCCGCGGCGAGGGGCGCCGCGCCGAGCCGGGCACCCGGGATGGACAGCCGTCTCACGATGATGGCGCCCGCGAGCGTGAGGAGCCCCGTGTAGCCGGCCTTCATCCAGAACCACGGCTGTTGCGCCGCCGCGAGCAGCGGCTGACAGCGCAGCCACAGCGCGACGATGGCGAATGTCACGAGGCCGCCGGCGATGAGGGCCGCCAGCAGCTTTCTGTTGACGACCCCCCGGGGGGTCGCCGTCGCATCGCCCGCCAGGAGCTCTATGAGATCAGCCGTTCTCATCGCGTAGAGCCTGATTCAACCATTTCAGACTTCGGTGCAGCATAACCCGCGCCGACACGGCGGTGACGCCGCGCTTGCGGGCAGCTTCCTCGACGGAGAGGCCTTGCAGCTTCACGTCCTCGATCAAAGTTCGTTGCCGGTCGGGCAGACGTTGCAGCAATCGCTCGAGATCGTTGCGAACTGCGCCTTCCTCCGCCTCGTCGGCGGCGAAGAGCGCGCCCGCGTCCTCGAGCGGGACCTGCATCGAGCGATGCCGGCGGCGCAGATGATCGATGAGCTTGTAGCGGGCCAGGGCATACGCCCAGGGGGTGAAGGGGAGCGAGCGGTCGTAGCTGTCGCGCTTCAAGTGCACGGCAAGGAGTGTCTCCTGGACGAGATCCTCGACTTCGGCGCTCGCGCTGCCGATGCGGCGGGCGAAATAGCCCCGCAGATAACGGCCCAGGATCCCGAGGAGCTGACGGTGCGCGCCCGAATCCCCCTCCAGACTGCGGGTCATCAGCGGCCGGAGGCGCTCTTCGGTCTCATCCTGCTGCAGCACTGGGGGGCGACTCACTCGCGACGCGCGATCCGCCCGATTCTAACGGAAAAGAGATCCCGCCTGTAACGTCCGTCGCGCCGGCTGCGAAATACGCTGAGTCCCCCATAACGGAGATCCCCATGCAGCTGCGAAACCTGACCCGATCCATGGCCCGGCGTGCCGGTGTAACGCTCGCCGCCTCCCTTCTCGTGGCCGGTCTGGCGGTTGCCGGCGAGCCCGGCCGCGGCGTGCTGGTGCTCACGAGCACGAATGACCCGGGCACCAACCAGGTTCTGGTGTATCAGTTGGAAACCGCGGATGCGCCCGCACTCGCTCTGGTTCAGACCCTGCCGACCGGCGGCCGGGGCGGTGCCGGGGGCAATGCCGGCATTCTGCAAATGAAGGATGACTTCGGCGCGGTGGCGAATTACGGCTCGAGCAACGTGAGTGAGCTCGTGCGGGATGGAGACTTCATCGAGGTCCGCGGACAGATCAAGCTCGCGCCCGGCTGTGTCAAGCCCGACTCGGTGGCGCTCACCGACGAGCAGCTCTTCGTTGCGGGCGCGAATTGCCTGGAAAGCCATCTTTGGCCATCGGGAATCCTCGACGGGGCGGTGGTGCACCTCGCCGATGTGTCCGCCGCGCAGGTCGCGGTCGGCAAGAGCTGGGGTGCCGTCACGTTCACCTCCGGCGCGCTCGAGCAGGTGGGTCTCACGCGCTGGGGCGCGCTGAGCGGCGCCGTCGCTTCGGTCGCGCTGCCGAGCGATGCCGACAACACTCCACTGGGTGCGGCATTCTGGGGCGACACTCTCGGCTTCACCCCGGCCCACAGCCCCGACAGCTTCGCCGTCGTCGATGCGCAGCGGAACGTGTATCCCATCCTCGGACCGACACCGTCCTATCCGACCAATGCGCCGTGCTGGGTGGCGAAAGGGCCGGGCAATGTCTGGTATACGGGCAACAGCCCCGGCGAGGCGATCTCCATCTTCTTCACCGATGCCAAAGGCGGGGTGTTCTACAAGTCCGTGGCACTGCCGGGAGCGCCGACCGACCTCGCGGTCTCCAAGGACCGCAAGTGGCTCGCCGTCATCTACTCCGCCAACGGCAGCGGCTACGTAGCCGTGTTCGCGATCGATCGGTATGGCGATCTGACACCTGAAGCCACCTCGCAGCCGATCGGGGTCGCCGCCTTCAACGGTGTTACGATCAGCGAGTGAGCACGCGGCGAGCGCAACGGGTCGTACGGCTGCTGGCGCTCGTTGCGCTCGGGACGGGTACGGCCCTCGCGGCGCAGCGGCCGGTGGTGGTGCAGCTCTTTACATCCTTGGGTTGCTCCGACTGCCCACCGGCCGATGCGCTTCTGGCCCGCATCAGCGAGCGCGAGCACGATGTGCTCGCGCTCGATCTGCACGTGACGTACTGGAACAACGCATCCTGGGCCGATCCCTACTCGCTGGCGGGCGCCGACCAGCTGCAGAATGCTTATGCCGCGCTGCAACATGAGTCCGAGGTCTACACGCCCGAAGCGGTGGTGGATGGCCGGCAGCACTTCATCGGGTCAGACGCCCGCGC
>JBAUOO010000165.1:0-3017 GCA_049579785.1 Steroidobacteraceae bacterium
GGTAAGCGCTCCGCGCTTACCCGACTCGCCCATATTGTTCCCCGCTCCCGATCCACCGGGCCGCGAGTGCCGCAATATTATCCGGGTAACTGGCGATGAGCAGCTCCGCGGCCTCCTGCACGCGGGGCAGCAGGTCCGAATCGCGCGTCAGGTCCGCCACGCGAAGCTGCGCCAGACCCGTCTGGCGGGTACCGAGCAGCTCGCCGGCACCCCGCAGCTCCAGATCGCGGCGCGCGATCTCGAAGCCGTCGTTGCTCTCGCGGATGACTTTCAGACGCTGGCGCGCGAGCGGCGCGAGTGGCCCGCGATAAAGGAGTACGCAGGTGCTCGCCTGCGCCCCCCGTCCGACGCGGCCCCGCAGCTGATGCAGCTGCGCGAGCCCCATGCGCTCGGGGTTCTCGATCACCATCAGTGTGGCGTTGGGAACATCGACCCCCACCTCGATCACGGTGGTCGCCACCAACAGTTGGATTCGTCCCGACTTGAAGGCGAGCATCGCCGCGTCCTTTTTCGAGGCCGTCATACGGCCGTGCACCAGACCCACCCGCACCTCGGGCAAGGCCTCCACGAGCGCCGCGGCGGTTTCCTCCGCGGCCTGCGAGCGCACCTCGTCGGACTCATCGATGAGCGGACAGACCCAATAGACCTGTCGGCCGCCGCGACAGACCTGGAGAATGCGCGCCACGACCTCCGCGCGCCGCTGCTGCGGCACGATGACGGTCCGCACCGGCGTGCGGCCCGGTGGCAGCTCGTCGATCACGGAGATGTCAAGGTCGGCGTACGCCGTCATCGCCAGCGTCCGCGGGATCGGTGTGGCGGTCATGATGAGCTGGTGCGGGAAGCGGCCGCTCGTGCTGCCTTTCTCCTTGAGGCGCAATCGCTGCTGCACCCCGAAGCGGTGTTGCTCATCGACGATGACGAGCGCGAGCCGTGAGAACTCGATCCCTTCCTGAAAGAGCGCGTGTGTCCCGATGATGACGCGCGCCTCACCGGATGCGATCGTCTCGAGCGCGCTGCGCCGGGCGGTGGCCGGCTGTCCGCTGGTGAGCAGCGCCACGGGCAACCCGAGCGGCCGCAGCCACTCGCTGAAGCTTCGCCAGTGTTGCTCGGCCAGGAGCTCCGTCGGCGCCATGAGCGCAGCCTGCAGCCCGGTGCCGGCGGCGCGGGCGGCGGCGAGCGCCGCGATGACGGTTTTGCCACAACCGACATCGCCTTGGATGAGCCGCACCATCGGCGCACTGGAGCGCAGATCCACCTCGAGCTCAGCCAACGCGCGCGCCTGGGCGCGGGTCAGCCGAAAGGACAACGAGGCGAGGAGCCGCGCAGCCATCCGTTCGGGATCCTCGAGCGGCCAGGCAGGATCGGTTTTGGCCGCACGTTTCAGCAATCGCAGGCTCACCTGGTGCGCGAGCAGCTCCTCGAACGCGAGCCGCCGCTGCGCCGGGTGACGGCCGGCGGCGAGCTCGCCGAGCTGCGCCTCTCGCGGTGGCCGGTGCACGTAGCCGAGCGCGTCTCGCAGCAGCGGCAGGTGCAGCGGTTTGAGCACCTGCGCCGGCACCCAGTCCCGCACCCCCTCGGTCTCGAGCTCATGCAAGGCGTGCGCGATGAGCGCGCGCAGTCTTCCCTGCGGCACCCCCTCCGTCAGGGGATAGATCGGTGTCAGGGTCTCCTCCGATGCCGCCGGCTCGCCGCTCACGCGGCGGTATTCCGGGTGGACCATCTCGAGGCCTTGAGGACCCCGGCGCACTTCGCCGAAGCAGCGCAGCCGCGCACCGCGCGCGAGGCCCTGCTGTTGGGAGGCCGAGAAGTGAAAGAAGCGCAGTGTCAGAAAACCCGAGCCGTCCGACAGGCTGCATTGCAGCTGCCGTCGGCGGCGGTAAGCGACCTGCGCCAGCTGTATCTCGCCCTCGACGGCCGCCCGCATGCCCGGCAGGAGCGCTCCGATCCTGACGACGGTGGTGCGATCCTCGTAGCGCAGCGGCAGCACGAAGAGCAGGTCCTGCACCTGTCTCACCCCGAGCCGGGCGAGGCGCTGCGCCAGGGCCTCGCCGACGCCGCGTAACGCGGTGATCGGGCGGGCCTCAAGCGGAGGCGGCCGGCCGGCCACCATGGCCGGGCCCAACGCACGGTTCAAGCAGTTTCAGCCAAGATGGAGGATGCAGTCGGCCTCGACGCGTGCCCCGCGAGGCAGCTGCGCCACGCCGACCGCCGCCCGCGCCGGATAGGGCTGCGGGAAGTAGCGCGCCATGATCTCGTTGACCTTGGCGAAGTGGGCGAGGTCCGTCAGATAGATGGTGACCCGCACCGCCTGCTCGAGGCTGCCGCCCGCCGCTTCGGCCAGGGACTTGAGGTTCTCGAACACGCGGCGGATTTCCGCCTCGATGTCGCCCGTGATCAGCTCCTTCGTCGCCGGATCCAGGGCGATCTGTCCGGAGAGATAGACGGTCTCGCCCGCGCGCATCGCCTGGGAGTAGGTACCGATCGCCTGCGGGGCCCGTTCGGTGTGAATCGCTTTACGGCTCATGTTCTACCCGTTCTCTGTGTTGGAATCCTGCTCTTCGCTCTCGTCCACGCCTTCCGCGTCCGCGCGATCGGTACGCGCGTGGGCCGCGATCGTCCGGCTGACCCGCGTCACATCCGGCATGCGCCGGATCACCCGCATCACCCGCGCGAGGTGCTTGCGATCGCGCACCTTCAGCTCGAAGGTGAGAGTGGAGGCGTCACCCTCCTGCTCCTCGATGGAGACGTGATGAATGTTGGTTTCGGTGCTGGCGATGGCGGCGGCGACCGCCGCGAGCACGCCCGTGCGGTTGACCACGTAGATGCGGATCTCGGAGTTGAAGAGCCGGTCCGGCGCGGGCCGCCAGCTGACCGGGAGCCACTTCTCCGGATGCTTACGGTAGTCCTCGACATTCACGCAGCGCTCGCGGTGGATGATGACGCCCCGTCCGGCCGAGAGGAAGGCGAACACCGGATCGTGAGGCAAGGGGAAGCAGCAGCGCGCGTACGAGACGAGC
>JBAUOO010000166.1:0-6669 GCA_049579785.1 Steroidobacteraceae bacterium
CCGGCGCACGCGGCAAACGGACTGAAGCCACACGTTCCGCGGCGCGGCGAGGAACCGTCCTCGAGGTCGTGCAGGATCGTTTCCGCGCCGGCCAGGCGGAGCGCGGCCGCGTGCTGGAATCGCTCGAGACCGCGTTGCGTGTTGGTCGTGGCCGTGTCAACGTGCAAGTCATCGATGACGGTGACCCGCCGCAGTCGCTCGCGACCTGGCGGTACTCGAGCACCCTGCACTGCGCCGAGTGCGACCGCTCGTATCTGGAGCCGACCCCGAGCCTCTTCTCGTTCAATTCACCCCTCGGCGCGTGCGAGACCTGTCGCGGCTTCGGCCGCACCATCGGTATCGACTACGGGCTCGTGATTCCCGACGAGACCCGCTCCTTGCGGGGCGGCGCGGTGAAGCCCTGGCAAACCAAGTCTTACGCGGAATGCCAGCAGGACATGGAGAAGTTCGCGAAAAAGCGTGGCGTACCGCTCGATGTTCCCTGGCGGGAGCTCAAGGCCGAGCACCGCCGCTGGGTCATCGAGGGCGAAGGTGGCTGGAGCAAGGGCGTCTGGTACGGGGCGAAGCGCTTCTTTGCATGGCTCGAGAGCCGCTCCTACAAGATGCACGTGCGGGTGCTCCTTTCCCGCTACCGCGCCTACACGCCTTGCGAGGCCTGCGGCGGGGCGCGTCTGAAGAGGCAGGGGCTCCTCTGGCGTGTCGGTGACCAGGCGCTCGCCGATGCTGCGCTCGGCGGCACGCCGCGGTTCCGGCCGCGCGGGGTCGAGTGGAGCGAGGAGATCTCGCAGAGCCTGCCGGGTCTGTCGATTCATGACGTGATGCTGCTGCCCATCGAGCGCGCGTCGGATTTCTTCCGGCGCCTCGAGCTGCCGCGACCGCTCGATGAGGCAACGGATCTCTTGCGCGCGGAAATCCGTGGGCGCTTCGGCTACCTCGCCGACGTCGGACTCGGCTACCTCACCCTCGACCGCCAGTCGCGCACGCTCTCGGGCGGCGAAGTACAGCGGATCAACCTGACGACCGCGCTCGGCACATCGCTGGTCAACACGCTGTTCGTGCTCGATGAGCCCTCGATCGGACTGCATCCGCGCGACATGCGGCGCGTCATCACGGTGATGAAGCGCCTGCGCGATGCCGGCAACTCGCTGCTCGTCGTGGAGCATGACCCGCAGATCATGCTCGAGGCCGACCGCATCCTCGACATGGGACCGGGCGCCGGCGAGCGCGGCGGCGAGATCGTCTTCTTCGGCACGCCGCGCGAGATCCGCCGCAACCGTCACTCGCTCACGGGTCAGTATCTAAGCGGGCAAAAGAAGGTGGGCGGGCGAGCCGACTCAGGAGGCGAGCGCCCGCGCACGACGTCCGGGCCGGGGGCCCCGCGGCCAGGGACGGCCAGTGGTACGCCCCCCACCGAAGTCATCGCCGAAGCCCGGTCCAACCGCTGGCTCGAGTTGCGCGGCGCGCGCCAGCACAACCTCAAGAACATCGACGTCCGCATCCCGCTCAAACGCCTGGTCTGTGTCAGCGGCGTATCCGGCTCTGGCAAGTCAACCCTGATCGAGGACGTGCTTTATCCGGCGCTCCTGAAATATCACGGCAAACCCACGGAAGCGCCCGGGCTTTTCTCCGGGCTTGCCGGCGCAGAGCTCATCGATGATGTCGTCATGGTCGACCAGAGTCCCATCGGCCGCACGACCCGCTCGAACCCCGCGAGCTACGTCGGCGCATTCGATGCCGTCCGTGCCCTCTTCGCGGCCGAGCCCGCCGCGCAGGAGCGCAAGTACACGGCCGGCACGTTCAGCTTCAACTCGGGTAACGGCCGCTGTCCAACCTGTTGCGGCAATGGCTTCGAGCACGTCGAGATGCAGTTTCTTTCCGACGTCTATCTGCGCTGCCAGGACTGCAACGGCCGGCGTTACCGCGAGGAGGTGCTCGACATCAAGCGCGAAGGCGTCAACGGCCGTCGCGCCAGCATCGCCGATGTGCTCGAGATGACGGTCACCGAAGCGCTCGCGTTCTTCCGCGATTCGCGCGAGGTCGTCGCGCGGCTCGCGCCGCTTTCGGATGTGGGTCTGGAGTACGTGACGCTGGGACAGCCGGTGCCGACGCTCTCCGGCGGGGAGGCGCAACGCCTGAAGCTCGCCGGACACCTCGCCGAGGCGGGCTCGGTGCTCTCGAGCACCACCCACAAGGGCAAGCTCTTCCTGTTCGATGAGCCGACCACGGGCCTGCATTTTCAGGATGTCGCGAAGCTCCTGGCGGCATTCCGCAAACTGCTTGCCGCCGGGCATTCGCTGCTCGTCATCGAGCACAACCTCGATGTGATCCGCGCCTCCGATTGGATCATCGACCTCGGGCCGGAGGGCGGCGAGCGCGGCGGACGAATCGTCTGCGCCGGCACCCCGGAGGAGGTACGCGCCTACCCGGACTCGCACACCGGCCGCGCCCTCGCGGACTACGCTCGAGCTCTTTCGGGCAAGGAGCCGGCTGCTGTCGAAGCCGCCGCGCCGGCCAATGTCGCGGAGCCGCGGACCGCATACGCCGCGGCGGGCAGAGGTAACGGCCGCGCGCGCAATGCCGTCGTGATCCACAACGCGCGGGAGCACAACCTCAAGAGCATCGACGTGCAGATTCCGCGGAACCGGCTCACGGTCATCACCGGGGTGTCGGGCTCGGGCAAATCGACGCTCGCCTTCGACATCCTCTTCAACGAAGGGCAGCGCCGGTATCTGGAATCCCTCAACGCTTATGCGCGCCAGTTCGTGCAACCCGCGGCACGGCCTGACGTGGATGCGATCTTCGGCATACCACCGACGGTCGCCATCGAGCAGCGCACGAGCCGGGGCGGTCGCAAAAGCACGGTCGCCACGCTCACCGAGATCTATCATTTCCTGCGACTGCTTTACGTGAAGCTCGGCACGCAGTACTGCCCGGATTGCAACGTCCCGATCGAATCGCAGAGCGCGGCCTCGATCGCCGCGCGGCTGCTGCGCGAATACAAGGGCAAGCGCATCGCTCTCCTTGCGCCGCTCGTGGTCGCCCGCAAGGGTTACTACACGGACCTGGCAAAGTGGGCCGGGAAAAAAGGCTTCAGGACGCTGCGCGTCGATGGCGCGAGCCTGTCCACCGCGCACTGGCCGCGGCTGTCACGCTTCAAGGAGCACACGATCGAGCTACCCGTCGCGCAGATCGAGGTTGGCGCGAAGACCGACACCGCGCTCCACCAGGCGCTCGACCGGGCGCTCGATTTCGGTAAGGGACTGGTCCACGTGCTGGGTCCGAATCGGGACCAGCCGGCGGTCTTCTCGACCAAGCGCGCCTGCCCTTGCTGCGGACGCAGCTTCGCCGAGCTCGATCCGCGCCTTTTCTCCTATAACTCGAAACACGGCTGGTGCGAGAGCTGTGCCGGCACCGGGCTGGAGATGCCCCAGGTGGCAGAGGAGGCGAATGCCTTGATCGAGGCGCAGGAGGAGGGCTGGGACGATGAGGCGACGCAGATCTGCGGCAGTTG
This sequence comes from Steroidobacteraceae bacterium, assembly GCA_049579785.1. Taxonomy (GTDB): domain Bacteria; phylum Pseudomonadota; class Gammaproteobacteria; order Steroidobacterales; family Steroidobacteraceae; genus 13-2-20CM-66-19. The sequence goes on from JBAUOO010000166.1 coordinate 3,512, forward strand.
CGGCGGCAAGCGCCTGAACCCGATCGCACTCAATGTCCGCTTTCGCGGCCGCTCCATCGCCGAGCTCGCAGCCGAGTCCGTCGCGCAGGCGGCGGAGTTCTTCCGCCGCTTGAAACTCGGCCAGCGCGAGCAGCAGATCGCGCGCGATCTGCTGCCGGAGATCCGGGCACGTCTGAAGTTCCTCGACCGGGTGGGGCTCGGCTACCTGCAGCTCGATCGCTCCGCGCCCACGCTCTCGGGCGGCGAGGCGCAACGCATCCGGCTCGCCGCGCAGCTCGGCTCCAATCTGCAGGGAGTGTGTTATGTGCTCGATGAGCCGACGATCGGACTCCATCCCCGCGACAACGCCGTGCTGCTCGACTCGCTCGCGGAGCTCTCGAGTCATCGCAACACGCTGGTGGTGGTGGAGCACGACGAGGAAACCATCCGCCGGGCGGATCACGTGCTCGATCTCGGCCCGGGTGCCGGCGTGCTCGGCGGCGAGGTGGTCGGTGAGGGCACGGTGAAGGATCTCATGGGCAATGCCCGATCGACTACGGGGCGATTCCTGCGTCAGCCGTTACGCCATCCGGCACAGCCCCACCGGCCGGTCAACGAGCGCACGCAGTACCTCAAGCTCGAGCGGGTTTCCCTGCACAACGTCAGAGACGCCGATGTGCGGATTCCTCTCGGGAGACTGGTGGTCATCACCGGGGTTTCCGGCTCCGGAAAATCCACCGTGGCGCGTGACGTGCTCTACGCCAATCTCCGCCGGCTGCTCGGCGAGGCCGGCCGAGGTCGGGGCAACGGGACGCAGCCCACCCGCAGCAAGCGCGGATCACGGGGCCGCGGCAGCGGCCTGGAGCTCATTGGCTGCCTGGGGGTTCGCGGACTCGAGCGGGTGGATCGCGTGCTGGAGGTGGATCAGACGCCCATCGGCAAGACGCCGCGCTCCTGCCCCGCCACCTACATCGGGCTGTGGGATGAGATCCGGCGCATCTTCGCGGCGACCACCGAGGCGAGGTTGCGCGGCTATACCGCGAGCCGCTTCTCCTTCAACACCGCGGGTGGACGCTGCGAGGCCTGCGAAGGCCAGGGAGTGAAGACCATCGAGATGAGCTTCCTGCCCGATGTGAAGGTGCTCTGCGACGTGTGTGGGGGCAGGCGATTCAACACGGAGACGCTCTCGGTCCTTTGGCGGGAGAAGAGCATCGGTGACGTTCTCGCCATGAATGTGGACGAAGCGGTAGAGTTCTTCCGGGCGCACTCGCGCGTGCATCACTCACTGAAGCTCCTCCACGAGGTCGGGCTCGGCTATCTCACGCTCGGTCAGCAGAGCCCGACGCTCTCGGGCGGCGAGGCGCAGCGCATCAAGCTGGTGACGGAGCTTGCCAAAGTGAGACCCGGCGACACCGATCTCTTCGCGGGCAGCGCCGGCGCGCCGGACGCGCGCGCGCGAATGGGAGCCAGCCCGAAGCATACCCTGTATGTGCTCGATGAGCCGACCGTCGGGCTGCACATGGCGGATGTGGAGAAGCTCATCCACGTGCTGCACCGGCTGGTCGCGGCGGGCAACACGGCGGTCGTGGTCGAGCACAACCTCGATATCATGGCGGAGGCGGACTGGATCGTGGACATGGGTCCCGAGGCGGGCGAAGGCGGCGGCCGCATCGTCGCGCAGGGCGCCCCGGCCGAGGTGGCGCGGCGCAAGCGCGAGTCGCACACCGGTCGCGCGCTGGAAGCGTTTCTCAGCGAGCGCACCGAGTAGGGTTGCCTATTTGCGGAAGAGCTTCTCGAGCTCCGCGCGCGCGCTATCGACCTCGACGGTGTTGGGCGCTAAGTAGGCGCCTGCCCGGGGCTTGAAGAAATCGCAGAAGTTGGCGCGCGTCTTCTCGCGCACCTCCTCGGCCGTGGGTTCGCGGCAGTGCTTGGCGACGCCGGTGTCGTAGTCGATACACAGCCGGCATACGTGCAGCTCCGAGCGGCACTTCGGACACTCCTCCAGGCGGCGCAGCGGCAGCGTAAGGGCAGCGAGCGAGGCGCCGCATTTCCAGCAGACGAGCCCGGCGGCTTCGGTGTTCAAGGGCATGGCGCATGGATTATGCGCCTGGACCTACGCCTTTCGCACCCGCTCGCTCAGCCGCTCGAGCAGGCGCGAGAACGGAGTGTTCTTCTGCACTTCGACGCGCAGATGCCGCACGCCGGACTCGTTGACGGAATCGCCGCTGCGGTTGTCGATGGCAAGCTCGTTCGCGCCCAGGATCTCGAGGGTTTCCTCGAGCGTCTGCGGAGTGCGGCGCTCGCGCGCGTCAACCTTGCCCGCACCACCCTTGCGCGCGCTCTTTGGCGAGGTCGGCTGTGGCGCCGCCGCGCTTGCAGTGGCGCCGGCGGACGCGCCGCGCGGCGCCGGCGTGGCCGGTGTATCCGAATCGATGAGTTTGAACTCGTCGCTTTCGTCGCGCTTCTTCGGCGCGCCGGCGCCGGCAAACCGCTGATTGTTGTCGGTTGCCCGCTCGCGCTCCTGCGCGCTCACCGGCACCACGGCGACGGAAACAAACTCCGAGCGTACGTAGTAGGCGACCTGCTTGGCCGAAATCGCGTCATTGAAGAAACCGAGGCGCAGCCCATACCACCTGCGTCCCTCGCGGCTGCCCGCGACGGAGTAGAGCGTGTAGGCGCTGAAGATCGCCAGCGGCGGCACCTTATCGAGCTCCACCGGCTTGACCGACCACTGCAGCTGGACGGCGAAGGACACCGGCTCGTCACGCGAGACGGCCACTTTCAGCGCGCGCCGCGTGCCGGTATCGTCGGGCTTGAGCAGCGAGATGCCGGACGCGACAGCGGGATCGAACGGGTTGGTGCCTACTTCATCCCGGCGACTCTCGAGGAATCTCAACACCTGAGTGTCGGTGAGCGAGCTGTCCTCCGCGGATTCGACATCCGGGACCGCGGGCGCGGGCATGAGGCGCGTCTCGCCGGTACGGTCGCTCGGGGTATCGAGCGCCGCCAGGACCTCCTTCACGTTGGAATGCGAGAATACAGCCTTCTTCGCCGGCTGTTGGTTTCGGGAAGGAGCTTGCGCCGCCGGCCTTGCAGCGGCGGCGGTCGGTGAGGGTCGCGCGACCGCAGGCCTCGCGGCTGGCGGCGCCACGGCGGGCCTGGCGGGCGCGGTCTTGGCT
>JBAUOO010000167.1:0-5186 GCA_049579785.1 Steroidobacteraceae bacterium
GCCTCAGCCCGTGCCGCGTGCGGGCGCGATCTCGAGGATCCTCTCCGCTGCCAAGGGCACGAGCTCGCGCACGATGATCCGCGGCGCAGCATCAGCGCCGCGCGCGGCGCAGACCGCCGCCACATAATCCGGGCGCGGCGCGAGCTGCCATAGCCGCCAGTGCTGCGGCGAGTCACCGAGCTCAGGACGCAGGTGCAGCCTGAGTCCCTCAGCGCCCGCAAGCTCGAAGCGAAACGCGTCGAGGGCAATGGCTAGACCCATTCCCCTCGCCTTGATGTAGGACTCCTTCAGCGTCCACAGCTCGAAAAAGCGCCGGCGCCGCGCCGCGGCAGGCAGGGCGAGCAGCGCCGCCCTCTCCTCGGCGGCGAAATAGCGATCGATTCCCTCGATGTCGTAATCGCGCAGGGTGAGGCTCTCGGCATCGATTCCGAGCGTGCGCCCCGAGCTCACCCCGAGCATCACCAGATCGTCCGAATGCGCGATGTTGAATTCGAGGGCAGGCTCGAGTCGGGGCGCCGAGATCCGCGGCCGCCCTCGAGCAGAGGCCGAGAACACCCAGTCCTCGGGCCGCACCGCGTGATAGCGCGAAAGCACGGTCCGCGCGAGCACGCGGGTGACGAGGTAGCGCCGCTGATCTCTCTCGAAGCGAAAGCGCGCCTGCTTCGCGCGCTCCTCGGCGCTGAGCAGCGCCTCGTAACGAGGCCAGAGCGCCGCATCATCGATGTCACTGATGTACGTGCACCAGAGGTCGATTCTGCCGCTGTCGGCGAGCAGGTCCACGGCTAAGTGGCTACATCCTGCGCTCGTCCCTTCCACCTTCCGCCCCGTCCGGCGGCGTATTGGACCGCGGAATGGAGGGTCGCGCCCGCGTAGAAAAGCGCCACCCCGGGAAGCAGCAGCGCATAGCCGCCCGATACCCGATAGAACCGCAGCATCGGCAGATAACAGACGCTCATCAGGACCCAAGCCGCCGCGCCGAGGCCCATCACGAGCGGCACGCGCGTCAGCAGGAGCAGCGGCGGGGCGAGATACGTGGCGAGGAGCCCGAGGAGGGTCGCGGCGAGCAGCGCATAGGAATGGCGCAGTTGGCTGAAGGCGGTCCGCGAGATCATGGCGCCGATCTCGGCAAAGGAGCCGTACACCCGCAGGCTGCGCGTCGCGCCCGCCAATCCCAAGCGGATGCGTCCGCCGCTCGATTTGATCGCGCGCGCGAGCGCGCAGTCATCGATGATGCAGCCCCTGATCGCGCCGAGACCTCCCGCGCGCGCGAGCGCCGCCGGGCGCACGAGCATGCAGCCGCCCGCTGCGCCCGCCACCTTAGATCGCGGCGAGGCGATCCAGGCCGGCGGGTAGAGCTTCAGGAAAAAAAATACGAAGGCGGGAATGAGGCAACGCTCCGCGAAACCCGTGGTCGAGAGCCGCACCATGAGCGAGACCAGGTCGAGATGCTGCGCCTCGGCGATGCGCATGAGCGTCGCGATCTCATCGGGGACGTAATCGATATCCGCGTCGGTGAGCAGGAGAAAATCCGCACGCTGCTGCGCCGCCCTCTCGATGCCTTGCGACATGGCCCAGAGCTTGCCGGTCCAGCCGGGGGCGGGCGGCGCGCCGCGAAGCACCGTCAACCGCTCACCCGCGCCAGCCGCCTCGGCCGCCCTGCGCGCCACCTCGGCGGTGCCGTCCGTGCTGCCGTCATCGACGAGGATCAGCTCAAGCGGCGAGGTCAATCTCTGCGAGAGGAGCGAGCTCACGGCCGTGCCGACAGTGGCGGCTTCATCGCGCGCCGGCACGATGGCGACCACCCTCGGCGAGGGCGCGACGCCCGAGGAAACTGACCCGCCGCCGGGGATGGCCGGTGGGGCCTCCAGCATCGCTCCCGAGACCCGCCAGAACCCACCGCGCGCGAGCAGCAGATAGAGCCAGATGACAAGGGGAACCGCGGCCGCGGTGTACGCGAAGGTCACGGCGCCGACCAACCCCGGCGCCATGGCCCCACGCGGACATGCGGGCCGGCGCGCGAGGCCGATATAATCCGCCGGACCTGCGTCGCCATGTCTTCCGTCCTCAACACAAGGCCGCGGCCAAACGCCGCGGATAGCGTACTGATTGCCTTAAAACTCGCCGGCGCGCCGCCGTTGCTCAAGCATAGCCCAAGGCGCATCCTGCGCGCAGCGCTGGCGCTGATCGCCTCCGCGCCGCTTTGCCTCGGCGCGCCGCTCACCGCGCTCGCGCAGGCGACGGCGCAATCCCCGACGGCCGCCTCGACGCCCATCCGGCCGCCCAGGATTCACGGCCCGGTTCCGGCGTCCAAACCGAAGCCGGCGAAGCCTCGCCGGAAGGTCAACTGGTTCAATCCCGCCAGCTGGCCGGTGCTGGCGGTGCCGCTCATCGCGGTCGACCCCAACAACGGCACCACCGTCGGCATCATTCCCACCCGGCTGGTGACCAATTCCCGCAGCGAGATCACCGAGATCATCGCGCCGGACATCCTGCACAACCCGTATTTTGGCTGGGGTGCGCACGCCCGGATTCTCGCCTTCCCCTCGAGGGATACACAGTGGTCGATCGTCGGCGGCGGCGAGCAGCAGATCGAGAGCAGCTTCGACGCCCTCTTTCAGACCGGGCTGCAGCGCCAGCGGCCCTTTTCCCTCACGCTCGAGGGGCTTTATGACCGCAGTGGCACGGCGCGCTTCTACGGCGTCGGCAACAACTCCGTCCGGGTCAACCAGACCGTCTATATCGATCAGCAGATCGGCGTCAATTCGACCCTCGGCTGGAACATCACCCACGCCTGGCAGCTCGCCTACACCGTCGTCGCGAAGAAGGTCAAGGTCCTCGGTACGACCCTTCCGGGCATCCCGCCCATCACTTCCCGCTTCGGGGGCACGCTCGGCATCGGCACGACACACGAGCTGTTGAACCGCATCGCGCTCGTTTACGACACCCGCGATGACATCACCATCCCGACTCGCGGCGAGGAGATCGTGCTCTACGGCGGGGTCGCGAGCCGCAACGTCCAGCTCGATGACTCGCTCTTCACCGAGGCCGGCGGCGATGCGCGTTTCTACTGGTCGCCGTGGCGCACACTCGTGGTCGCCACCCACCTCGATCTGCGCTATGAGCCCACCACTCACCACGTGCCGTTCTGGGCGCTGAGCAGCCTGGGGGGCGATCAGAGCTTCATCGGCGGCTCGCAGACCCTGCGGGGCTACGGCACCTCGCGCTTCTACGACCGCGACTCGTTCGCGGCCAACATCGAGCTGCGCCAGAACGTGCTCGCGTTCAACGCGTTCGGCACCTATGTCAACCTGCAGGTGGCGCCGTTCTTCGACACCGGTCAGGTCTTCCACACCGCCGGCACCTTTCCGATCCGTCACCTGCACAACGTGTTCGGAGTCGGTTTTCGCGGCATCGCGGCGCCTTCGGTCGTAGGCTACGTCGATGTGGGCGAGGGCCACGAGGGCATCGCGGTCTTCACGGGGATCAACTATCCTTTTTGATTGGCGCAAAGCGGGCATCCTGCCCCTTTGCGCGGCCGGCCCTATCACCGGGTTCGATCTCGCGGCTCCAGGGCGGCCTGGAGCCGCTCAATCACTTGCTTTCGGACGGCGCGCCTGGAGCCGCTCGATCACTTGCCTTCAGACGCTGTCGGGTCGCGAGGTAGCCGTTTTCTTCGAACCAGCGCAGGGCGTCGGCGAAGGCCTCCAGCGGCGGACGCGCGCGGTAGCCGAGCTCGCGCACGGCCTTCTCGCTCGAGAAGAACATCCGTTTGCGCGCCATGCGCACGCCCTCCACGGTGACCCGGGGCGGATGGCCCGTGAGTCTCGCGTAGAGCTCCGAGGCGTAGGCCACCGGCAGCACGGCCGCGTGCGGCAGGCGGATGCGCGGCGCACGGCGGCCGACGAGCCGTGCGATGAGCGTCAGGATCTGCTTGAGCGTCATATCCTCCCCGCCGAGGATGTAACGCTCGCCGATGCGGCCGCTATGGAATGCCAACAGGTGGCCCGCCGCGACATCATCGACGTGTACGATGTTGAGCCCCGTATCGACGTAAGCGGGCGTTCGGCCGCGCGCGGCATCGAGCACGATTTGACCGGTGGGTGTCGGCCTCACATCGCCCGGCCCGATCGGTGTCGATGGGTTGACGATCACCACCGGCGCGCCGGCCGCCACCGCCTGGCGGGCCCGCTCCTCGGCGAGGAATTTCGAGCGCTTGTAGTGGCCGATCATGTCGGCGAGGGCGACGGGCGTGTCCTCGGTCCCCGGGCGGCCGTCGGCGGGCAAGCCGACCGTCGCCACACTGCTCGTGTAGATGATGCGTCGGACCCCGGCTCGGCGCGCCGCATCGAGCAGGTTGCCGGTACCCTCGACGTTGGTACGGTACAGCTGCTTCGGCTCGGGCGCCCACAACCGATAGTCCGCGGCGACGTGAAATACGGCCTCGCATCCTTCGAGCGCCCGATCGAGGGAAGCGCTGTCGGTGAGGTCCCCGACGATCTGCTCCAGCAAAAGCGATGCCACGTTGCGCCGATCCGAGCCGCCGCGCACCAGGGCGCTGACCCGCCAGCCGTCCGCGAGGAGCGCCCTGGCGACCGCGGCGCCGACGAAACCCGTCGCGCCCGTCAGCAACGCCCTCATGAGCCCACCGCGGGCGCGGCTGAATCCGCAGCCTCGATTCCCATCACGAGCGCGCGCCGCGCGGGGCTGCCGGGAGCGAGCGCAGTGGCGAGCACGCCGCTTGCGATCCGATAGCGCGCCGCCAGGCGGATCAGAGCCGCCATGTCACCCGGCGCTCGCGCAACCCCTCCAATCAGGCGCCCGATCCGCAACCGCCCGCCGCCGCTTGCGCGGATCACGGTCACCGGCAGCTCATCGGCCGCGGTATCGACGATGACCCGCAGCGCGATGAACGGCAGCCCGACTTGGGCTGCGACCTGCGCGATGGCGGCGCTCTCCATGTCGACCGCGACGGCACTCGTGCGCCGCCACGCCGCGGCCTTCGCATCGGGCTGCGCGAGCGGGCGCTCGCTCGTCAGGAGAGTACCGCCACAGACGATGCAGGAAGCCGGCAGCGCCGCGCGCAACCGCTCCCGCCAAGGGCGGGATGTCGGCAACCGCGCCCCGGGCTGCTCAGCGCCCATGAGCGCGATTTCCTCCGGCAGCAGCACCGCGCCGCAGAGCACCGC
>JBAUOO010000168.1:0-6616 GCA_049579785.1 Steroidobacteraceae bacterium
GGCACCACAGCATTAACGCAACTGCACCGTTTCATGCGCACTTTCCTTGAGCCGCCACCCAATTCGATGCTGATATTCGCTGTGGCGATGGGAGCATTGAATCGTTCGCGGTACCGCCGATGCTCAGGCCGTATCACGGCGATTCACCGCAGCACACGATTTCAGGGATAGCCGGACGTCCCGCTCGAGAGCGCCCGTGCGCGGACATCAAGTAGCGCGGCAGCTTCTCGCGCTGGGCGTCAATCCCTCCAGCCGGAGAAAAGCGCCACGACAGATCGCCGCCGAACGGATCTGACAAAATTGCGAACTCAGGCTTGCCGGTCTGATTCAGAGAGGCCCAGTATTCTCCGGGGTCGCCAAGGAGCGCCTCGACGAGCGGCACGTTGCCGGCCGCGTCCTGCTAACGCAATTTCGTGGCTCCTGCGCCACCAAAATGCCACGCGGCTCACGCATCCGCCGAGATCATGGGCTCATACTTTTTATAAGCAGGCCAGTTACATCTTGTACGTATGCGACTTGCGCTCGCCCATCTCTAGCCTATGGCAATGATCCGCCCCGCCGAGCCCATTCCCAATATCCCCGGCTCCCGATACGCCGCAGAGCTCGCGAAGGGTGCGCGCAATATGCGTTTTCCGCCCGAGCTCGAGCGCGAGTACCATCGCTTCTACATCGCCGAGCGTCAGCCGCACGTCCGCTCCTTCAATCTGATCATGTGCCTCCTGCTGGCGTGCGCGTGGGCGGGCTCGTGGATACTCTCGCCGCGGACCGACCCTGCGCAGCAGGCACGACTCGGCGTGATCGTGCTCGCGTATCTGGTGATGGTATGGGCCGCTTACAGCCGACATCACGAGCGGCTTTACCTCGGCACAGCATCTTACGCCTCGCTCACGGTCTCGCTCTTCGCCGCAGTCGAAGTCGCCTACCGCATACACGGTGGCGCCGGCGAGGCGTTCGGCTTGCTGACTGTCTACAGCATCGGTTTGTACTTTCTCGCGGGCATTCTCTACCGGGCCGCGCTGCAGGCGAACATCGTCATGGTTATTGCCTTCGCTGCCTCACTCCTCTGGCTGAGAGAGGCTCCCGCAAAAGCCGCCGAGCTGACCGCGACTCTCGCCGCCACTGCCGCCATTGGCGGCCTCGCCTTTCACCATCAGGGCATCCGATTCCGGCGGACCTTTCTCGAGCGGGGCCTGATCGCGGAGATGGCCGCCAGGGACGGCCTTACCGGCCTCAGAAACCGCCGCGCTTTCGATGAGCACTTGCAGCGCACCTGGCAACAGGCGCTGCGCGATCGCCGCACCCTTGCTGTGCTGATGATCGATGTGGACCACTTCAAGGAATTCAACGACAGCTTCGGTCATCAGGCAGGGGACGATGCGCTACAGCGTATTGCCGCCGTGGTCGACGGCTTCGCCAAGCGCCCGCTCGATGTCGCGGCGCGCTATGGTGGGGAGGAGCTCACCGTGGCTCTCTTTGATATCTCGCCGGAGCACCTCGCACTGCTCGCGGAGCAGCTGCGCGCCGGTGTCGAAGGGCTGCGCCTTGACCGCGCGAAACATGCGCCCGCCGTGCTCACCGTCAGTGTGGGTGGGGCGATTGTACATCCGACACTCGAGCGCAGCCCCGCCGGGGCAGTTCAGCTCGCTGACGAGGCCCTCTACGCCGCCAAGCGCGAAGGGCGCAATACGGTCCGGATCTTCGAGAGCGAGTACCGGGATCTTTCTACGGGTAAGTTTCGTAGCCGATAGCAGGGCCGCTCATCCCAGGTCTTTATCATCTCGTGCGGGTGTCACGAATTTCACGGCTAGCTTGGTGAGGCAGTGCAGTCGATCAGTCCGGTATCGTTGGACCTTTAGCTCTTCGTCGGGAAGCAGGTGTTCTGCCTTCAAGTTAGCGACGAACCGTCGTGCATGTGCGCTCTCGGTGAAGAGCCGGGCGCCACGCTCCGCAGCGTCAAAGCGGTCGGAGCCTGCATGCGTGATCAATGGGTTAAGGGGAAGATATTGCTCGGCCTTGGAATGCATCCACACTGGGTGACCGACCATGGCGCGGACGAAACGAGCCCGAGACGACCGATTCACTGCTCCGAACTTCGTTGGGGCTCATCTTCACTGATCGCTCGGGACGAGTATCGGCCGTAGTCCTCGCCATGAAGCTCACAGAACACGTGGCGCCAGCGGTGCTGTTCTGGCCAGTAGTAGTAATTGCCAAGCCAACTCCTGCCGTTGTGGTCGTAGGCTTCGATGTGCCAACAGTGACCACCAGCATGCTCTCAGTTGGTAGCCGATGACATAGCTGTGAGCGATCCCGGCGCCGATGTTCCGGCGAATCCAAGTGACGGCATGCTCGCGAGCCTCGGCGTCGTCGATTAACGGGCTCGCTACTACCGCGCAGCATGCCGGAGCACGCAGGGAAGTTCAATTCAGATTCAATTCCACCGATGGCGTAGCCGCGTCGAACCTTTCGGGCGTGGCCCGGCAAGCGTCGGCGTAAGACCGCGAGTGTCGCTCATTGGCGACGTGGAGGTTGTAGCGTACGGTTGTTCAGGGAGTAATCCCGGATTGCCACGGCAACTTCAGGGTCGCTCGCGCCGCTCTCTGCGCGATGACGATTTAGCCAGAGCGCGGCCGCGCAGACTGCACGAGAGGGGCAGCAGTCAGCGCACAAGACAGACTTATGTCAAGCCCGGGAGGTCAGGAGCGGTTGGCCAGCGTGCGACTCGAGTCGCTGAAATGGCTGTCACCGAGCGTCTATAGTCTGGACGCCGATCGCCGCGGCCGCCGTATCACTAGCGGACGTGGAGGAAGGCGGAATCACGGAACGCCAGCGCCGTTCCGACCTGAGTGGACGCACATCTCGTGAAGCGGCGCAGCGCCGTTACTTCCAAGGAGGACCATTTAGCATCCGGGGAGACAGTCCGAAAGTGCGAGCGCATGCGACGCAAACAAGTGGCGATCTACGCTCTAGCCGGGCAACCTGCCCAAGCGGCGCGCATCGCGCAACTCGTTCCGACCGATAGCGGCGCGGAAATTCCATGCCCACCCGCGCAGCCTCCAAGTCAACTTACCGATTCCTCGATCAACACGCGGAGGTGCTCAAGCGACTACTTCCCTCCGTGCGCTCCGTCGCGTTTTTTGATGTCACGGGCCGTCCCTTGCGCGGGCATGGACCGGTGCCGCTGCCGGCGATTGCCTCTCTCATCCGACAAACACTACATTCATTGTCGACCGGCGCGGTGAATTCGGGCGACGTGATCGTCTCGATCGGTCCAACCGAGTACGCCGCCGTACTCCTTCTACGCCCAGGTGAAGGTGTTCTTAGTTCAGCGTCCCCTGGCACGCATTTTCTGCGCGATGTGACGGGTGCTTGTGTCCTGACGTTTGGCGCACCCTCTGGCACGCCGATTCCCGCGCCCGAAACGGTACGCGCTCAGCTCGCGCCGGCATTGACCTGCGTGGGACGGGAGTTAGCTTTCCAGGCGCTGGTGACCGCCAAGTCCAAGCAAGGGACGGCGGAGCTTGACTGGCTGTTCAACGTCAGCGCCGCGGCAACCCTTCGGGACGGATCGGGCACTGACGAGCTCGATTGTCGAGAGCAAGTGCGCCGCGTCATCGGAGCGTCGATCGAGCACTTCGGCTGCGAGCTCGGTGCCGTGCTTATCCCGGAGAGGAACGTCCGGTTGGTGCATACCGTCACGAACGACTTCGAAGACTCCGCGAAGCTGGCACTGCGCAACCTCGAAGGCCCCCTTCTCGATTGGGTGCGACGCAAGAACGCGCCGATGCTTGTCAATCACGGCAACACCGCAGGGCATGTGCAACAGACGCTACGGGTGCTCGCGGTTCCGATCACGACTCGAGCGGAAGTGCCCGACGGTGCATTGGTGTTGCTGCGCTCAAACGAGAGGACAGAATTTCGCGCCGGTCACCTCGCGCTGGCCAGGAATCTGAGCCGGCACATTGTGAACCTGCTGGCAACGGAAATTGACCCGGCCACCGGCCTCTATACACGGGCGGGTGCCCAACATCGCATTGACGGCCGGGAAGAGCGGCGGACAGGCTCAGCCACCGGTCACTCGGTGATCTGCGTCAAGATCGATCAACTGCACGTCATCAATGAGACGAGCGGCTTCAGTTCCGGCGATGCGCTGATCGTCGGCCTCGCGCGGCTGCTCCAGCAGCCTCATGTGCCGGCAGACTCTGTGGCGGCACGCATTTCCGGCAACGAATTCGCTCTCGTGTTGCGCAACGCGGATACCGACGTTGCGGAACGCGCTGCCCTTGCGCTGCAGCAACACACCGCGCAACTGTCGGGTCAGCCAGGGAAGGTACAGGAGCCGGTTTCCTTAAGCTGCGGTGTGGCCCCATTCAAGGGGCCGAGTGAATTCCAAAGGGGGCTCGCTCTCGCAGCGCTGGCCTGTAGAACGGCGAAGGCTCGCGGTCGCGGACGGATCGAGACCTACCAGGACACGGATGTGTCCATGATCCGACGCCAGACTGATGTCGTAGCCGTCCAGCAGTTGCGTGAGGCGCTGCGCGAGGATCGGTTCACGCTCTTCGCCCAAAGTATCGTGCCCCTTCAGCGGGAGAACGAGGGCGGTGGATACGAGCTCCTCTTGCGCTTGGCGGACACTCTGCCTGAAAACCGCGCTCCCACGCGGCTGCTCGCGGCCGCGCTTCAAAATCAGCTCGCGCCGGATCTTGATCTATGGGTGATCGAACACGCTGTCTTGCAGGCACTGCCGTATCGGTCGGAGCTGCTTGCCGCCAAGGCGTCGCTCTCAATCAACATTACCGGTCCGTCTTTGACGGACGAGAAGTTTCTCGACCGGGTGCGCGCTCTCATTCGCCGTTGCGGGCTCACCCCTGCCCTGATCACCTTTGAGATCACGGAACAGGTGGCCGTGCTCTCACTTACCAAGGCAATGACTTTCGTTCGAGAGTTACGCTCTCTGGGTTGCCGGTTCGCCCTCGATGACTTCGGTACCGGCGCAAATTCCCTCAAGAACCTGACGAACCTGCCGGTCGATCGGGTCAAGATCGACGGGAGCTTTGTGTCGGACATCCTGACGAACCCGCAATCAGAGGCGATGGTGCGTGCGATCGTGGGACTCGCGCGAGACCTCGATATCGCAACCGTCGCCGAGTACGCGGAGGACAAGCGAATCCTCGAGCGCCTGCGTAAACTCGGTGTTCAGTACGCGCAAGGATATGCCATCGATAAGCCGCGCGCACTTGCCGATGTGCTACGCGAGCTGCGTGCGCACCAGAACGCACAGGATTCCGATTTGAGCGCTCAGTTTAAGTAGAAGCAGTGGCGTCAGCTCGCTCCCGCCCATACGGAACTCGATTTCCCGCTCCCACCCACCCGTCAACCGCCGATGTCCCAGACGCATCTTCGTTCGCTATGCTCGCAAGATGTCCTTTGGTGGCGGCCTCCATCTTTTCGTTTCACCAACCGGAGGCCGATACTGGCGCAACCGCCATCGATTCGACGGCCGAGAAAATCTGATCTCGCTCGGCCTTTATCCAGAGGTCCCAAACGAGAGCGCCTGGGCGCGAGCCCGAAACAGACGCTGAACGCGACCATGTCGAAAAGGGTAACGGCGAGAAACGCGGGGGCATCAACGCTTCCCTGCCGCACGAGGGCGCCAAGAGCCGCCTCGACTTGATGGATTCGCGAGGCGTGGTGCAAGTCGAGCAGACGGTCAACCTGCATCAAGCGCCAGTGGAGACGGCGTGCCAGCTCGGTTTTCTTTACGCCATTTCGGCGCATGGCCTGATAGACCTCGAGCTTCAACACCGTGAGCGTCGACGGCGATACGACGGGTTGATTCCGCTTGGGCCTTGCGAGCTTTCGGCAGTTCGCGGCCGGCATCAGTATAGAACTCGAGCGCGGTCTCCAAAGCGTCTATAGCACGCGCCAGCGCCTCCGCCTTATCCTCCCCCTGCGTCAGCGCCTAGCAGACTGCGCCTCCGCGCTCCGCCAGCCACCCCAGAGACCCAGATCTCGACGTCTCCCAGAACGCGGGCGCGCCGTGAGGCTGAGCAGAAGTCCCCGCCCTGATGCTGCATCGCCTGCCGCCCGAAGCTTCCGCTCGACTCGGCGAGATCTCGTCCCCCGTTCGAATAGCGAACGCTCAGCGAGGATCGGCCCGTACCAAGGCGTCTCACCGCAGCGCACGATTTCAAAGATAACTTTAGGGGTAACTTGGGAGACTGGGGGGAAAAGGGCTAGACCGATCAGTGGCTTGCAAGTCAGTTCGAGTCAAACACATAGAAGCCATTATAATCATCTAGTTACGACTCTTTATTAATGTTAAATATACATACGATAACTAGCCTCTTGAGCGCTCGTTGTCGAGTTCGAGATTCCAACAGCCTGACGGCGCGTTGCAAGCCATTGATTCCGCTCAATTGCACTTTCCCAGCGAAGTGGCCGTGGGGGTACGACGAGGCCCGTAAGTCAGGATACCCTCCACGTGTAGGCATGCTGGCCGATTCCGTACCCCAAAATCCGTCACGGCGCAGCGCGCGCCCCACTTGCGAGGTGGGTCCAATCGGAGGTCCATTGCCGGCGCCCAACCCGACATCCCTTTCAGCGCGATGCAAAAACT
>JBAUOO010000169.1:0-3495 GCA_049579785.1 Steroidobacteraceae bacterium
CGTGCACGCGCTGCTCACCGGCTTCGCTTTCATCATCATGAACGCGCTCGATGTGCGGCTCGGGTTCGGTTTCTCGGCGGGGCTCTTCGATTACATCCTCAACTATAAATTCGCCACCCATCCGCTGCTGCTGCTGCCGGTGGGGGCGGTTTACTTCGGGCTCTACTACGGCGTGTTTCGCTTCGCCATCGTCAAGTTCGATCTGAAGACGCCGGGTCGGGAAGACCTGGACGTCACCGCGCCGGCGGCCGCTGGCGTGACACCAGCAGCCGCTCCGGCCGATCGCGCGCGGTCGTACATCACGGCTCTTGGAGGTGCCGGCAATCTCGAGTCCGTGACCGCCTGCACGACACGCCTGCGGCTGACCGTCAGGACGCAGCAGACGGTCGACATCGAGGCGCTGAAGCGGCTGGGGGCGCTGGGCGTGGTGAAGCCCTCGGCCACCGCGTTGCAGGTCGTGGTGGGTCCGACGGCGGATCAGCTCGCCAGCGAGATCCGCGAGGCCATGGCCTCGATGCCGAGCGCGAGCCCGCCGCCGCCGCCTTCGCGCGCCGTGCCTGTACCGCAGCCTTGCGAGAGGAGGGCGGCTGCGGCCGTACCCGCACCGGCAAGGGAGGTTCTGCAGGGATTGCTGGCCGCGCTCGGCGGCCGCGCGAACGTGCGCAGCATCGAGCCGGTCTCATCGCGCCTGCGGATCGGGGTGACAAGCACCCGTGCGATCGACGGCGCGGCGATCCGCAAGCTCGGCCTGCGCGGCGTCGCGATCGCGGCGAGCGACTCCGTGCACGTCATCGTGGGACCGGCCGCGGAAGCGACGGGCGCGGCGCTGCGGGAATTGCTCGCCTCATGAGGTGACGTGCGATGAGCGACACCGACCGGCGCATTCGGCGCCTCGTCATCGTCGGAGGCGGATCCGCGGGCTGGATGACCGCTGCCGCGCTCGCCAACTCGACGCGCGGCGGCTGTCGGATCGAGCTGATCGAGTCGATGGCCATCGGCACGGTGGGCGTGGGCGAGGCGACCATTCCGCCGATCCGACATTTCAACAGGCAGCTCGGGCTCGATGAGAATGCCTTCATCGCGGCCACCCGCGGCACCTTCAAGCTCGGTATCGCGTTCATCGATTGGATGCGGCCCGGACATCGTTACTTCCATCCCTTCGGCCGGATCGGTGACGACTTCGATTCGGTATCGCTCCATCAATACTGGCTGCGCGAGCGCGCCCGGGGGAGCTCGGTGCCGCTCGAGGATCACGCCATGGCGTGGGTGCTGGCGCGCGCCGGCCGTTTCGGCCGGCCCCTGACCGACCCGGCCATGGTGTTGTCGAGCTTTGACTACGCTTACCACTTTGATGCGTCGCTCTACGGCCAGCACCTGCGCGAGTATGCCGAGAAGCGCGGGGTACGGCGCATCGACGGCAAGGTGGTGGACGTGAAACTGCGCGGCCCTGACGGATTCATCGAGGCGCTCGAGCTCGAAAGCGGCGAGCGCATCGAAGGGGACTTCTTCATCGACTGCTCGGGTTTCCGCGGTCTTTTGATCGAATCGGCGCTGAAAGTGGGCTACGAGAGCTGGCAACAGTGGCTGCCGTGCGACCGCGCCATGGCGGTCGGCTGCGCGTTGGGCGAGGACCTGCCGCCGTACACGTGCGCGACGGCGCGCCCGGCCGGCTGGCAGTGGCGCATTCCGCTGCAGCATCGCATGGGCAACGGGCACGTCTACTGCAGCGAGTATATGAGCGACGATGAGGCGACCGCGATCCTCCTCGCCAACCTGATCGGCGAGCCCCTGGGCGAGGCGCGGGCGCTTCGCTTCACGGCCGGCGTCCGGCGGCAGTTCTGGTCGCGCAACTGCGTGGCGATAGGGCTCTCGGCCGGGTTCCTCGAGCCGCTGGAGTCGACCTCGATCCATCTCGTCCAGTCGGCGATCACCCGGCTGCTGGCGATGTTTCCGGACCGCGACTGCAACCCGATCCTGGCGCAGGAATTCAATCGCGCCAGCCGATTCGAATACGAGCGGATACGGGATTTCCTGATCCTGCACTATCACGCGCAGCAGCGGCAGGAGCCGCTCTGGCGGTACGCGCGCTCGATGGAGATACCTGAGACGCTGCAATTCAAGATCGACCACTTCCGCAACGGCGGCCGCATCCTCTTCGACGCTTCCGAGCTCTTCCAGAAGAACAACTGGCTCGCCGTACTGGTGGGCCAGGAAGTCTGGCCCGCACGGTACCACCCGCTGGTCGATCTGCGCGCTCGCGCGGATGCTACGAGGATCCTCGCCGAGATGCGCCGTGCCATGGAGCAGGCGGCACTCTCGCTCCCCACCCACCGTCAGTACATCGAGCGCCACTGTGAAGCTCGTCTGACGCCCTGAGCGGGGATATCATGGTCCGGTCCGCACCCCCTTTGCGGGCGCTACGCCCAGCCCCGCCATTCGAAAGGAGCCCTGCCATGGTCAATGAAGCGAAGAAGACCGCTACCCTCGATACGCCCTCGGGTCTTTCACCGGAGGCGGTCCGGAATATCCCGCCCGCGCTCACCACGCTGCTCGCCGACACGTTCGCTCTTTATCTCAAGACGAAGAACTTTCACTGGCACATGTCAGGGCCGCATTTTCGCGACTGGCACCTGCTGTTGGATGAGCACGGGACTCAGATCTACGAGATGACCGATCCCATCGCCGAAAGAGGCAGAAAAATCGGTGGTGGCACGCTCAAGTCGATAGGCCAGATATCGAAGCTGCAGCGCTTGAAGGACAACGACGCGAGCTTCGTCACCCCGAGGGATATGCTCGCCGAGCTGCGGGAAGACAACAAGCAGCTCGCCCTTTACATGAGGGAGGTGCACGGGGTTTGCGATGAGCTCGGTGACGTGGCTACGGCGAGCTTGCTGGAGAACTGGATCGATGAGACGGAAAGGCGGGTGTGGTTCCTATTCGAGGCCACCCGTCACGCCGAAGGCTGACTCCCGAGCCGTTTCGCTCAGTGAGGATTGCTGGTGAACCCCCGCGGCCGCGGCAGGCCGACGGGGGTCACTGTCGCGGCGCCCTTGGCACCGCACTTCGAGCAGCGAAGCCGCGGCGCCAGACTCTCGAGGCTCACCGACCAACCGACGAGGCGCGCGAGCGCCTCCGCCGCGATGTCACGTGAGGCGCCACAGGAGGGACATTTGACGCGCACCAGGAACTGACCGAAGCGATCGTCCAGCTTCTTCACATCGCGCAGCTCTCGCATTTCCTCAGAGTAAGAAGCGCGCGGGGCTCCTGTCCATGCAGCTGTCGGAAAGCACCGGTACTGGATGAGCCGCGGGGGTTGGCGAGTCGGTGCGGTATAGCTGGGCCGTTGTACTATGGGCACTGGAATCGAGAACGCCCCGACCGGGGTCGGCCCTGCCCATGAGCAACAACGCGGAAGCCTTCGAACACTGGATTCGGACATCCTTCGTGCAGATGAATACCGAGCTGGAGGAGCTCTACTTCGCGCACGAGCACCGC
>JBAUOO010000170.1:0-60902 GCA_049579785.1 Steroidobacteraceae bacterium
CCGGAACGCCGTAAATCCGTCCCTGGAGGCTCGCGGATCGCCGTCCTGGCGATCAGCGTCCGGCCAGGATCATTTTGCAATCCGCTCCGCACCCCCCACGCCGCCTCCGGCCGATGATCCTCGATGGCTCGAAGCCCATGCACCGCCTCCGGTCCAAGCCGCGCTCGCAGCCGCTCGATGAGCTCCGCAGCCTGCGCGGCGCCGCCGCCCCCCTGCTCGCCGGGCTGCCAGAGTCCTCCGCAGGACAGCACGCGCGCCACCAGCGGTCCCGAGCGCAGCTCACAGGCGCGTACCGGCTCCGGCAAGATAAGTGCGCTCAGTCGCTCGCCCAGAAGCGCGGCAAGCTGCGTTGGATCGGCAAGCGGTGCGGCGAGCCGCAGCACGCACCGGGTCGGTGGAACGGCGCGATGCCGCAGCCGGCACTCGAGCGCCAGCACCCCGCACTGGCGTGCCTCGAGGAATTCACCAAGCTCCTCGAGCAGCGGCTCGAGCACCGCACCGAGAGCCGCATGACTTTCCAACTCATAGGTGAGCTCGCGACGGCCACGGAAACGCGCGCGGATCTCGAAGCGATCCTTGAGATCGCTCGTCCGCCCGGTCAGCCGATCGAGTATCAGAAGCTGCGCCGTGCCAAAGCGCCGTGCGAAACCCGCGCGTGGCAGGCGCAACGCCTCCCCGATGGTGCGCACGCCAACACGCCCCAGGCGATCCAACGTGTCCTGCGGCCAGCGCAGCAGCGCAAGCGGCAGGGGCGAGAGCTTGCCGATAAGCTGCGCCGGGTTCGTGATGCCGAGGAGCGCGGTGGGGACACCGAGCCTCGGGCCGGCGCGCGCCAGCGCCAACGCGGCCAGGGGGGTCGGTGCGATCGCCAGCCTGCAGGGCATCCCGAGGCGCGAGCATTCGCCTGCCATTTCCCGACTCAATCCCTCCACACCCCCGAAAAGATGCAGACTGCCTTTCACCTCGAGCAGCAGACCGTCAGGCGGATCGAGACTGATCCGTGGAGTGAGCCGTTGAGCGCGGACACCCAGACGCTCGAGATCCTGTTGGGCAGATTGAGAAGACGGTGTCGTCAGATGTACGGCGAGCCACAGCTGCGCAGGAGCCATGATCGACGCATCGACGCGTCCGATGAGCGGGCGCAGTAAATCGTCGGATCGCAGTGAAGGCGCCTGCCGCGGCGCCGGTGTGGGTGAGCTCTGCTGTAAGGGAAGCTCGAGGGCTCTGCGGTGTCGCATGGCGCCTCACCCTAAGGGGAGCTGGATCGTGCCCCGCGCGCCGCCCCGGCTCTTCAGCAGCGTGACCCTCGCTCCCTGCGCGGCAGGCTCCACGGCAACCCGCAAAGCCGCCGGCGAGGAATCCCATGCCGCCTCGGGCGGCCGGAACAGCACCCCGAGCGTGGCCCCCCGCTGCGCCGCCAGATGCAGCCGGCGGATCTGCCGCGGCAGCGCGCTTTGCAGCCAGGCCAGCGCGATATCGCATGCACCCGAGCGAAGCGTCTGCTCGAAAGCCCAGAGCGCGGATTTTCCCCCTGCGTCTTTGCCTTGAGCCCGCACCACGAGCATCCGCTCCAACGCCAGACCGCACTCCGCGAGCGCGGGGGCGAAAGGCTGCAGGGGCGGTGCGACCCAGGCGCACCAGCGTGCCTGCGGCCGCTGCGTCACGGCAGCAAGAGCCGGCAATAGGAGCGACAGCTCCCCGGCTCCGAAGCAGGTCGGAAGAATCTCGATCAGTCCCGCTTGCGGCCAGCCTCCCCCGGGCAGACCCTCATCGAGCACCGGAAAGCCGGTCGATAGCGTCTGTATGCGCGCGGCGCTGCGACCTCGCCAGATGGCAGGATGCTCGAGAAGGTGGGAAAGCTCCCGAGCTGATTTGGCTCCCGAGGCCGCCGGCGGCGACGTTCGAAGCGCATCTCCCTGCTCTCGATCGCGGGACATGGCCGGACGTGGGGCATCAGATCAGACCGTGGGTCTTACCCCTGCGCAGCACGCCGACCACGATGCCCTCGATGAGCAGCGGCTGCTCCTTCAGGTCTACCCGGATGGGCTCGAAGTCGCTGTTCTCCGGTAGCAGCCAGACGACCGAGCCTTCCTGGCGATAGCGCTTCACGGTGACCTCGTTCTCCAGGCGAGCCACCACGATCTGACGGCTGCGCACGTCCGCCGTCCGGTGGACGGCGACCAGGTCTCCATCGAGGATGCCGGCATCTTTCATGCTCATGCCGGTGACCTTGAGAAGGTAATGCGGCCGCGGCTGAAACAGACCCGGGTCGATCTGCAGGCGGGCTTCGAAATTCTCTTCCGAGAAGATCGGCTTGCCGGCGGCGACGCGCCCGATGAGCGGCAGGCCCATCTGCTCGCGGATGGTGTCTTTCAGCCGGATGCCGCGCGAAGCGCCCGGCACGAGCGCGATGACACCCTTGCGGGCGAGCGCCCGCAGGTGGTCCTCGGCGGCATTGGGAGACCTGAAACCGAGCTCGCGGGCGATCTCCGCCCGGGTGGGAGGCATCCCGGTATCGACAATGAAGCGCTGGACCAGGCGCAGAATTTGCGTTTGACGCGGGGTAAGGTCGGACATCTTGCGCTGCCTGTTCATTTGTACACCACTGCGATTATATCCAGATCTAGGCTGATGGCAAGAGGGTCCGCCACGGCGCTCGCGTCCGTGGTGAACATGCAACGGCACGGACCACGCCGACCTGACAGCCACGCCATCCGCCCGTCCGATCAATGCCAGTGCCCTCCCTGACGCAGGCCCCTCAGCTGAATCGCAGCTCTACCGTCTTCCGTCCTCGCGCACAAACTGTCGCGAGTCAAAGACAGAAAAGCACGTTTGGAGTTGCATTTCCGCCTCAAATTTGGTGCAGTTGCGTGCTGCGAAGGCGACGGAGCGCAGACCGGTCGCGGGCGTACCCGCCGCCTTCGCGTTGCGTGTCTCAGGACCTCCCGAATCAACAACCCAGAAGGGGACTTGTATGAAGTGCGCGAGTGTTGTGAAGGTGGCTGCTGCCGCGGCAGTCGTGATCGGCCTTACAGGTTGCCAGGACCTCAAGCCGATGCAGTCCGATATCGCGGATTTGAAGTCGCAGGTTGCCCAGCTGCAATCGCAGGTGGCGGCCGCGAAGAGCTCGGCGGACCAGGCGGCGAGCGCTGCCCAGTCGGCCAGCCAGGCGGCGAGTGGTGCGCAGAGCACTGCGAACCAGGCGTTGGCTGCCGCTCAGGCCGCTCAGTCGGCGGTCGATGCAACCAACGAGAAGATCAACCGCATGTTCAAGCGGTCAATCTCGAAGTAAAGGGCGGTTTCCGTTCTTTAAAGAACGCCGCGCATCCGCGCGGCGTTTTTCTTTTCAGTACCGGATGAGGGCGGAGCCCCAAGTAACGCCGCCCCCGAATGCTTCCAACAGAATCAGATCGCCGCGCTTGATCCGCCCGTCACGCACTCCGACGTCCAGCGCCAGGGGGACGGAGGCCGCGGAAGTATTGCCGTGCTCCTGCACGGTGGTGATGACGCGCTCCATGGGCAGGTCGAGCTTGCGCGCCGTGGACTGAATGATGCGCATATTGGCCTGATGCGGCACCAGCCAGTCGATGGCCGAGCGGTCGAGGGCGTTGGCCGAGAGCGCCTCATCGATCGCGCGACCGAGCATGGTCACCGCGATCTTGAAAACCTCGCTCCCGGTCATGGTAATCGCTCTGCGAGCCTTGGCCGGATCGCCGCTGGCGGCGATCCCTCCCCCGCAATAAAGAAGATCCTTGTACGAGCCGTCGGCGTGCAGGTGTGTCGACAGGATCCCCGGCGCATCCGACGCCTCGAGCAGCACGGCACCCGCTCCATCGGCGAACAAAACCGCGGTCGAGCGATCGCTCCAGTCGGTGATGCGCGAGAGCGTCTCGGCACCGATCACCAGCGCCCGGCGGGCATCGCCGAACCGCACGAACTTGTCGGCGATCGAGAGCGCATACATGAACCCGCTGCAGGCGGTTTCCACGCTGAAGGCCGCCGCGCCCCGGCAGCCGAGCCGCGCCTGCAGCAGCGCGCCGCAGTTGGGGAATACCATGTCGGGCGTCGTCGTGCCGAAGGCGATGAAATCGACATCGGCCGGCTTCACGCCGGCCGCCTCCAGGGCAGCGCGCGCAGCGTGCTCGGCGAGATCCACCGTCGTCTCGCCGGCCGCGGCGATGTGCCGCCGCTCGATCCCGGTGCGCTCGCGAATCCATTCGTCGCTGGTGTCCATCATCTTCTCGAGATCGAGGTTCGTGAGGACCTTTTCCGGAAGGTATGACCCCGTCCCCGCGATGCGCGAATAATTCAAGTTGTCGAACCCTGTGCTGAATCGGCTCCCTGCGCCGCGAGCGCCTGTGCAATATGCGCGGTCAATCCGCGACGCGCGGCGAGCGCCGCGGTGATGATCGCCCTGGCGAAGGCTACACCGTCGGCTCTGCCGTGGCTTTTTACCACGATGCCGGTCAGGCCGACCATGCAGGCGCCGTTATATTTGCGGGGATCGAGGCTGGCGGCCACCCTTCTCAGTACCGGGCGGGCGGCGAGCCCCGCCAGCCGATCGAGCCAGGAGGCGCGAAACTCGCGCCGCATCCGATCGGCGATCAGACCCGCGGCGCCTTCCATCGTCTTCAGGGCGACGTTGCCGGTGAACCCGTCGGTGACCACCACATCGACATCCCCGGAGAAGATGTCGTCGCCCTCGACGAATCCGACATAGTTGAGGTGACTTGTGGCGAGCAGCGCGTGCGCGGCCTGGACCACCTCATGTCCCTTGATGTCCTCCTCGCCGATGTTGAGCAGACCGATGCGCGGGGCGGCGAGCCCGTAGATGTCGCGCGAGATGATGGCGCCCATGGCGGCGAACTGCCGCAGCTGCTCCGGCGTCGCCTTGGTGTTGGCGCCGAGATCGAGCATGTGGGTGTGGCCATGAGCCGCCGGAATGGCCGAGATGATGGCGGCCCGCTCGACACCGGGGAGCGTCTTCAGCACGAAATGCGCGATGGCATTCAGCGCGCCGGTATTGCCCGCGCTCACGCAGGCCGCCGCGCGTCCTTCCTTGACGAGGCCGACCGCGATTCGCATGGAGGAATCCTTCTTGCGTCGGATGGCCTCGCGCGCGCTGTCGCTCATCGCGACGACCTGGCTCGCCGGCACCACCTCGATGCGCTCGCGCAGTGCCTGCGACTGCCTCGAGAGCCGCGCTCCGATGAGAGCGGCATCGCCCACCAGAAGTACGCGCAGACCCTGGTCCTCGCGCAGGGCGGCGAGCGCCCCAGCGATGTACTCTTGCGGCGGATGATCGCCGCTCATCACGTCGATGGCGATGGGCAGCACGGTCGGCGCAGCGCGGCGCTCGTCGGCGGGGCGAGCCTTATTCCTGTTCGTCCGCCTCGGCGGGCTTCTCGATCACGCGACGGCCGCGGTAGAAGCCATCCGGGGTGATGCGATGACGCAGGTGCGTCTCACCGGACTGCGGATCGGTGGACAGCGCCGGCACGGCGAGTCCGTCGTGAGAGCGATGCATGCCGCGCCGCGAGGGCGTCTTGCGACTTTTCTGAACGGGCATAATGTCCTCGTGCGCTCTATGCGCGCGCTAACCTAAACCAAACTCATGACTCTTTGTGCCTCAACAGCTCGGCGAGCCCTTCAAAGGGCCGCTGGCTCACGTGCTCGGGCTCCGCACCGGCGACGAGCGGCGCGGAGGCCGGCACGGTGCAGTCGCGCAGCTCCTCGTGCAGCGGCACGATCGGCAGCGCGAGCAGCAGTTCCTCCTCGACCAACTCCCCGGCACTGATACGGCCCTCGCGCGCGAGCACCGGCTCGAGCTCATCGGGCACCTCGGCGGCCTGTGCCTCCGCCGCGATCAGCGCCACGGAAGTGGTGCTGTCGATGGGGAGCTCCATCGCCCGCATGCACCGCTGGCATTGCAGCGTGACCGTGCCGCCGAGCGACAACTCCACCACGGCGAAGCCCGACTCCCGCCCAAAGCGCGCAGTACCGTGCACGCTTCCGCCAATACCTGCGATCCGCGATTTCAGCCGCGGCAGCTCGGCCAACGGAATATCAAAGTCCATCTCGGCCCCGCCGCGGGAGAGCCGATCGACGTCGAGCGGCTGGGACCAGGGGGGCGACATGGGCCGCGTATAATAGGTATGGTCCGCCGGCAAGTCAAAAATCGGTTGCGCTCCTTAAGTCGTTGATGCCCCAGCTCATTCTCGCCTCGACCTCCCGCTACCGGCACGCGCTGCTCGAGCGCCTCGGTATTGCCTTTACCGCCCTGGCCCCTGAGACACTGGAAGAGACGATCGCTGGCGAGCTGCCCCCGGACCGGGCGCTACGGCTCTCGGTCGCCAAGGCCCAGGCCATTGCGAGCCTCCGGCCGGATGCCGTCGTGATCGGTAGCGATCAGGTCGCTGCCGTCGGCAACAGGATCCTCGAGAAGCCGGGGAATGCCGCACGATGCCGCTCCCAACTCAGCGCCCAGAGCGGCTCGAGCGCCCGCTTTCATACCGGGTGCGCGGTGATCGCACCGCAGGCCGGGATCCGCCGGGTGCATATCGATACCACGACAGTCTTCTTCCGCAGCCTCACCAGCCAGGAGATCGAGCGCTATGTCGAGCGCGAGCAGCCGCTCGACTGCGCGGGCGGATTCCGGGTCGAGGGTCTCGGCATCTCGCTCTTCGAGAGCATCGAGAGCCGTGATCCGACCGCTCTTATTGGTCTTCCGTTGCTATGGCTTGCCGAGGCGTTGAGGCGCGCGGGCTTCGTTGTTCCATAAGCGCAAAGGCGGCATCCTGCCGCTTTGCGCAGCCAGCCCACTCACAGGCATTGATCCCCGCGGCGCAGGGAGCGGCCCTGCGCCGCTTTTTCACTTGCTTTTCGACGGCAGGCGATCGAGCACCGCTGAAAGCTCCGCAGGCAGCGGTGCGCTCGCGCTGAAGGGACCGCCCTGGGGCCACTCGAAGCTCATGCTGTGGGCGTGCAGGAACATCCTGGTGAGCCCGAGGGCGCGCATTCCCTTGTTGAACTTGGCATCGCCGTACTTCTCGTCACCCGCCACGGGGTGCCCCGCATAGCTGGCATGCACCCGGATCTGGTGCGTGCGGCCGGTGTGCAGAGCCACCTCCATCAGAGTCGCCGACAGCGCCTCAGGAGCGCGCGTGCCGAAGAACTGAATGGGTCGAAATTCGCTGACGGAGGGCTTTCCCGACGCGTCCGCACGCACGGTGCGCTCACCACCCACCCGGGCATCGGTGCGCAGCGGAACATCGATCCGTTTGTGCCCGAGGCTCCACCTGCCGGCGATCAGGACCAGATAGCGCTTCTCACACCCTCCTTCCCGCAGCAGCGCGTGCACGGTCCGAAGGGTTGCGGCATCGCGTGCCACGAGCAAACAGCCGCTCGTATCCCGGTCCAGGCGGTGCACCAGCTCGAGCGGCTCTCCAGGCCTGAGCGCCCGCAACGCCTCGATCACCCCGAAGCTGATGCCGCTGCCGCCGTGGACCGCGATTCCGGCCGGTTTGTCGATGACCAGCAGGCGGTCCGTTTCCTTGACGATGGCCCGCTCGAGGGCCTGCACCATCGCGGCGGGAGGACCCCGCTGCGCCCGGGTCGCGCCTTCCTCGAGGAGTTCCCAGACCGGCGGCACCCGCACCCGATCGTTGGCGCTCAGGCGTGTTTCCGGCCCCACCCGACGGCCGTTCACCCGCACCTCACCGCGGCGAATGATGCGGAATATCCGCGTCCGGGGCACATCGCCGAGGCGCCGCGCGAGATATTTATCCAGGCGCTGACCGGCTTCAGCCTCCTCGACCCCGAAGTGCCGGACGCCATGGCCCCGCCCCCGGCTCTCGGGCGCCGAGCCGCGGCTGGGCGAAGCGGTTTCGCCCCGGGAATCCCGGGAATCGTCCTCTGGCACGTGCACCTCGGCGTAAGACGCTGTTTCTACAGTGATCTTTGCAGTATACTCGGTAGCGGCGTCCCCGTTGGGACGCGTCAACGGTTGGCGGCGCATCGGCGCCGCATGTTAGTTGGACCTCGGCATAAGAGGCCATCGTATTGGGCCGACAAGATCGCGCAGCCGGCGTCGAACCCCGCTGCTCAGGGTTCCGCGGGCCGCGGCATCGGTTGAGAGCACCGAAGCTTCTCCGGCACCCCGCCCCAAATGAGGCGGGCATCGACGACCATATCGAGACTCGTGCGCAGCGCCAGCGTGCGCCGAGTGTGAGGAACCTTCGCCGCCGCGACGCTCTGGCGTTGCGGCCTCCCGCCTTCTTGCCGGCCCCTCACCTGATAGTAGGGGCACATGAAAAGAATGCTCGTGAATGCGACTCAGCAGGAGGAGTTGCGCGTCGCACTGGTTGATGGGCAGAAGCTCTTCGACCTCAGTATCGAAATCCCATCCCGCGAACAGAAGAAAGCCAACGTCTATAAAGCCCGCATCTCGCGCATCGAGCCCTCGCTCGAGGCGTGCTTCGTCGACTATGGGGCTCCGCGACACGGCTTTCTGCCGCTGAAGGAAGTTTCCCGCGACTATTTCCGCCAGCCGCCCCAGGGCGGCCGGATGAACATCCGCGAGTTGCTCGCCGAGGGCCAGGAACTCATGGTTCAGGTCGAGAAGGAGGAGCGCGGCAACAAAGGCGCGGCGCTCACGACCTTCGTCAGCCTCGCCGGACGCTTTCTCGTGCTCATGCCGAATAATCCTCGCGCCGGCGGCGTGTCGCGCCGCATCGAGGGCGAGGATCGCGACCAGATGCGCGAGGTGATGAATCAGCTGAGAATTCCCGACGGCATGGGGGCGATCGTGCGCACGGCCGGTGTCGGC
Source organism: Steroidobacteraceae bacterium (assembly GCA_049579785.1). GTDB lineage: Bacteria > Pseudomonadota > Gammaproteobacteria > Steroidobacterales > Steroidobacteraceae > 13-2-20CM-66-19. The sequence continues at coordinate 8,828 of JBAUOO010000170.1, forward strand.
CGCGGCGTCGAGGAGCTGCAGTGGGACCTCGACAACCTGAACGTCCAGTGGGAGCAGATCTCCGCCGCCGCGAAGGATCGAGCCGCGCCCTTCCTCGTCTACCGGGAAAGCGATGCGGTCACGCGCGCCATGCGCGATTACCTTTCCGATGATATCGGCGAGGTGCAGGTCGACGATCAGGCGGCCTTCCAGAAGGCGCAGGAATACATGCAGCGCTTCATGCCCACCGAGGCGCAGCGGCGCCTCAAGCTCTACACGGACGACATTCCGCTCTTCACGCGCTATCAGATCGAGAGCCAGATCGAGTCCGCATACGCGCACAAGGTGCAGCTTCCCTCCGGTGGCAGCATCGTCATCGACTACACCGAGGCGCTGGTGTCGATCGACATCAATTCCGCTCGCGCGACCAAGGGCAGCGACATCGAGACCACCGCGCTCAATACCAATCTCGAAGCGGCGGATGAGATATCACGGCAGCTGCGCATCCGCGACATTGGCGGCCTGATCGTCATCGACTTCATCGACATGGAGTCGAGCAAGAACCAGCGCGACGTCGAGGACCGGTTGCGCGATGCGGTGAGGATGGACCGCGCGCGGATTCAGATCGGCAAGCTCTCGCGCTTCGGCCTGCTCGAGATGTCGCGCCAGCGGCTGCGCCCCTCGCTCGGGGAGTCGAGCCACTTCGTCTGCCCGCGCTGCGTCGGCATCGGCAGCATCCGCAGTGTCGAGTCGATGACGCTGGCGGTGCTGCGCCTCATTGGCGAGGAGCTGCGCAAGGACCGCACGGCGCGCGTGATCGCACAGCTGCCGGTGGAAGTGGCGACGTATCTGTTCAATGAGAAGCGCGAGTGGCTGCGTACCCTCGAGGACCGCAGCTCCACCGAGCTCGTCATCGTCCCGAACCCCAACATCCAGACTCCGGAATACTCCATCCGGCGTGTCAGGGACGATGAGGCCGACCTGCCGGAGAATCGGCAGACGAGCTATCTCATGCCGACGGCTCCCGAGCTCGCCGAACCCGGCAGCGCCCGCGACAAACGGCCGCCGGCGGAGGTCCCGGCCGTCGCGGCGCTGTTACCGAGCACGCCGGCCCCCATCGCGTCCTACCCGGTGCAGGAGACTGCGGCCGCGCCCGCCGCGCAGAGCGGCGCCGCCGAGCTCCGGTCCAACGGCGGCCTGCGCGCCTGGTTCAGGAAGCTTTTCGCCGTCGAGTCTGCCGAGCCGCCGGCGATTTCCGAACCCGCGCAGTCTGTGGCAGCTCCGCCAGCAGGCCCGACGCATCGTTCGGGGAACGCGGGCGAAAGACACCGCGACGGGCGGCGAGAGTATTCGCGCCAGCCTCGCCGCACAGAAGGCGGTCAGCGTCGCGGCCACGGTGATGGCCGGCGCGCCGAGGGACGCGGGCGCGATGGCCGCGATCGGGACCGCGACCACGAGAGGCGACCGCGGGATCGGGACGCAGGTCCGCGACCCGCCGAGCCGACCACTGCCGCGGGCCCATCGACAGCCGAGCCGCACGCCGGCATCGAGGCCGCTGCGCCTGCGTCCCCCACGGAGCGCGGCGAGCGGCGTGGCCGGCGCAGAGGTCGGCGCGGCCGACATGGTGGCGGTGGCCCGGGTCGGGAAGGCGGCTTGCGCGAGTCTGCCAACCCGGCAACCGCACCGGCGGTGAGCCCTGAGGGTGGCGGGATCGACTCCTCCGCCGATGCGCAGTCCAACGGTGCGCACGAGCAGCATCAGGCGCCGGCGACCGGCCGCGAGGCATCCGCCGCACCGGAGTGGCGAGAGCCGCGCGAGCCCCGAGAGTCGCCCGCGCGTCCCGAAGAACCGGCGGCGCGTCGCGAAGAGCCGGCGGCGCCGCTGGCGCATTTCGAGCCTTCGCCGCCGACCGAAAGCAACACGCCGCGGGAAAACAAGCCTTACGTGGTGTGGTCGTCAGCTCCGCCCGACCGAGCCGCTTCGGGCGGCAGCCACGGACCGGAGGAATAAGCGCATCCCGGGTGGCTGTACCGGCGCGCGCCGGGCGCCGGTCATGCTGCTCGCCATTCGCGGCGCAGGTGCTCGAGGAGCCCTCTCGATGCGGCCTCGATCAGATCCAACACGTCCTCGAAGCCGTTGGGACCGCCGTAGTAGGGGTCCGGAACCTCACTGATGCCGGCCTCGGGGGCGAACTCGAGGAACAGGCGCAGTCGCTCACGGACGCTCGCCGGCGCGCGCCGCTCGAGCGCGCGCAGATTCTCCCGGTCCATGGCGAGGATGAGATCGAAGCGCTCGAAGTCGTGCGGCTCGACGACCCGCGCGCGCAGCTCGGACAGATCATAACCACGCCGGGCCGCGGCCTGACGCGTGCGCCGGTCGGGAAGCTCGCCGACATGGTAGCCCGCGGTCCCGGCGGAATCGATTTCCAACACCATATCCGGCGCATCTCGCGCCGCCACGGCGCGAAACACGACCTCGGCCGTCGGCGAACGGCAGATGTTGCCGAGACAGACGAAAAGAATCCTCACCGGCGCTATTTTACGCTGTAGCCCCGTGCATCGAGACAGGCGCTGACGGCGCGGCGGTAATCCGCGGCCTTGTGCGCCATGGCGGCCGCTTGCTGCTGGTCCTCTTCGCTCATGGCCATCTGGTTTTGCTGAGCGCGCTGGGCATCGCTCGCGCTGCCGATCATCGCGCCCGTGATGCCCCCGAACACCGCTCCGGCACCGCGGTCCCAGCGCGGCGAGATGGCAGCTCCGAGGATCGCCCCGGCAATGGCGCCAACCGCGGTTCCCGTCCCCGGGGGCGGACCGCTCACGACCACGCGATCGTACGTCGGGACGTTCGGCGCGCTCGGATCAAAGCCCGTCTGCTTGACCGCCCATAACCCGCACTCGTACCGGTCCCGGCTCTGCTGCTCGGGCGACTGACCGTGCTCCGGATAGGCATAAACGGTCGCATTCGGCGGCGGCCCGGCATAAGCCGGCGGCGGCGGCGGCTGGGGTGGCGGTGCCGTCTCGCAGCCCCCCAGGCCCAGCACGAGCGCCGACAGGGCGGCGATCCCGGTGATGCCCCGCAGGGCTTTCGACTCTGGTAACAATTTGATACGCATGGTTTTTCCGTTACGCGAACCCGCTGCCTTGCCTGAACGTGGGGACGATCCGCGGGTTGACAACCCACGCCTTGGCATTTGCCATAACGCCCGATGTAATTATACCCCCGCAGGCCCCGCGCCCGGGGCGCACTGGGTCTCAGCGCGAGAGCAATGCCGCAACCCGCTCCAGATCCTCGGCCGTATTGACATCAGGTCCCGGCCGCTCCTGCGCATCCGCCACGCGAATGAGGAATCCATGCTCCAGCGCCCGCAGCTGCTCGAGCTTTTCGGTCTGCTCGAGCGCGGTCGGCGCGAGCGATGCGAGGCGTCGCAACGCCCCCACGCGGTAGGCGTACATTCCGATGTGACGCCGCGCTCCGGCAAACACCCGTTGGCTCGCCAGTGCGGACGGGGCACCCTCGCGAGTCCAGGGAATCGGTGCACGACTGAAATAGAGCGCCCTGCCCTTCGCGTCCGCAACGACCTTTACCGCGTTGGGATCGAGGAACTGCGGCAGGGACTCCACCGGTGTCGTCAGGGTCGCGATCGCCGCCTCGGGATCCGCTTCCAACAGAGCCGCAACCTGACGGATGAGCGCCGGCGGAATGAGCGGCTCATCACCCTGCACGTTGACGACGATGTCGCTGTCGGGCCAACGCTCGATGACGGCAAGCTCCGCGATTCGATCGGTGCCGGAGGCATGCGCAGCGGAGGTCATCCGTGCCGTTGCGCCAAAGGCGCTCGCGGCGGCTGCGATCGCCGGGTCGTCGGTCGCGATCAACACATCGCGGGCACCCGAGGCGATGGCACGCTCGAACACCCATTGCAGCATCGGCTTGCCCTGAATCGGCGCCAGCACTTTGCCGGGCAGCCGGCTCGAGCCGCGGCGAGCGGGAATGGCGACGTGAAAGGAGTTTGACACGCAGATGCCGCGGCGCAGCGTGCCGACCGTCTCAGCGCTCGAGGAGCGGGTCGTCGGCGGCGAGCTGCCGTGCCTCCTCCTCCAGCATGATGGGCACGTCGTCGCGGATCGGGTAGGCGAGGCGGTCCAGCCGACAGACGAGCACCTGTGGGTCCCGCCGATAGATCAGTGTTCCCTTGCAGACCGGACAGGCAAGGATGTCGAGCAGGCGGGCGTCCATCGGCGATCTAACCTCCGGTAGAGACAAAGGATCCGATCTTGCGCGCCACGAGCTCGAGCAGTCGGCGCGCGTCGTCTGCGCTGAAAGCCGCTTCGACCGGCACGTACCAGAGCCTTGGGGCCGCAATCTTGCCGCATTTTACGGCATCCTTCTCCGTCATGAGCACCGCCAGGCCGTCGCCGAAGTCGAGTTCGGCCGCCGACAAGGGATGATGATCGGGGAAGGCGTGCTCGATCACCTCGAGGCCGCAGGCGCGCAGGTCGCCGAAGAATCGCCGCGGATTGCCGATGCCGGCGACGGCATGCACCGGGCGGCCCCGAAACGTCGCGAGCGGCATCGGCTCGCCGGGGTCGGCCAGCCGTCGTGCCTCGGCCGCCGCCAGACGCATGCGCAGGGCCACGGACTCGAGCTCCGGCGGAACGCCTTGAAGCGCCGCGCCGCGCGTCCCGCCATTCACCACCACCGCATCGGCGTCGCGGAGCCGCCGGGCGTCCTCGCGCAGCGGACCCGCGGGCAGCACCCGGCCATTGCCGAAACCGCGCTCACCGTCGATCACGACGATCTCACAGTCGCGCGCCATCTGCAGATGTTGCAGGCCATCGTCCGCGAGGATGACCTGGGCACCTCGCTCGAGCAATGCTTGCGCCGCGGCAACACGATCGCTCGCGACGATGGTGGCACACCCGGTGCGCCGCCGGAGAATGAGCGGCTCATCGCCAACTTCCTGCCAGGCAGAGTCCGCCGCGACCATGCGCAGACGGCCATCCCGGCGACCATAGCCGCGGGATACGATCCCTGCCTCGATGCCGCGCTGCCGCAGCTGGTTGGCGAGCCAGATGGTGAGGGGTGTCTTGCCCGTGCCACCCACCGTGAGATTGCCGATGACGATGACCGGTCTGCCGACAGCATGGGATCTTATCCAGCCGCGTCGGTAAGCCGCGCGCCGCACGGCCACGGCCGCGCCATACAACCAGGAAAGCGGCAACAGCCCTGAGATCCGCGGGGGCTGCTCATACCAGAGCCTGAAGAGCCACCGTGTGCTCATTGGCCCCGACAGGCCCGCTGCGGATACGGGCTCAATCGGCGAACTGCAGCTTGTAGAGCTGCGCGTAACGCCCGTCACGGGCGAGCAGCTCCGCGTGGGTGCCGCTCTCGACCAGCTCACCGGCATCGAGCACCACGATCCGGTCGGCCTGCTCCACGGTCGAGAGCCGGTGCGCGATGATGAAGGTCGTTCGGTCGCGCACCAGCTGCGCCAGCGCCGCCTGAATGTGGCGCTCGGATTCGGAGTCGAGCGCAGAGGTCGCTTCGTCGAGAATGAGAATCGGAGCGTCCTTGAGCAACGCTCGCGCAATCGAGATGCGCTGCCGCTGGCCGCCCGACAGCATCACGCCGCGCTCGCCCACCATCGTGTCGAGCCCTGCGGGCAGGCCGGAGGTGAACTCCAGCACGTGCGCCGCTTCTGCCGCCCGCAGGAGGTCGTCTTCCGAGACCTTGCGGCCGAAGGCGATGTTGTTGCGGATGCTGTCATCGAAGAGCGTGACGTCCTGACTGACGACGGCGATCTGCTGGCGCAGGCTCGCCAACGCGTATTCGCGGATGTCGCGGCCGTCGATCAGGATCGCGCCCGCGGCGATGTCATAGAACCGTGGCAGCAGACTCACCAGCGTCGACTTGCCGCTGCCGGAGCGACCCACGATCGCGAGGCTCGAGCCCGCCGGCACCTCGAGTGACACGCCGCGCAGCGCGGGTCCGTGGCCCTGGGGGTAGGAGAACGTCACCTCGCGAAACTGCACGTCGCCGCGCACGCGGCCGGCGCCATAGCCGCCGCCCTGGGGCTCGCCGGGTTCGTCGATCAGCTCGAAGAGGCTCTCCGCCGCGGCGACGCCCTGCTGCAGCGGGTCGGCGACGCTCACCAGCTCGCGCAGCGGCTGCGCGATCAGGCTCAACGCGGTGAAGAAGCCGAACAGGTCGCCCGAGGTCATCTGCCCATCGAACGTGTCGCGGATGGCGAGGCCGAGCACGAGCGCGCCGCCTATCGCGGTGACGAGCTGCACCGTGGGATTGGCCAGCCCGCGGGTGAGGATGAGTCGCATGTACGAGCGGCGGTTGTGCTCGTTGACGCTCTCGAACTGCGCACGCAAGTGCGGTTGCGCCTCGTAGACCTTCACCAAGCGCGGCGCCTCGAAACCCTCCTTGGCGATGCGCGTCACGTCGCCCATCGAGTCCTGGATGCGCCTGCCATAGCGGCGAAAGCCCTGGTTGGCCTTCGTGACCAGCCAGGCCGCGAGCGGCCCGATGCCGAGAGAGATCAGCGCGAGCCGCCAGTTGAGCCAGAAAAGATAGAAGATCATCGCCACGACGGTGAGCGCCGCCCGCACCAGGATGACGATCGAGGTGGTACAGGCGTTGCCGACCTGCTCGCTGTTGTAGGTGAGCTTCGATAAGAGCGCGCCCGAGGAGGTGCGATCGAAATAGGCGACGGGCAGGTCGAGCACGCCGCGGAAGACTTCGGCGCGAAACTGCTTGACGATGCTGCGACCCGCGTAGCCCATGCAATAGGTCTGCGTGAAATTGCCGAGGCCGCGGGCGATGAAGATGACCACTAGCGCGACCGGGATCAGGACGATCATCCGCGGATCGGGGTGACTGACCCAATCGCCAAAGCGCTTGCCGAGCTCGACGAAGCTCGCCATCGACGCGGAATAGACCGCGCCTCCCAGGATACCCAGGGCGAACATGCCCTTGTGCGGCTTCAAATAGCCCAGCAGCCGCCGATAGGTGACCGACACGCTCACTGGCTCGGCCTGCCGGCGGCCCGCCCCGTCGTTCAAGGGGCGCCCGCCCGTTCGTCCCTGATGGTCGCGATGTTGAGCCGGACGAAGCCGAGCTGACCCAGCACGTCCATCGCCGTGACCACCGACTGTTGGGTGGCACGGCCGTCGGCGCGGATCGTCACGGCCATGTCGCGATTGCTGCCGGCCTGCTGGAGGAGCGCCGAGCGCAGGGTGTCGGGGCTCGAGTTGATGAGCTCGCGCCCGTTGACGAGGTAGCTTCCGGCCTCGGTCACCGACACCACGAGCGGCTCGCTCCGCTCAGCGGCTGGGGGCACCGCGCTCGCCTGCGGCAGCTGCACGTGCAGCCGTCCCTCATCGGCGAATTTGCTCGACAACATGAAGAAGACGACGAGCAGCAGCACGACATCGATGAGGGAGACGACATTGATCTCCGGCTCCTCGTGACGGCGCGGCTTGAGGTTCATGAGAGGGCGTCGATCAGGCGGCGGCCGAGCGGCCGCCACGGACGCCGGCCGCCTCGACCACATCGGCCATGCGCATCGCCTGCTTCTCCATCTCCACCACGATGCGCTCCACCTTGCCGCGAAGGTACCGGTAGGCGAACAGGGAGGGGATCGCGACGCACAAGCCGGCCGCGGTGGCGACCAGCGCCTCGGCGATGCCGCCCGAGAGCACCCGTGGATCGCCCATGCCGCCTGCCTGGATGGCGTTGAAGGCGCGGATGATGCCGGTTACCGTCCCGAGGAGCCCCAGGAGCGGGGAGATGCCGGCGATGGTGCCGAGCGTGTTGAGGAAGCGCTCGAGCTCATAGACCACGTGCCGGCCGGTATCCTCCAGTCGCTCCATCAGGATCTCTCGCGGCCGATGGCGGTTGGCAAGGCCTGCGGCGAGAAGTCGGCCCAAGGGCGAGTTCTGCTCGAGCGCGGCGATGACCTTATCGTTGATCTGATTGGCCTCGATCAGCTGCCAGACCTTCTGCGGCAGTTCCCGCGGCATCACCCGCCGGTCCTGCAAGGTCCACAACCGCTCCAGCACGATCGCCGCCGCGGTGATCGAGCAGAGAATGATCGGCCACATGAGCGGGCCGCCTGCCCGCACGATTTCCCACATCCAGCGACCCCGGGGGACGGAACCCAAGAAATACTGCGACGGCGCATGATACCCGACAGCGTTTCCCGGGCAACTGAGGCTGGCGAAGGCGGTTCCCAGAGGGCTCTTGTGCTCAAGGTGACTTATATCGGGCCGATCAGGAGGATGTGGCCCCCGGGGGCGCCATGCCGTCGCCAATCTGGTACAGTCCCCAGCCCGATGCCTCGTCGCGTCCTGAAGAAGCTGCTTCCCTCCCCTCGCCAGGTGCAGGGCCACTGGCTCCTGCGCCACTTCGGCGAGCGGCTCCTCGACCCTCGCCTGTGGGCACTGCACCGCCGCGGCGTTACCGCGGCCTTTGGCGTGGGAATCGCCATCTGCTTCATTCCGTTGCCGGTGCACCTGCTGGTCGCCGTTCTGATCGCGGTCGCCTGGCGTCTCAACGTGCCCGCGATTTACGGAACCACGCTGCTCGTGAACCCGCTCACCATGGTGCCTATATATTATCTGGCGTACCGCGTGGGGGCTGCGCTGCTGCGAGTCTCCCCGGAGAGCTTCTCGTTTCGCTTGAGCTGGGGTTGGCTCGAGAACGGCCTCGGGCCGATGTGGCAACCCTTTCTCATCGGTTGCCTGGCTTGCGCCGTGGTTCTCGGGCTCGTCGGCTGGGGATGTCTGGAGCTGATCTGGCGCTGGCGCGTCACGTCCCGCTATAAGGCTCGTCACGTCGCAGCCCCGGCGTGAGCCGCTGCGTCAACGTTCCCTTTTCGATTTCGTAGACCCGCTCCATGCGGTTGGCGAGGCGCACGTCGTGGGTCACCACGACGAGGCTGGTACGGCGTTCGCGGTTGAGCTCGAGCATCAGCGCGAATACCGACTCCGCGTTCGCGCCATCCAGATTGCCGGTGGGCTCATCGGCAAGAACGATCTTCGGCTGTGTCACGAGCGCTCGCGCGACGGCGGCACGCTGGCGCTCACCCCCTGAAAGCTGATGTGGCCGATGATCGAGCCGCTCGCCGAGCCCGACGCGCCCGAGTAGCTCACGCGCTGCCTTGCGCGCTTCGGCCACGCTGGCGCGACGCACGAGCAGGGGCATCGCAACGTTCTCCAGGGCGGAGAACTCAGGGAGCAGATGATGGAACTGATAGACGAAGCCGAGGGCGTGGTTGCGCAGCTCGCCCCGCTCCTTTTCCGTCAGGCCGTGAATATCGCGTCCGTCGATGAATACCTGACCGCTCGTCGGCCGATCGAGACCGCCCAGAATCTGAAGCAGCGTCGTCTTTCCGGAGCCCGAGGCGCCGACGATCGCCACACGCTCCCCGGCGCCCACCGACAACTCGGCCTCCCGAAGGACCTCGAGCGTCACCGGCCCCTGGCGAAAGCTCTTCGAGACCGCGCGCGCCTCGAGCACAAAGGTGTCATTGCTCGGCCCGTCGTGGGCCTCGCCCCCGCTGCCGCGGGGGCCGACACGCTCGCGCGTGTCGTCATGACTAGCGCCGCCGGGAGCGGCGCTGAACGCCGCAGGCGGGCCGGAGGCCGACGCGCAGGGATCGCGCGGAGTAATCGTTCCCGACGATTCATTCATGCCGCAGCGCCAGCGCCGGGGCCGTGCGGCCCGCGCGCCACGCCGGATAGATGGTCGCGAGCGCGCAAAGGAGGAATGCCACGCCGCACACGCGCAGCACGTCGAATCCCTCGACGTAGGCCGGAAGGTCGCTCATGTAGTACACCCGCGGATCGAGAAACCGCGTATGAAGCAGCAGCTCGAGTCCGCCGACGAGCGACTGCAGGTTGTGCGAGATCAGCGCGCCGAGTGCCGCTCCGAGCAGCGTTCCGGCGAGGCCGATGATGATCCCCTGAATCGCGAAGATGGCGAGCACGTTGCGCGGTCCCGCACCGAAGGTGCGCAGGATCGCGATGTCGGTCTGCTTCTCCTTGACGATCATGACGAGGGTCGCGACGATGTTGAATGCGGCGACGGCGACGATCATCGAGAGCATGACGAACATCATCGACTTGGTGCTCTCGATGGAGCGGAAGAAGTTGGCGTGGTTGTCCGTCCAGTCGCTGACATAGTACCCCGGGCCGCCGAGGTCGTAGGCGACCCGACGCACGACCTTGGGCGCCTGCCAGGGATCATCGAGCGACAGGCGAAGGCCGGTCACCTCCCCGGGGACAAGCGCAAAGAGCCGAGCCGCATCCGTGAGATTCACGAGCGCGAGTCCGCGGTCGTATTCATACATGCCGGAGTGAAAGAGACCCGCCACCTCGAAGCGGCGCATGCGCGGCATGACACCGGTCGGTGTCGCCACTCCCTGCGGCGCAATCAGAATCACGGACTCGCCGACCCGCACATGCAGCGCCCGAGCCAATGCGCTGCCGAGGATCACCCGGTACCGCCCGGCCTGCAGGTCATCGAGACTTCCAACCGTGAGTCGCTGTGCGAGACCCGTCGCCCGACGCTCCTCCTCCGGGAGGATCCCGCGCACCGAGGCACCGGTGATGTCCTGGCCACGAGTGAGCATCGCCTGCTCCTCGACATAGGGAGCGGCGACACGTACACCGGGCTCGCGCTCGACGCGTCGCTGAACCGCCTGCCAGTCGGGCATCGTGCCCTGCAGACCCATGATCGTGGCATCCGAAGTCACGCTCAGAATGCGTGCGTGCAGCTCGCGGCCAAAGCCGTTCATGACCGAGAGCACGACGATGAGAGTGGCCACGCCGAGCGCCAGTCCGCAGACCGACATCAGCGACACGAAGGATACGAAACCGCGTCGATGGGTGGAGCGCAGATAGCGCGTGCCAACCAGCCACTCGTATGCCGAGCTCATCGCCGGTCACTCGTACCGAAGCGCCTCGGCGGGCGCCGTATGCGCCGCGCGAACCGCCGGGTAGATGGTCGCCACGGCGGTGAGAGCCAGAGCCGCGACGCTGATGGCAGCGACATTGCTCCATCTGACGATCGAGGGAACGGTGGTGATGTAGTAGACGCTCGAGCTGAAGATCTGGAAACCGAAGGTGTTCTGCAGGAACGGCACGATGGTATCGACGTTGAAGGCGAGCGCGAGACCCAGGGCTATCCCGAGCGCCACGCCGAGCCAGCCGATGACCAGTCCCTGGGTGAGGAAAACGCCCATCACGCGCCGTGGCGATGCGCCGAAGGTGCGCAGGATCGCGATATCGGTGCGCTTGTCGGTGACGACCATGACGAGCATCGCCACGATGTTGAACGCCGCCACGGCCACGATCAGCAGCAGGATGAGCGACATCATGGTTTTCTCGATACGGATGGCGCGGAAGTAGTCCGCGTTATCCTGCGTCCAATCGATGACCTCGAAACCCTGCGGCAGCCTCGCCCTCAAGTCGGCCGAGAACGTGGGCGCCGCCAGGGCGTTGCGATAGCGCACCCTGAGGCCCTGATCGCCCTGCGTCGAGGGCGCGAGCGCGCGCACGTCGTCGATGTCTGCAAACACGAGCGATGCGTCATTGTCGGGACCCGCCTGGAAGACGCCCGCCACCTTGAACTGCCGCAGCCGCGGCGTCGGTACCCCGCCCGCCGTGACGGTCGGGATGAGCAGCGTCAACTGATCGCCCGGCGCGAGGCCGAGCTCCTCGGCGATCGTCTCTCCGACGATCACCCGGTCGGAGCGCGGCTCGAGGTCGGACAGCTTCCCCTCGGTGATCGCGCCCGCGAGACGGGTGACGGAGGGCTCTTCCTTCGGGTCGATGCCTCGCAACTCGACGGGCAGCATCTCCGGCGTGCGCACGGCGAGCGCCTGCAGCTGTGCGTAGGGCGCCACGCCGGTCACCCCGGGCGAGCTCCGGGCCGCAGCTTCGGCGGCCTGCCACCGTGCGGAACTGGCCGCCGCGGAACCGGCCGCGCCGGTCAGCACCACCCGCGCGTCCGCATCCAGCGACAGGAGCTCTCCCCTGAGCTCGGCCTCGAAGCCGTTCATCACTGAGAGGATGACGATGAGCGCCGCGACGCCCACGCAAACGCCGGCGAGTGAGGTCCAGGTGATGAAGGAGACGAAGAACGTATGGGACCGGGCGCGTACGTAGCGCAGGCCCACGAAGAGCGACAACGGATGAAACATCCTGGTCATTTAACCATATCAGGGCCGCGGGCCGCCGGATCTTGATCGGGTTCACAGAACGGCGGGGATCCGCGGCTCCCGGCTTTGACAGATTGCGGCTGGGTGTATAGTCACGTCGGACTGGTGGAGGTTCCGTATGCGCTCGGCAAAACTTCTTGCACTGCTGCTCGGCTGCGCCCTCGCGGGCGGCGCGGCTGCCGAAACCGTCGTCGTCGATGGGCAGGTGCAGCTCGAGCAGACTTCGGTCGCGCACCCCACGCGCGGCACCACCATGCATCAGGTGGAAGCGAAATTCGGCGCCCCGCAGAAGCGCTACCCGGCCGTCGGCAAGCCACCGATCACCCGCTGGGACTATCCGTCGTTCTCGGTTTTCTTCGAGTACAACCGCGTCGTGCACGCGGTCGTGCACGGCTGATATTGTCCATTGGCTCGAAGGCGCCTGCGGCGCTTCGAGCAGCCAGCCCGTTGACCGCCCTTGATCCCGCGGCCCAGGGAGCGGCCCTGGGCCGCTTACTCACTTGCTTTCGCACGGCGCAAGCTCCGCGGCCATAGCCCTTGGCAAGGCACCGCTATCTTTTCGCGGCGATGATCTCGTCCAGATAATCGGGCGTGCCGTTGACGCGTACCAGGTGCGGGTACCGCGGGCCACCATAATATTCGACAGCGACTGTTTTGTATTCGCCCTGGTATTTCAGCAGAAGCCTGACGGGAGAGTGCGTGTGTTCGGCCTCGACCAGCGCATTCGCCATTACTTTGGGCGAGTACCCCTGGCCGTTCACGGCGAGCACGGCGGCACCCGTTGAGACGCCGGCCTTGAACGCGGGACCGTCCCAGAGCACGTCGTTGATCTCGCCCGTCCTGGTGAGCGCGAGCCCGATGGAGAACGCGAAGCTCACCATGTGGCGGCTGGCGGCGGTCTGGTCGTATTCCTTCTCGAACTCGCTCTCCTTGTCGGTGTAGATGAGCTTCCAGCCGCTGGCTTCGATGCCACTCAACGGCGGGCGGTGGTCATTGAGCCGCTGGCGCAGGAAATCAGCCCAGTCGTAATGGGCGACGCCGTCGAGGGCTCTGACGAGGTCATCGAACGTGTAGGTCCGGGTGATGAAACTGCCGTTGTCGATGCCGAAGAAACGGCGAGCGAAAGTGTCGAGCGACTTGCGGTCACCCGTGAGTGAGCGGATCTTGGCGTCGACCTCGAGCCAGAGCAGCTGTCCGGCGCTGTAATACTCCTCGCTCATCTGCCAGCTACGATAGGGCAGCGGCGCCCGATGCGCCGCCGTCGGATCGTTGGTCGTATCCTCGAGCGTGCGCCATTCGAAACCGGGGCGGTCGCGCTCGTAATTGGCGGCTACCAACGCGAGCGCCTGGCGGAATTGCGGGGCAGTCCACATCCCCGCGCGTGCGGTCAGCACATATCCCCAGTACTGCGTCTGGCCTTCGTAGACCCACAGGAGCGAGTCGCCCATGGGCACGTTGAAGTTGGGTGTCCAGAGGTCGGCGGGCCGGCGGAACTTGCCGTTCCAGGAGTGGGTGTATTCGTGCGCGAGAAGATCCCGTCCCGGAGCGGTGTTGTCCCAGTCGGTGAAGTAATTCGCGCGCGTGCCGTCTTCGCTCGACTGATGATGTTCGAGTCCGTTGCCGCTCAGCTGGTCGGAGAGCGAATACAGGAAGTCGTAATGGTCGTAATGATGCGAGCCAAAGAGCCTGTAGGCCTGCGTCACGAGGTTGCGATGGACCTGCAGCTGCTGCGGGGTCATCTCGAGGTCCTGCGGCGCATCGGCGAATACGTCCAGGTGCACGGGCACCGCCGCGCCGGGGTCGAGGTCGACCCGGTTGAAATAGACACCCGCGTACATCGGCGAATCGACCAGCGTGTTGTAAGTCACCGGCTTGAAGGTCGTGGTGTCGCCGGATCGGGAAAGCTCCTCCAACGCGGTGCCAAACTGCCAGCCGTGCGGCAGGGTCACGCTCGGTGCGAAGCTGATCCGGCGCGTGTAGTGGCCCGCCGGGTACAGGGACACGTCGCTCCATTGCAGGTCCAGGATCCTGTCGGTCATGCGGATGGGCTGCAACGCGGTGCGGCCGGAAAGATACTGGAACTCGACGCTCAGCCGCGCGACGCCCTGCGGGACCATGACACGAAACGCGTAGACATCGTATTCGTCGCGCTGCCATGACAGGCGCTTGCCGTCGGCCGAAACAGTGAGCCCGGCCAGCATGTCTACGGGTCCGCTCGGGGAGTGATTTCCCGGAATCCATTTCGGGTAAAGCAGCGTGAGCTCCCCGCCACGCACCGGGATGAGCTCGCGTACCCGGAAGATGCCCTGCGCGGTATCGGAAGCGTCCACGTGGATCTCGATCGTGCCCGGATAGGGCGTATCCCGGGGCGGGCTGATGTGCGTATCGGCCCATTCGAGGCCGGCAGCTGCGCTCGCATGGGACATGCAGAGAGCCATGAGTGTCGCGAGCGCGGCGGCGAAGGATGACCTCGAACGCGGGGATGAGCTTGGCATAGCGCGATTCCAAAACATCTGTGCCGACGGTAATATCACGGCTCCACGCTCGCCAGTGCGCATGCCGCACGGAGCAAACCGCTCGGCGATTGTCGCCCGCGCCCTCGCGCGCTGGCCACCGCGCCCGGTGCAGGGATCCGCTGGGCGCGAGGACGACCTATGGTAACCTTCCATTTTCGCAGAAGAATATCGGGGATCAGATCTTGTCCGTCGATGAGTCGCTGAAGACCCGCATCGAGGAGCTGGTGCGTGCGGGGGCGGTGCGCCGCAAGCTCGCGGCCGCGCAACTCGAGGCGGAGATCAGGCGTCGGGAGGAGGTGTTGCGGCGCACGTTCCGCCGTTATCTCTCGCCGCGGCTCGCCGATAAGATCCTCGAGGACGCGCAGTTGCGCGACACGCTGCTTTCCACCGACGATCTGCGTGCGCATGCCGTGGTGCTGTTCGCGGATTTGCGCGGCTTCACGACCATCTCCGAGCGGCTCGAGCCGGGGCAGGTGGTGCTGCTCCTCAACGAGTACTTCTCGCTCCTCACCGAGATCACGTTCCGCCATGACGGCACGGTGTTTCATATGGCCGGGGACTGTCTGATGCTCGGCTTCGGCGTGCCACTCGAGCAGTCGGACAGCCCGCGCCGGGCGGTGCGCGCGGCGCAGGAGATGCTGGAGAGCTTCAAGGCGCTGGCGTATTCCTGGAAGGAGCGATACGGGGTCGATTCCGGGCTCGGCATCGGCATCAACGAAGGCGATGTGGTCGCCGGCAACATCGGGTCGAGCTCGTTCATGAGCTACACGCTCGTCGGTGACACGGTCAACGTGGCCGCGCGGCTCTGTCAGCGCGCGCGCGCCGGGGAGATGCTTTTCTCGCGCACGCTCAAGCAGTCCCTGGATTCGCTCGGGCTCGACGTTGGCGCGACGCCGCTGCCGCCGATGCAGGTGCGCGGCCGCTCCGGCTCGATCGACATCTTCTGCGTGCCCGTCGGGGAGCGCCTGCACGTTACGGAAGTGCCCGTGGCGATTTGAGAGTCCTGAATCCGCCCGTTCCGAGCGCCATCCGGCGGCATCTGCGCTGGCATCAGCTCCATGGCAGCGCCCCGGCTCTCGCGCTCGCCGAAGCTACGCACGCGGACCAGCGGTTGTATGTCGTGGTGGTCGCCGCGGCGCGCGAGCTCGACCGGCTGGCAGCGGAGCTGCGCTTCTTCGCCGGCGAGCGATTGACACTGCTCGCCCTGCCCGACTGGGAAGTGCTGCCGTATGACCTCTTCTCCCCGCACCCGGACATCATCTCCGAGCGGCTACGCACGCTCTTCGAGCTGCCTCAGACCCGGCAGGGGTGTCTGATCGTCGCGGCGGACACGCTGATGCAGCGCCTGGCACCGAAGCAGTACGTCCAGAGCCGCGCGTTCGAGCTCGCACGCGGTCAGGCGCTCGCGCTCGAGCCCTTCCGTCAGCGGCTGACGGACGCCGGCTACGCGAGTGTCAGTCAGGTCACGAGCCCCGGGGAGTTCGCGGTGCGCGGCTCGCTTTTCGACGTCTTCCCGATGGGCGGGGCGGCGCCGCTGCGCATCGACCTGTTCGATGAGGAAATCGAGGCGATCCGCCGCTTTGATCCGGAGACGCAGCGCTCGCTCGATGCGCTCGACAGCGTGCGCCTCCTGCCCGCACGCGAGATGCCGCTCGATCCGGAGGCGGTCAGGGAGTTCAGACGCCGCTTCCGTACGCGCTTCGAGGGGGATCCGAATCGAACCGCCATCTACCGCGGCGTCAGCGAGGGGCTTGCGCCCGCCGGTATCGAATTCTACCTGCCGATGTTCTTCGAGCAGACCGCGACGCTGCTCGATTACCTGCCGGCCAACGCGGTCATCGTGCGCGAGGCCGCGCTGCCGGCCGCGCTGGAGAAAGCCTGGAGCGGGATCGGGACCCGCTACGAGGATCGCCGACACGACATCGAGCGACCGGTGCTCGCTCCCGCGGAGCTTTTCCTCGAGCCGCGGGAGCTCGAGGCCCGGTTGGATGACTTCGCCTCCATCACGCTCGAGGCGTTCAAGGCGGATACGACGCTCGGTGGCGCGCCCGACAATGCGGTCAATTTTCCGACCCTCGCGCCCCGGGCGTTGCGCATCGATCCGCGCGCCGAGCAGCCGCTCGCCGCTCTCGACGGCTTCCTCGCGCAGTTCCACGGTCGTGTGCTGATTGCCGCGGACTCTGCCGGGCGGCGGGAAGTGCTCAACGAACTGCTGCGGGGACACGGACACACCATCGACACCGTGCAGGGCTGGGCTGCATTCTCTGACGGCGCTTCGACCCTTGCGCTGGCTGTCGCGGCGGATGTCGAAGGCCTAGCGCTCTCGCAGCCGCGCATCGCGGTCATCTCGGAGGCGCAGCTTTTCGGCCCGCGGGCGCCGCAGGAGCGCCGGCGCAAGCGCGCGGCGGTCGACCCCGAAGCGATCCTTCGCGACCTGCAGGACCTCACTCCCGGGGCTCCCGTGGTGCATGAGGAATACGGCGTCGGCCGCTACGTCGGCCTGCAGTCGATGGAGGTCGCAGGACGGCCCGGGGAGTTTCTGGTTCTCGAGTACCTGGACGGCGACCGCGTGTACGTGCCGGTGCACGCGCTGCACCTGGTCACCCGCTACACGGGCGCCGCGCCCGAGAGCGCGCCGCTGCACAAGCTGGGAACGGATCAATGGGCGAAGGCACGCAAGCGGGCCGCTGAGCAGATCCGCGACGTCGCCGCGGAGCTGCTCGACCTCTACGCGCGCCGCAAGGCGCAGAAGGGCCTGAAACTCGCACTCGAGGAGAGCGAGTATCAGACCTTCGCCGATGCCTTCCCGTTCGAGGAGACCGAGGATCAGGCCGAGGCCATCCGCAAGGTGCTCGCGGACCTTTCGAGCGACCGTCCCATGGACCGGATCGTCTGCGGCGATGTCGGCTTCGGCAAGACCGAAGTCGCCATGCGCGCCGCCTTCGTGGCCGCCCAGGCGGGCAAGCAGGTCGCGGTGCTCGCGCCCACCACTCTGTTGGTTCAGCAGCACCTCGCCAACTTCCGCGACCGCTTCGCGGACTGGCCGGTCCGGGTCGAGGGTCTATCGCGGTTTGGCAATGCAAGGGAGACCCAGGCGACGCTCGAGGGGATCGAGCGCGGTGCGGTCGACATCGTGATCGCCACCCACCGGCTGCTGCATGCCCATGCGCGCTTCAAGGATCTCGGCCTCCTCATCGTCGATGAGGAGCACCGTTTTGGCGTGCGCGACAAACAGAGACTGCAGGCGCTGCGGGCGAACGTACACGTGCTGACACTCACCGCCACTCCCATTCCGCGCACTCTCAACATGGCGCTCGGCGGCCTGCGCGACCTGTCGCTCATCACCACACCACCCGCGGAGCGGCTCGCCATCAAGACCTTCGTCATCGAGTGGCACGGCCCGACGCTGCGCGAAGCCGTGCTACGCGAGCTGCGCCGCGGGGGCCAGATCTACTTCGTGCACAACGAGATCCGCACCATCGACAAAATCGCCGCCGAGGTGCAGGCACTCGTGCCCGAGGCGAGTGTGCGCATCGGCCACGGGCAGATGCGCGAGCGCGATCTCGAGCAGCTCATGGTGGACTTCTACCACCGGCGGTTCGACCTGCTGCTCTGCACGACCATCATCGAGAGCGGCATCGACGTCCCTACCGCCAACACGATCGTCATCAACCGCGCCGATCGCATCGGGCTCGCGCAGCTTCATCAACTCCGGGGCCGGGTCGGCCGCTCCCACCATCGCGCCTACGCCTATCTCATCGCCCCGCCGCGCAAGGCACTGGCGGGCGATGCGGCCAAGCGGCTCGAGGCCATCGAGGCGATGGAGGAGCTGGGCGCCGGCTTCGTGCTCGCCACCCATGACCTCGAGATCCGCGGCGCCGGAGAGCTCCTGGGCGAGCAACAGAGCGGCCAGATGACCGAGATCGGACTTGCCCTGTATCTCGATCTACTGGAGCACGCGGTCAAGGCGCTCAAGGAGGGGCGCGAGCCCGCGCTCGACAAGCCGCTCGCAGCGGCGACGGAAGTCGAGCTGCGCCTGCCGGCCTTCCTGCCGGAGGCTTTCATTGCCGATGTACACGTGCGCCTCGGTCTGTACAAGCGCATCGCGGCCGCCGAAAGCAGCGAGGCGCTCGATGATCTCACCGCCGAGGTCCACGATCGATTCGGCGCCCTGCCGGCGCCTGCGCAGACTCTCATCCGCATCGCGAAACTCAAGCTCACCGCCCGGGCGATCGGCATCCGGCGACTCGATCTCGGCCCCCAGGGCGGCTCGGTGAGCTTCGAGGAGCGCAACTCGATCGATCCCGCCGCGGTGGTGCGACTCATGCAGCAGGCGCCGCGCGAGTACCGTCTCGAAGGACCGCTGCGACTGCGCATCACGCGGGCCATGCCCACCGAGGAGACACGCTTTGATTTCGGGGCTAGCCTGATGAAGCGCCTGGCGGGCAAACCCCGCTGAGGAGCCATCGGGTAGACTTGGCCGCATGAGCTCCCGAAGCGCCCTGCTCAAGAGGATCGCCGCCCTACTCGCAGCGGCGCTCGTCACGCCCGTGCCGGCGGCATTCGCACAGACCACCGCCCAATCCGCGCCGACTCAGGCCACATCGCGGCCGGTCACTCCATCTCAGGTCGCTCGATCCCACGCGCCTCCAACCGCGACCCGAGCGCCGGTGGGAGCCGCGGCAACCGCCCGCCCCTCAACAGCGGCGTCACCGAGCGCCACAGCGACGGCTCCTGCCGCCACCGGGCCTGCCTATGACATCGAGATCGTGATCTTCCGCGCCAAGATCGCTCTCGGCCAACCGGAGAACTGGGCGGCCGAGACCACCGCCGGAGCGACGATCACGGGCGGGGAGGCCTCGAGCGGGTCGGGGCCGGTCGGCAAGCTCCTGACCGTGCTGCCGCCGTCGGATTACCGTCTGACACCGATCGACTCGGAGCTGCGCTCGAGCGATGCGTATGTTCCGGTGGCCCATGCCGCCTGGGTGCAGACCGCAAGCGCGTGGGGAACTCGCGCCGGCTTTTCCCTGCAGTCGCTCGGCATCGATGTTCCGGGACTCAGCGGTGTCATATTCTTCGAGCGCGGCGAGTTCCTGCATCTCGGCATGACTCTCGACTACACCATGCAGAATCCTCCGCCGGGTTTGAATGCTCCTCCCGGCACCACCTTCGTGATGAATGAGACCCGGCGCGTACGCTTCTACGAGCGCAACTATTACGACCACCCGGCATTCGGCGTGATCGCCCTCGTCACCCCGGCGCGTGGTCCGCGGCCGCCGGGCCGGTGATCGTGCAAGAGCGCCGCTTTACTCTCGCCTCGCGCGGATGCACTCTCGAGCCGGGCCACGGCTTGTGTATTTGAAACCACCATCGCTTGCTGCTCTCGCGCTCGGAGCGATTCCCTTCGTGGCCATGTGCTTCTCGGTCGCGCTCTGGGATCGCATCCAGCCGATGATCCTCGGTGTGCCGTTCAATCTGTGCTGGCTGATCCTCTGGATCGTGCTCACGCCCTGCTTCCTGTGGCTCGCCTATCGCATCGAGACCGCGGCTGACCGCCGCCGGGAGCACGGACAGTGACTGCGGCCGCGATCGCGCTTGCGGTGATGTTCGCAATCGTCGCGATCGGCACGGCGGTCGGATTCCTCGCCGGATCCCGCCAGCGGATGGACCTCGAGCAATGGACGGTCGGCGGGCGCCGCTTCGGCACGGTGCTCGTATTCCTGCTCATGGCCGGCGAGGCCTACACGACCTTCTCGTTCCTCGGCGTGAGCGGCTGGGCCTACAGCCGTGGTGCTCCCGTCCTCTACGTGCTCGCCTACATCACGCTCGCCTACGTCACCTCGTTCTTCATCCTGCCGCAGCTCTGGGAGCTCGGTCGCCGCCATCGGCTGCAGACCCAGCCGGACTTCTTCAACACCCGTTATCGCAACAGATACCTCACGGGCTTCGTCTGTGTCGTGGGCATCCTGGCGTTCATCCCCTATGTTCAGCTGCAGCTCGTCGGAGTCGGCATCATCGTTTCGGTGGCGAGCTTCGGCTATATCGGGTCCGCCCCGGCGATGGCGGTCGCCACGCTGCTCATCGTCGCCTTCGTGTTCGCCAACGGCGTGCGCGCGGTCGCCTGGGTGAGCATCGTGAAGGACTTTCTCATGATCGTCGCGGCGGTCGCGATCGGCGTCGGCATACCGCTCGTGCATTTCGGCGGCGTGGGCGCGATGTTCCACGCACTGGCGCACGCGCATCCGCAGCACCTCGTGATGCCGGGCGCGACCAAGAATCTGGGGCACGCCTGGTTCATCTCCACGGTGCTCCTGTCCGCCCTCGGCAGCTACATGTGGCCGCACTTGTTCGGCACGGCCTTCACGGCGAGGAGCGCCGACACCTTGCGGCGCAACGCGGTGGTGATGCCGCTCTACACTCTGACGCTCGCCCTGATGTTCTTTGCCGGCTTCGCGGCGGTTCTCACCCTCCCGCACCTGCCAGACGGCGACCTGGCGGTCCTCATCGTCGCGCGGCAGACCTTTCCGCCGTGGTTTCTCGGCGTGATCGGCGGCGCGGGCGCTCTGACCGCCATGGTGCCCGCGGCCATCCTCATCCTCACCGCCGCGACGCTTTTCGCGAAAAACCTCTATCGTCCGCTGTTCGCCCCGGCGCTGAACGACGATGGGATCAAGCGGCTCGCCCGCGCCATGGTCGTGTTGCTCGGCGCCGTGAGTCTCGTTCTCGCCATCCACGGCTCGAGCACCATCGTTTCGCTGCTCCTGACCGCCTATGCCGTGATGGCGCAGTGCTTTCCGGGCGTCGTGCTCGGCCTTTACTGGGGCCGGGTCACCGGGCGCGCAGTCTTCATCGGCATGATAGTGGGTGTGGTGATCGCGGCGTCGCTGATGGCCGCGCACCTGGACCCGGTATTTGGGCTCAATGCCGGCTTCGTCGGGCTGTGCGTGAATCTCGCCGTCGCGGTCGCGGGAAGTCTGCTATTTCCCGTGAGAGCGCTCGCCGCGGTCCCGGAAGCGCGCGTTGCCGCGCCTTCGGCGGAGTGAGGTGCTGCTGCCGCTCGCGTTCACCCTATTGCGACACGCTTGACGGGGACTCATCCCGGCGAGCCGCCGGACACTTCCGGACGGTCATGGATCTGTCCGCGGACACTTCGAGAGCGCACGAAGGCGAGGAGCACGCCGCCAAAAACAAGGAGTTAGCGACGCGCGCCGGCTGGCATTGCCCTTGCAATGTCTCCGACGCAGCGACATCACGTCGCAGTTCGCAGCAGAGGAGCACTCGTCATGAATCGCATTCAGAAGGCCGCCACCATCCTTGTCGCGCTGACCGTCACTCTCATCGGTGCGACGCTCGTCACCGCGCCTCTGGCGCTAACTCCGAGTGTCTCCGTCCATGCCCGAGTCGCTTGAGGTGCCAGCCCGGAGCGCGTGCGTGCCTACCGCGAGGTCTGGCGCATCATCGCAAGATCGATGCACGTCCAGGCCATCGCGAGCGCACCATCGATCATCGCTTTGTCCGCCGCTTCGGTCACGCAGTGCGCGGTGAACTCCGGCTGATGGTTGACGGCCGGCAGCGAGCCGATGCCGATCATCGGATGAATCGAAGGGATCGCGAGCGAGACGTTGCCCATGTCGGTCGAGCCGGTTGCCCGCCGCCCCGCTTCGCCCAGGTCGGGGAATGATCGTCCGAGGGCCTGCGAGTTTCGACGGTAGAGCTCGGCCATCGTCTCATCGTGCCGCACCTCCGCATATGGCTTGTCGCCCCCTTTGATCTCGAGCTTGGCGCCCGTCGCGAGCGCGCCGGCCTCGAAGCACCGGTAGACCTTCCGACGCAGATCCGAGAGCTGCTCGAGCGTCTCCGAGCGCACGATGTAGCGCGCCGAGGTATGCGCCGGGACCACATTGGGCGCATCTCCCCCGTGAGTCACGATTCCGTGGATGCGGTCGCTGGCGCGGATGTGCTGGCGCAGCAGCCCGATCGCCGTCTGCGCAACCGTGAGCGCATCCGCCGCATTGATTCCGAGCTCGGGGAAGGCGGAGGCGTGCGACTCCTTGCCGGTGCAGTACACTTCGAACATCGATGCGGCGATCATCTTCGCGCACAGCATGTCATATGGCGCCGGATGCACCATCATGGCCGCATCGATGCCGTCGAAGCCGCCGCGCTCGAGCAGCAGGATCTTGCCCCCGGCGTTGCCAACCTCCTCGGCGGGCGTGCCGATGACGCTCACGGTCAAGCCGAGCTCGTCGGCAACCTTGGCGGCCGCCAGCGCCGCACCGACCGCGGAGGCGGCGATGATGTTATGCCCGCAGGCGTGACCGATGCCCGGCAGACTGTCGTACTCGGCGCAGATCCCCACGTGCAGCGGTCCCGATCCGGCGCGGGCGCGAAAGGCCGTCGGCAGATCGCAGATGCCTTTCTGCACCTCGAAGCCGGCGTCCGTCAGCGCCTCACAGAGCCAGACGGAGGACTTCTCTTCCTCGAAGCCGAGCTCCGGATGGGCGTGGATACGGTGGCTCAGCTCGATCAGCTCTTCGCGGGCGGATTCGAAACGCTCTTGCGCGGCGAGTTTCGGGTCCATGGTGGCTCCGGTGCTGTGGGGTCTGGAGGGAGTACAGTCTAACGCATCTGCGGCAGCGGCTCGGTCCGACTGCTCGGACCAGAGATCCGGTCATTTGTTGTTATCCGCCTTGGAGACTCGCAGGAACGTTGCTGTCGCCCCGCCACCACCGATCCCCCGGCTTTTTCACGTACTGCTCAATGACATACGACCAGGGAACGAGCGGGACGAAAATTACGATCATCCCGACGGCGAACGTGGTTGCGCCGAGATCCTTGCTCCACTGCCCCCGGACCCAGTGCGGCAGGGCCACACTGAGGAGCCAGGAGGCTTTCCAGGTGAATTCCCAGAATAGCACCGGCAGCATTTTCAATGGATATCGAAGGCCCAGAATGCACAGCACCGACAGAGCAAACAGCATGCAAGTCACCATGCCGGAATCCAATCTCATCGAATAGACCTGGTAGATCATCTTGGACCAGACATGCATCTGCAATCCAATTCCGAGGACCAGCACCAGATAGAACAGCCGCAGTAAATTGATCCGCAGGGTAGAAATGGTTCTCATGATTCACCGCCTTGCATGGGAAGCAAACTCCGATCTCATTCGACCTGTTTCAGAATTTTTTGGATCTCCGCGAGACTCGATGCGATCTTGGAAAGGTCCGCCCGCAGTGCGGACAGCGTCGCTTGACCTTCCGACTGGGAGGTCACGACTCTTTCGGCAAGAACGCGGTACTGTTTCTCGTGTGCCCCGAGAGCCCAAGCCTGAAAAAAGCTCGAGATGTACTTCACGCCGAAGATCACCATCGTGCCGAGAACCAACGCATAAACCATGTCTGCAACATCGATCGTGGTCATATCGAAACCCTTCTTCAGTCTCATTCTGCCCATGGATCCGGCAGCGTCGCGGCAGCTTTGGCGACGGTCGCCGGAGTGATCTCGATGGCAAATCGGGTCACTTCGAAGTAATTGAGCGCCTTGCCGTCAGAGGAGAGCTCGAGCTTGCTGCTCACCAGGCCGGCGTCCTCGAGCTTCTGCAGGTGAAGGTGTAGCAGCGGCCGGCTGATACCGATCTCTCGCGCAAGCTGACTCACGTACTCGCGGCCTTTCGCGTTGAGCACTCCGATGATGCGCAGCCGATGCGGATTAGCCAGCGCCCCAAAGACGGCAAGCAGGCGTTCACCCGTGGATCTCAGTGTTCAGCTCCAATAGATATGTGTAAGTAATTTATTACATGTGACACTCGCAGTCAAGGGGGCGATTGCAGCTTGATCACGAGTCCTCCTGCTCCTCGCCGCGACGCTCGGAAGGGTGCGAATCATTGTCGCAAACAACTATGATGCGCTTACGGGAGTCACCGGGCAGGAACGCAAGTGCACGAAACGTGGCTTGGTGTCGGTAAGAGCAGGTCCACCCACGCACATCCGCCAGCGCTTCGCGGTGAAGCCGGCAATCGCCCTTCGAACTGAGGAATGCGCCATGTCTCTCGAGCTCTTCTTGCACCCCCTCTCCTCGTACTGTCACAAGGTCCTGATCGCGCTGTACGAGAACGACATCCCGTTCGAGGTGAAGCGAATCGATGATCCCGCCGTCGCCCCTGAATACGAGAAGCTCTCACCCCTCAAGCGCTTCCCGATCCTGAGGGACGTGGGACGAGGCCGAGTGATCCCGGAGTCGACGATTATCATCGAGTATCTGGAGACCCATTTTCCAGGCCGGGTCGCATTGATCCCGAAGGATCCGGACCTCGCGTGGCAGATACGCCTCCGCGACCGCTTTTTCGACAACTACATGCACACGCCGATGCAGAAGTTCCCGGCGGACCGCCTGCGTCCGGAAGGCAGGAAGGATCCCCATGGGCTGGAAGAGGCGAGAGCACTCTTCGTGAAGGCGCTCGGCTTGGTCGAGGCCGAAATGACGAACAAAACGTGGGCCATGGGTGGGAGCTTCACCATGGCCGACTGCTCGGCGGCGCCAGCCCTCTTCTATGGCAACCGCTTCTTCGGTCCGTTCCGGGACACACACCCCAAAGCCCTGGGCTACCTCGATCGCCTGATGTCCCGCCCGTCTTACGCGCGCGTGCTCGAGGAAGCGAAGCCCTTCATGCATCTGCTGCCGAAGTAGCGCGCGCACTTGCAATTCGCGGCGCATCGCCTGGGTAGCCGGACGTACATGGACGCTTACGATGGGCCGGCCGCCTCGGGCTCGGCGTCGGTAGCGTGCCGCTCGCGCGCCGCTCCGAGATCGATGCCGCATTTCCAATTGAGCCAATGCGCACAGGAGCGGCTCGCGCCGTCGCCCCATTCTTCGCGGCGATCGAATTCCGCAATGCGACATGCCCGTCAGCATCGAGGATGCGGCCCGGCTGCGAGTTGGTGGTGACCCGTCGCTCGACTCAGGCGAAATCGGGCTCCTCGGCCGTCACGATGCTGTTCTTTCCCTTGCTCTTGGCGCGCTTGAGGGCGGCACGGGAAGCCCTGAGCAGCGCCTCGAGCGGCAAGCCGCGCTCCGGTACGAGGCTCGCCACGCCCGCGCTGATCGTGAGATAACGCCCTGAGCCGTTGCGCGGATGATGGATCAAGAGGTCCCGCACGCGCTGCGCGACGACTTGCGCGTATTGCGGTGCCTTCTGCGCCGCATCGCCCTGAGTGAGCGCCGCCAGCGTGCCGCCTTCCCAGCGGCCGACCAGATCGCCTCCACGGCGGTAGGAGGCGGCGATCACGCGCGCGACCCGGCGGATGCAGGCATCGCCTGCGCTCTTGTCGAAGGTGTCGTTGTAAGTCGCGAGATCGTCGATGTCGAACAGCGCCAGGGCGATCTCGTGCGAGTCGCGCTGCGCGAGCACCCAATCGCGTTGCAGCAGCTCCTCGAAATAAGCCCGCGAATGCAGGCCGGTCAGCCGGTCCTCCCGCAGCCACGACGGCAGACCCGCCGAGGGCTTCTCGCCCTCGCTCAGCCGCTCGCTCGCATCGCGGTAGTAACCGATGAAATGCGTCAGGCGCCCGGAGCCGTCGCGAAGCGGTTGGATGATCACCTCGTTCCAGAAGAGCGTGCCGTCCTGACGGTAGTTGCGCATCAGCACCCGTGTCGATTCGCCCCGCGCCAGCGCCACGCGCATGCGCTGGCGTCCGTCCTGCTCGCGATCGCGCCCCTGGAGGATGCGCAGGTTCTTTCCCAACAGCGCATCGACCGCGTAGCCGCTCAGGGCGGCGAACGCGGCGTTGGCGTAGATGACCGGATGGTCGGCGGTCGCGGCGTCGCAGACCACGACGCCCTCGGGCGCGCTGTCGACGAGCATGCGCCAGGTTTCGGCCGACCAGTTGTTCATTCTCTTCCGCTCATCATCGTCCGGAATCGAGGTTCAGCGTTGGAGCCGCCGCGCAGCGCTCGAGCCAGGCCTGCGCGCGCTGCCACTCCGGCCGTGTCTTGAGCTCCTCCAGGCTCCATCCACCACGCCCGTGCAGTCGCACGAGCCGCAGGCCCGAGGCCGGCTCGGGCTCTGCCCGCAGGCGATCCAGCAGCTCCAGCACCGAGGCGCGCTGGTTGCATACCACTATCATGTCGCAACCGGCCGACAGCGCCCGCGTCGCCCGGGTGACGACGTCCCCGAACGCCGCCGCGGCTCCTCCCATCGACAGGTCGTCGCTGAACACTACCCCCTGGAATCGCATCTCTCCGCGTAACACGTCGCGAATCCAGCGCGCCGAGAGGCTGGAAGGAGCCTCATCCACCGCCGGGAACAGGATATGGGCCACCATGACAGCCGGCAGGCCATTGGCGATGAGACGCCGGTACGGGCTCAGGTCACCCGTCAGATCCGCGAGCTGTCGCCGGTCCACGGGCAGCGCCAGGTGGGAGTCGGTCACCACGGCGCCGTGACCCGGGAAGTGCTTCGCCGTGGCCGCCATCCCGGCATCCCGCATGCCGCGCGCATAGGCCGACGCCAATGCCGCCACCGCATCCGGGCTGCGATGGAAGGCGCGGTCGGTAATGATGCTCACCCCGTAGTCGATATCGACGCAGGGCGCGAATGACAGATCGAGGCCGCGCGCGCGCAGCTCCGCGGCCATGAGCCAACCCATGCTCCGGGCCAGCTCGAGCCCGGCACGGGCATCGGCGTCGTATTCGTGGCCGATCCGACGAGCCGGCGGCAGGGCGGAGAACCCGGCACGGAAGCGCTGAATGCGCCCTCCTTCCTGATCGACCGCCACGATGAGCGACGGAGAGCGGGCGGCGTGGATTTGCGCCACCAGTGCCGAGAGTTGCTCCGGGTCCGCGTAGTTGCGTGTGAAGAGGATCACACCGCCCACCAACGGATGCCGGAGCATCTCCCGCTCATCGGCCGTCACCGAGGTCCCTTCCAGGTCGATCATGAGGGGGCCGAGAGTCATGGCCGCCTCAGCAGCGCGATCGACTCGACGTGCGCGGTATGTGGAAACATGTCGATCACTCCGGCGGCTTCGAGGAGGAATCCGTGCTCGTGCGCCAGGATGCCCAGATCCCGCGCGAGGCTCCCCGGGTGGCAGGAGACATACAACACGCGCTCGGGGGCGAGCCGGGCGATGAGCGCGAGCACCTCGCGCGGCGCACCCACCCGCGGCGGATCGAGGAGAACATGGCTGTAGGGTCCCTGGAGCCACTCCGCCACAAGCTCCGGTCTCGAGAGATCACAGGTGTGAAACTCCACGTTCACCAGGCCATTGCGCTGCGCATTGCGGCGTGCACGCTCGACCAGACACGCCTCGCCCTCCACGCCCACCGCGCGGCCGGCGGTGCCGGCGAGCGCGAGGGTGAAATTGCCGAGTCCGCAGTAAAGGTCGAGCACTCGCGACTGCGGGGTCGGACTCAGAAGCTCGAGCGCGCGTCTCACCAGCGCCTGATTGAGCACACCGTTCACCTGAACGAAGTCGGTCGGAGCGAATTCGAGCTCGAGGCCCAACTCCGCCAGCGCATACGAGAGGGGTCCGGAGCCGGGCGTCAATTCCTCGACGGAGCCGAGCCCGCCGCTCTGAAGGTAGAACCGCACCCCATGGCGGGCGGCGAACTCGCGCAACTTCCGCCGATCCTCCTCGGAGGGCGTCCTCAGCACCCGCAGCACCAGCGCCGGCGCATTGTCCGCGCGGGCAGCCTCGATCTGCGGGATGTGCTGGCGGATGTCGAGCCCTCCCAGAAGCTCCGCGAGCGGCTGAATCAGCTCTCCGACCGGGGATGCGAGTACCTCGCAGCGACGGAGGTCGGCGACGTAGGGCGCGAGCCGTTCCCGAAATCCAACGACCACCCGCCCCTTCTTCGGCACATACTTCGCGCCGAGCCGCGCACGCCTGCGGTAGCCCCAGACCGGGCCCCGCAGCGGCGCCAGCCAGCTGCGGCATTCCACGCGCGCGACGCGCTCGAGGTTATCGCGCAGCTCCTTCTCCTTCAGCGCAATCTGCGCCTCGGGCGCCAGATGCTGCAGAGCACATCCACCGCAGACGCCAAAATGCGCGCAGCGTGGCGCCACCCGCTCCGGCGCGGGACGCAGGATCTCCAGCAGCCGACCCTCGTCATGCTGTCGATGCCTGCGGGTACGCTCGAAGCTCACCGTCTCCCCGGGAAGCGCACCGGCCACGAACACCGTCTTCCCGGAGCGCACGATGCCTTCTCCATCGCGAGTGAGGCCGATGACCTCGGCCGTTTCGCGCTGGGCGCTGAGCCGCTGCGCCCGGCCCGCCGCTTCGCCGCTCACGCGCCGCCTTCCCACACGCGCAGGAATTCCGCGAGATGAGGCTCCTTGCCCGCGCGCAACAGCCCCTTCACCCGCTCGAGCTCCTCGGCGTAGCGTTCGCGCGTCAGCCGACCGCGCAGCAGCTCGAAGCGAAGGTACACAAGATAGGTGTTGAGCACGTCCGTCTCGCAATAGCGCCGGATCCCGAGGAGATTCCCCGCGTGGTACGCCTCCCACACCTGGGCGCCCGAGAATCCCAGCTTACCCGGCAGTCCGAGCAGGCATGCCACATTCGCCAGTGACACCCGCCCTCGCGGCTGAAATCCCGACAGCACATCCATCAGATCGATGTGCCGCCAGTGATACCGGTTGAGATAGTTGTTGTACCGGAAGGTCTGATCCTCATCCCCCATCTCCCAGTACCGCGGCGCCTGCACGCCCGCGAGCAGCGCCCGATAGGTGAGCACCGGCAGGTCGAACCCGCACCCATTCCACGACACGAGATCCGGCGAGAACCGCTCGATGCCATCGAAGAAGCGCTCGATGAGCTCCGCTTCCGGCGACGTCAGATCCCCGAGGCTCCAGACCCTGAGTCCCTCCCGGCTGCGCAGCACGCAGGAGATCGCGACCACCCGGTGCTGCTCGAGCGGCAGGAACTCCCCGCCCGAGTCCTGCCGCCGCAAGGCAAACATCGCCTTCGCGACCTCGGCATCCGGCAAGTCCTCGAGCCCATAGAGCCGCCGTCCCAGAGCCACATCGGGCACGGTCTCGATGTCAAACACCAGACAGTTCATGACGCGGAATTGGCCTTCATCAGCACCGCCACCGCCACGACGAGGCCCGCCTCATCGGTCAGTGTCACATGCCCCTCCCCGACTCCCAGTCCCTGCCTCACCCGCTCCCCACGCTCGGAAAACACCACTTCCGGCTTACCCCACGCGTTCTGCACCACTCCCACGTCCCGGATCCACACCCCATGCGAGAAGCCCGTTCCCATCGCCTTCACGATCGCCTCCTTCGCCGCAAAGCGCATGGCGATGAACCGTTCCCGCCGCTGCGTCCTCGCCAGCTGCGCCTGCTCCTCGGGCATCAACAGGCGCTCGATGAAATGCGCTCCGAAGCGCTCCAGCGTCTCTCTGATGCGCCTTACCTCGAGGACATCCACGCCGATGCCGAAGATCATGCGCACGCCGCCGTCATCAGCGCCTTCATGTCCCGCACCGCGGCCGCAAGACCATCGAACACCGCCCGCGCGATGATCGCGTGTCCGATGTTGAGCTCGACGATCTCCCGGATCGCCGCCACCGGTTGCACGTTGTGGTAATTCAGCCCATGCCCCGCATGAACCGCGAGCCCGAGCCCCTGCCCCATGCGCGCGCACGCCGCCAGCCGCTCGAGCTGCGTCGCTCTTTCGGCACCGGTTGCCTCCGCATACGCTCCCGTATGCAGCTCGATCGCCGGCGCTCCGATCCGGGCGGCCGCTTCCACCTGCCGCGGGTCCGGATCGATGAAGAGCGCTACCCGGATCCCGAGCCCCACGAGCCTTGCGCTCGCCTCCTTCATGCGCACTTCCCGTCCCGCGACATCCAGTCCGCCCTCCGTCGTCACTTCCTGTCGCCGCTCGGGCACGAAGCAACAATCGGCTGGTCGTACGTCTTCGGCAATGCTCAGCATCTCGTCCGTGACCGCCATCTCCAGATTCATCCGCGTCTTCAGCAGTCCGTTCAGCGTCCTGACGTCGAAGTCCTGAATGTGCCTGCGGTCCTCCCGCAGGTGCAACGTGATGCTGTCGGCCCCCGCCATCTCCGCGGCCAACGCGGCCTGCAACGGCTCCGGATCCCTCCCCCGCCGCGCCTGGCGCAGAGTAGCCACATGATCGATATTGACGCCCAAGGCGATGGATGAACGAGTCACTGGTGCTCCGATTAAGACCGGCTCGCGTCGAGTCGCGGTCTTGCGCCATTGGCCGATGGATAGATTAGGCGAGCCGGTGCCTTTCAGCGAGGACACTTGACGTGTCCGTTTCGCGGCGCGTTCGCGGGAGCGGGCCTCGGATTGCCTCGGCCCGCGAGCGCCCGCGCCACCTTGCGCGTGGTCAGCTCCCTGCCTTCCAGCCTCTCCGCAAGCGCCGCCTTCAGCACCCGGCGCGCATCCTCGAGCACTCGCCCCGCGGTGAGCTCCTCCCGGGCAAGCGCGATGAGTGAGCTTCCCGCGAGCGCGTCCGCCTCATCCCCGTCCGCCAGGAAAAGCCCTTCATTCGCGCGAAACCGGTAGAACCTTGCCGCGTCGATGGCCCTACCCGTTCGCGCCTCGGAGATAAGATCCAGCCCGTACCCTACCGCCTCCAGCAGCCGCTTCTCGAAGACGCGCAGGACCGCCTCCACGCTCTGCCCGGCGCGCAGGGCCTCCAGCGCCCGCCGATAGTGCTCGAACACCTCCGGCACCGGGTCGTGCCGCGTCGTGAGCCGCAGCAGCAGCTCATTGAGGTAGAAAGCCGCCATCAGGCTTCCCGCCGGCAAGCCGGATGAGCGCTCCGCGCTCTCCGCGCCCGTGAGCTGCCCCGCCTCGCGCCCTAGCTGAAACGACAGCAGCAGCAGGCCGAAGGGCTGCAGCAGTCCGCCAAAGCGCGGCTTCGGTCCCCGCACACCGCGCGCAAACAGCGTCAGTCGCCCGTGATCCCGCGACAGCACCTCGAGAATGCGGCTGGTATCCCGGTACGGCCAGTGGTGCAGGATGTACCCCGGCGCCAGCAGAACGCGGCGGGGATGCGCGGTCATTTAATGACTCACTCCAGCCCTAACTCGCGTAACGCCCGGGCATTGTCCGCCCAGTTCTCCCGCACCTTGACCCAGAGATTGAGGTGCAGCCGCCGGCCCAACACCCCGTTCAACGCAAGCCGCGCCGAGGTGCCCACCCGCTTCAGCCGCTCCCCCTTGGCACCGATCACGATCGGCTTCTGCCCCTCGCGATCGACCCAGATGGCGGCATCGACCATGAGCTGCCCGTCTTCCTCCGCGAGCTTTTCCACCTCCACCGCGATGCCGTACGGCACCTCCTGATTGAGCTCCAGGGTCAGCTTCTCGCGGATCATCTCCGCGATCCGGAACTGAATCCCGCGGTCCGTCAGCTCCCCGTCCGGAAAGAGCGGCGGCGAGAGCGGCAGGTGCGCGGCGATCGAGCTGCGCAGGTCACGCAGATTCGTCCCCTTGAGGGCCGACACCGGCACCAACGCCAGGAACCCGTGGCGGCGATCGAGCTCGGCGAGATACGGCAACAGCCGCTCGCGCGGCTTCACCCGGTCGACTTTGTTGACGGCCACCAACACCGGGCGGCCCGAGCGCGCAATACGCTTCAGGACAAGCTCGTCCTCGGCATTCCAGACCGGCGCCTCGACGACGAGCACCACCAGGTCCGCATCCTCCAGCGCGGCCGCCGCGGTCCGGTTCATCGCCTTGTTGAGTGCGCGCGTGGCCTGACTGTGAAGCCCCGGCGTGTCGACGAAGGCGAGCTGGGCGTGCGGCAGCTGCACGAACCCGATGATCCGGTGACGCGTGGTCTGCGGCCGCGGCGTCACGATGCTCAGCTTCTGTCCGACAAGCGCATTGAGCAGCGTCGATTTACCCACGTTCGGGCGCCCGACGAGCGCCGCGAAGCCGCAGCGAAATTCCGCGGGAGAATCAGTCACGTTGAGGTTCCGTGCCGCCTTCGATACCGGACAGTATGCGCTCGGCGGCCTGCTGCTCGGCACGCCGGCGGCTCGATCCACGGCCATGCGCGGAGAGCCGCAGCGCAGGCACATCGCATACCACCTGGAAGGTCTGCGCGTGCGCCTGCCCCTCGACCCGGTCCACCTTGTAGCTCGGCAGCATGAATCCCCGGGACTGCAGGTACTCCTGTAGCCGCGTCTTGGCATCCTTGAGCTCATCCGGGGCCGGCAGCGCCGCGATGCGCGGCTCGAACAGCCGCTCGACCACCTCTTCGGCGACCGCGAGCCCGCCGTCGAGATATAGCGCCCCGCAGACCGCCTCGAACGCATCCGCGAGAATGGATTGGCGACGAAAGCCCCCCGTCTTGAGCTCCCCCGAGCCGAGCTGCAGCGCCTCACCCAGCTTCAGCGATGCCGCCACTTCGGCGAGCGGCTCCCCGCTCACCACCCGCGCCCGCAGCCGGCTCAGGTCCCCCTCGCTCGCATGCGGGAAGGCGGCGTAAAGGTGATGCGCGACGATGAGATTGAGCACCGCGTCGCCGAGGAACTCCAGCCGCTCATTGTTTGGCCCGGGAACGCTGCGGTGCGTGAGCGCGGCGCGAAAGAGCGCCGGGTCGCGCGGCTCGTAGCCGAGCTCGGCGCGCACCCAGGCGAGTGGCCAGTCTGGGCTAGCCACCGCTGTTCAGGGTGACGATCTTGTCGAATTGGACCTGCAGGGTGATGCCGGCGAAGAGTGGCGCCTGGTCGTCATAGGCCACCTCGACCTGCCAGCCGTCGCCGGCACGGGAGATCGAGATATCCTGGGGGCTGGGGTAGTTCACCTCATCGACCATGAAATGCTTCGCGATGGAGCTGCGGATGGCCTCAGGCGTCGCGCCGCCGGTGCGAAACTCGTCCGGGAGCTCATTCAGCGCGCGGGACACGCTCATGTAATTCAGATAGATCGGCGCCAGCCGGACGCCGGCATAAATGACGATTGCAAACGGGATGAGCAGCACCAGCCACCCGATCGCCGTCACGCCACGTTGACGCGCATGCATTGCTGAACCCCCGCTCTATTGGATCTTCTTGCCGATTCGGCTCCAGATGGGCCCCCCCGCTCGTTGCGGGTCCCAATTGAACCAGATGTAGGTCGCCTTGCCGACCAGATTCGCATCGGGCACGAAGCCCCAGACGCGTCCGTCGTCGCTGTTGTCGCGGTTGTCGCCGATCATCAGGTACTCCCCGGGCGGGACCACCTTGGTGACCACCTCGGGCTCGATGAGGGGCATCGCTCCCGGCGGGGGCGTGCCGCCGCAGACGTAACCGCGCGCATCGCCGCGCCGGCACCCCGGCAAGGGATAAGGGGTGACCTCGAGCGGCACGGGGCAGAGCAGCGCCTGGTGCGTATGCTCGCCCAGGCGCTCCGTGGCGAGCTGCATGTTGATGTAGCAGCCGTCGGAGTAGGTGGCCGTGACCTTGAACGGTATCACCTTGCCATTGATGATCGGCCGGTCGTCGCGCACCGTCACATGATCACCCGGAAGGCCAACCGCGCGCTTGATGTAGTTCTCAGAAGGATCGAGCGGATAGCGGAAAACCACGACATCGCCCCGCTTGGGGTTCCCGGTCTGCAGAACCTTCGTGTTGGTGACCGGGAGCCTCAGGCCGTAGGAGAACTTGTCGACCAGGATGAAATCCCCGTCGAGGAGCGTCGGCATCATCGAATCGGAGGGGATGCGGAACGGCTCAAACACGAACGAGCGCAGCAGCAGCACCGCGACCGCCACCGGGAAGAAGCTGCGCGCGTAATCGACCGTCGCCGGCTCCGGAATGAGCCCCGGGTCCTTGCCGCCCGATTGGGCGGCGCCGCGGCGGCGCCCGCGCAGCACCCAGGCGTCCACCGCCCAGACGACCCCCGTCGCCACCGAGATCGCCACCAGCAGCGCGCTGAAATCGATCTGCTCGGACACGAGAAGCCGCACCACCGCCGCGCCGATGAGGATCGGCAACACGTGATAGGCGAGCGACATCACGGAGGAGTCGGCGACCGGCTTCGGGGCGGCGGCGATCTGACGCCGCGGCCTGAGGAACCAGTCATCGATGACGCAGAGGAGCCCGACCGGCAGCGCAAGCCAGGCGAGGGCGAGGATGACCTGCATGAGAACGGGAGGCATTGCGCCGGCGCCTACTTGCGGCCGACCTTCAGGACGGCGAGGAACGCCTCCTGGGGAATCTCGACCCGACCCAACTGTTTCATACGCTTCTTGCCTTCATTCTGTTTCTCGAGGAGCTTGCGCTTGCGGCTGACGTCGCCGCCGTAACATTTGGCCAGAACGTTCTTGCGCAACGCCTTGACCGTGGCGCGCGCGATGATGGAGCTGCCGATGGCCGCCTGCACGGCGACCTCGAACATCTGCCGCGGGATGAGCTCGTGCATCTTGTCGACGAGCTCGCGGCCGCGCTGATAGGCGCTCTCCCGATGCACGATGATCGAGAGCGCATCGACCCGCTCGGCGTTGATGAGGATATCGAGCTTGACCAGGGGCGCGGCCTGAAAATGCGAGAACTCGTAGTCGAAGGAGGCATACCCGCGGCTGACCGACTTCAACCGGTCGAAGAAGTCGAGTACCACCTCCGCGAGCGGCAGCTCGTAGTGCAGCGACACCTGACTGCCGAGATACTGCATCTTCTTCTGCGTGCCGCGTTTGTCGTTGCAGAGCTTCAACACCGCCCCGACGTGATCGGGCGGCAGCAGAATGTTCGCGACGATGACGGGCTCGCGGATCTCCTCGATTTCGTTGGCGGGAGGGAGCTTCGCGGGATTGTCGATGTATTGCACCGTGCCGTCGGTGCGTGCCACCTCGTACACCACCGTCGGTGCGCTCGTCAGCAGGTCGAGCTCGTACTCGCGCTCGAGCCGCTCCTGCACGATGTCCATGTGGAGCAGGCCGAGGAATCCGCAGCGGAAGCCGAACCCCAGCGCTTCCGAGACCTCCGGCTCGTAGTGCAGCGCCGAGTCGTTGAGCTTCAACTTCGCGAGCGCATCGCGAAAGCTCTCGTAATCCT
Source organism: Steroidobacteraceae bacterium (assembly GCA_049579785.1). Taxonomy (GTDB): domain Bacteria; phylum Pseudomonadota; class Gammaproteobacteria; order Steroidobacterales; family Steroidobacteraceae; genus 13-2-20CM-66-19. The sequence goes on from JBAUOO010000170.1 coordinate 44,576, forward strand.
CGGAATTGACCGGGAACAGGCCCGCGAACACCCGCGGCTTGATCTGCCGGAAACCGGGAAGCGGCGCCGCCGCCGGACGGCTCTCGAGCGTGATCGTATCGCCCACCGGCGCCCCGTCGATCTCCTTGATGCCCGCGACGATGAAGCCGACATCGCCGGCCGCAAGCAACTTCTCCACGATCGGCTTCGGAGTGAACCGACCGAGGCGGTCGACCGTGTGGCTGCGGCCGGTCGATACGACTCGGATCTTCTCGCCGCTCCTGACGCTGCCGTTGACCACCCGCACCAGCGAGACCACGCCCACATAGTTGTCGAACCAGGAGTCGACGATGAGCGCCTGAAGCGGCGCTTGCGGCTCGCCCTTCGGCGCCGGGATGCGGCGGATCAACCTCTCGAGCAGCTGCGGCACGCCCTCGCCCGTCTTGGCGCTCACCGGCACGGCATCGGAGGCGTCGATGCCGATGATCTCCTCGATCTCGCGCATCACCCGTTCCGGATCAGCCGAGGGCAGATCGATCTTGTTGATGACCGGCAGCACCTCGAGTCCCTGCTCGATCGCCGTGTAGCAGTTGGCGACACTCTGAGCCTCGACACCCTGCGAAGCGTCCACCACGAGCAGCGCGCCGTCGCAGGCGGCGAGGGAGCGGGACACCTCATACGAGAAGTCGACGTGCCCGGGGGTGTCGATCATGTTGAGCTGATAGCGCTCGCCGTCGTGCGCCTGGTAGTAGAGCGTGACGCTCTGCGCCTTGATCGTGATGCCGCGCTCGCGCTCGAGGTCCATCGAGTCGAGCACCTGGGCCTGCATCTCTCGGTCCTCGAGCCCACCGCAAAGCTGAATGAAGCGGTCGGCCAGGGTCGACTTGCCGTGATCGACGTGCGCGATGATGGAAAAATTACGTATGAGCCGCATGAACTCGGTCTGTCGCGTTGCTGCCGCGCCAGGTAATCAGCGGCCCGCGCGATTATAGCAGTCAGCCCCGCCGCAGCAGGCGCCGAAGCTCTTCGAGATCCAGTCGATGACGGCAGACGAGGGTGCCATCGAGTAGCAGCACCGGCACATCGAGCGCGAACCGTCGCTTGAGCACGGGATCCGCATCGACGTCCACGATCTCGATGGGCGGGAGGGACATGGCCGGCCCGAGCGCCCGCAACTGCGCGAGCATCTCCTCGCAGAGGTGGCAGTCGCGCCGGTGAACGACGGTGAGAACGGCGAGTCCTTCAGCGCGGGGGCGGCGAGTGCGCGAACGGCCCCCCTCGCAGCGTTCCGAGCGAGCTCGGCGGCGGCGCGGACTCGGGGATCCTCTCCGCCTTTACCGAATCGGCGATGAAGCGCACCGTCTGCGGGGGCACCTCCCCGACCGCGGTCACCTTGTGACCATCGACCACGGTCGAGAAGGCGTACGAGGAGCCCACACGAGCCGCCTCCACGACCGGCTCCCGACCCGAGGTCTCCACGTGTGTCTCGACGAACACCGATACCGAGGCGAGTCCGTCGGTGAACACGAGGTGGTCCACCGGACCCGGTCTGCCGGGCATGATCTGCGCGGCGCGCACGGTCATGTGAAAGCCCGGCGGCAGCCGGCTCGCATTCCAGACGGTGCCGTCGCCGGCCAGCGCCTGCTTGAGTGAGGCGGTGCCGTTGCGCAGCCAGCGGAAACCCGCGGTCGAGATGCCCGGCCGGAAGGCCGAATCAGGAATGTGTGAGCGGACCTTGAGGCTCGCGAACACGATCTGCTCGATGACATTACCGCTGGCATCGCAGAGTTGCGTCTTCAGCGGCATCGCCGTCGAGTCATCGATCCACAGGCGGTAGCCGTAGCGGTACTGATCCCGCGGCATCACGGTGATGAGGTGGGTGTTGTGCCGATTGAAGCGCATGCGGCCGACTTCCTTGATGTCGTAGAAGCGCGCGGTCTGGTCATTGATCGCGGGAAAGCCGCCGAGGAGCGAGACTTTGGCCGGGGTACGCTCGACCAGCACGACACGCTTGTCGGGAAAATAACAGACGAGGTCCGATCCCGTGCGGATGAACTCCCGCCCGGAGCCATCGAGGGATACGAGCCGCTCGGAAACCGCGCCGTTCTCGACGCGGTGGATGATGCGCAGCATCTCCACCTTGCCGCCCTGCCAGTGCGCGAAGGTGCCATCGTAGTTGAGCGTCGTGAGCGCATGGTTCATGCGCTCGAGCCACTTTGCCGGCTCGTCGGCGCTCGCCACTCCGGCGAGTGCCAGGGCGACCGCCAGCCAGCCGATACGCTCGCTACTTCGGATTCTGGACCGCATTGCCTTGCACGTGCTGAGTTGGCTGATCCGACCCGGCGGACGTGCTGGAGGTTCCCGGCTCACTCACCATCAGCGCCGAGAGGAGATTTCCGCGGCTGACCGGCCAGGAGTAGGCGCTGTGGGCGACGACGTAGTCGGCGAGCTCCGTCGCCGGTACGACCATCATCGGACGCTGCTGCAGCGGTGGCACGACGAAGCTGTCGGGCGCTGCGGGGCCGGCCGACTGCGCGGGAGCCGAGCTGCTCGCTACCACGGCGACGGCGGGTGCCTGGGCGGTGGAATCCTCGGGCAGCGCCTGCCAGCGCAGCCACAGAATCGAGGCTGCCGCCACACCGGCCGCGAGCCCCGCCCCGGCGAGCGGCTGCCACCAGGGGAACGCCGCTCCCCGGCGGCTCGATCGCGGCGCATCGCCCGACAGCGCCGGCTCGCTCGAGAGCGCCTCGCTCACGCGACCGGCCACCGTGCCATCGAGCGTGACACCCCGCTCGGCGCGGATTACCGCCCCGATCACGGCATAGCGACCCCAGCGAGCCTTGAGCTCCGTATCCCGGGAGAGTCGCCGCGCGAGCAGCTCGCACTCGGCCGCGGGCAGCTCGTTGTCGAACATGGCGGAAAGCTGGCTGTCGAGCTCTTCGTTCATCCCAACTCCTCCGCCCGGCCGAGGCCACCTTCGAACACCTCGCGCAGGCGCCGGTCGATCGCCTCGCGCGCCCGGAAGATGCGCGAGCGCACGGTGCCGACCGGACAGGCCATGGCCGCGGCGATCTCCTCGTACGAGAGGCCCTCGAGCTCTCGCAGCACGATGGCGGTGCGCAAATCCTCGGGCAGCGCATCGATCGCGGCATTGACGGTGGAGCGGATCTCGTCGGTCAGCACCAGCCCCTCGGGGGTTTCGGAATCCTTCATCCGGCCTTGCATATCGTAGGACTCATCGGTATCGATACTGTTGCGGTCGACGTTGTATTCGATCGGGCTGCGATCGCGCGAGACCACCGCGTTCTTGGCGGTATTGATCGCGATCCGGTACAGCCAGGTGTAAAAGGCGCTGTCGCCGCGGAACTGCGGCAGGGCGCGATAGGCCTTGATGAAGGCCTCTTGGGCGATGTCCTCGGCTTCGGCCGGATTGCGGACATAACGCATGACCAGTTTGACGAGTTTGTGCTGGTACTTGAGCACCAGCACGTCGAACGCACCCTTGTCGCCCCGCTGTACACGGCGAACCAGGCTCAGATCGCTTGCGTCGGCGCTCATTCGCGCCCTTTCCTCCCGGTAAGGTCGCGGCGCCGCGACCAGAGTAGACCCTGAACCCTCATCGAAGTTCAGCGCCGGTTCGTTTCCCAGTGCCGCCTCCGTCTTCGTGGCTGGGGATCTCAGAGCATCATTCCCGCCGGCATCCTTGGTGAAATTGGACTCGGTCAAGTGCTTTCAGCTCCGATGATGCACCGATTCCAGGGGGTTTCCCAGGGATTTCCCATGCCTCAGAGGGGGGGCGGCGGCCGCGGATTCTGTGATACGCATCACGAGCGCCGCCATTTCCGGCTCCGCAGGCACAGCGCCGCCGAGGAAATAGCCGGCAAGCTCCGGGTCAGGTTGCTCGAGCAACCGCGCGAGGAGCCGGCGCTCGAGCGCGCCCGCTCGCGGCAGCACGGTCGCCGCATAGCGCTCGAGCACAACGTCGAGCTCCTTCATGCCGCGCCGGCAACGCCAGAGGAGTGCCCGGGCTTCAGGGTCCATCTCTTAACTCTGCCGCTCGACCAGCATGCGCTTGATCTCGGCGATCGCCTTCGCGGGATTCAAGTCCTTCGGGCACACGTCCGTGCAGTTCATGATCGTGTGGCAGCGATAGAGCCGGAACGGATCCTCGAGCGCATCGAGCCGCTCGCCGGTCTCCTCGTCGCGGCTGTCGATGATCCACCGATAGGCCGCGAGCAATGCCGCTGGCCCGAGGAAGCGCTCGCTGTTCCACCAGTAGCTCGGACACGCGGTCGAGCAGCAGGCGCAGAGTATGCAGGCGGCCGGGCGGTCGATCCTCTCCTGCTCCACCTTCGACTGCAGTCGCTCCCGATCGGGCGGCGGCGGCGTGTGGGTGAGGAGCCAGGGCTTCACCGAGGCGTATTGAGCGTAGAAGTTCGTGAGGTCCGGCACCAGATCCTTCACTACCGGCATGTGCGGCAGCGGATAGATACGGATGTCCCTTTCGGGCAGATCCTCCATCGCGGTGGTGCATGCCAGACGATTGATGCCGTCGATGTTCATGGCGCACGAGCCGCAGATGCCCTCGCGGCAGGAGCGGCGGAAGGTAAGCGAGGAATCGATGCCGCCTTTGATCTGAATCAGCGCATCGAGCACCATCGGCCCGCATCCGGCCAGGTCGAGCTCGAAGCTATCGACCCTCGGGGTCTCCCCCGAAGTGGGATCGAAGCGATAGATGCGGAACGTGCGCACCTTGCGCGCACCGGCCGGCGCCTTGTGAGTCACGCCGTTGCGGACGCGGGAGTTGGGTGGAAGTCGGAATTGAGCCATCGATAGCCTTGACAGTCAGTACGTGCGTGCCTTCGGCGGGATCGTCTGCACATCGCCGCTCAGCGTGTTGAGATGCACCGGCCGATAATCGAAGCGCACGCGCCCCGCTCCCTCGACCCAGGCGAGGGAGTGCTTGAGCCAGCTCGAATCATCGCGCTGCGGGAAGTCCTCGCGCGCGTGCGCGCCACGGCTCTCGGTGCGGTTGGCGGCGGAGTGAATGGTCGCCGTGGCCTGCAGCAGCAGGTTTTCGAGCTCCATGGTCTCAACGAGATCGGTGTTCCAGATGAGCGAGCGGTCCGTGACCCTGACATCCGCGAAAGACTCGAAGGTCTGCGCCAGCCTGCGCGCTCCCTCCTGCAGAGTCTCGCCCGTGCGGAACACCGCCGCATCCATCTGCATGACCTTCTGCATCTCGAGGCGAACGGCCGCCGTCGGGCGCGAGCCCTGGGCGTGGCGCAGGCGATCGAGACGGGAGATCGCGGGCTCGGCGGCGTCCTTGGGCAGCGGCGCGTGCCTCATTCCCGGCCGGAGGAGCTCCGCGCAGCGACGCGCGGCCTGGCGGCCGAAGATGACGAGATCGAGCAGTGAGTTGGAGCCCAGGCGGTTCGCGCCATGAACGGAGACGCAGGCCGTCTCCCCCACCGCCATGAGACCCGGCACGACCGCATCGGGATCGCCGCTCCTGGGCGCCACGACCTCGCCATGAAAGTTGCAGGGCACGCCGCCCATGTTGTAATGGACCGTGGGCAGCACCGGGATGGGCTGGCGGGCGACGTCGACGCCGGCGAAGATGCGGGCGGACTCCGCGATCCCGGGCAACCTCTCGTGGATCACCTCGGGACCGAGGTGCTCGAGGTGCAGGTGTATGTGATCGTGCTCGGCGCCGACGCCGCGGCCTTCGCGGATCTCGATCGTCATGGCGCGGCTCACGACATCGCGCGAGGCCAGGTCCTTGGCATTGGGAGCGTAGCGCTCCATGAAGCGCTCGCCCTTCGAGTTGGTGAGATAGCCGCCCTCGCCGCGCACCCCCTCCGTGATGAGGCAGCCGGCGCCGTAGATGCCGGTCGGATGGAACTGCACGAATTCCATATCCTGCAGGGGCAGGCCCGCGCGCAGCACCATGGCGTTGCCGTCGCCGGTACAGGAGTGCGCCGAGGTGCAGGAGAAGTAAGCCCGTCCGTAGCCGCCTGTCGCGAGAATGGTCATGTGGGCGCGGAAGCGGTGGACCTTGCCCTCGGTCATGTCGAGGGCGATGACGCCGCGGCAGACCCCGTTCTCCATCATGAGATCGATCGCGAAGTATTCGAGGAAGAAGGTCGCGCAGCGGCGGATCGACTGTTGGTACAGCGTGTGCAACATCGCGTGGCCGGTGCGGTCGGCGGCGGCGCAGGTGCGCTGGGCGATCCCTTTGCCGAAGTGCGTGGTCATGCCGCCGAAGGGCCGCTGGTAGATGCGACCCTCCTCCGTGCGCGAGAACGGCACGCCGTAGTGCTCGAGCTCGATCACCGCCGCGGGCGCCTCCTTGCACATGAGCTCGATCGCATCCTGATCGCCCAGCCAATCCGACCCCTTGACCGTGTCGTACATGTGCCAGCGCCAATCGTCCTCGCCCATGTTGCCGAGAGCGGCGCTGATACCGCCCTGGGCGGCAACCGTGTGGCTTCGAGTCGGGAAGAGCTTGGAGATGCAGGCGGTCGAGAGCCCCGCTTCCGCGAGCCCCAGCGTCGCGCGCAGCCCCGAGCCACCCGCGCCTATCACGATGACATCGTAGGTATGATCGATGATCTCGTAGGCGTTCACGCCGCGCCCCCCAAACCCACCTTGAGGATGGCGAGCACCCCTGCCACCGCCACGAGCACATGAAGGAAGGTAACGAGCGCCAGCGTCAGCGCCTTGGTGCCGCTGCCGTGGACGTAATCCTCCACCACCACGCGCACGCCGAGCTGCGAATGCCAGCTGGCCGTGAGCACGAGCAGGATGAGGAACACCATCGTCCAGAGTTGCCCGATCCAGGCGGTGACCGTCGCATCATCGAGCGTGGGGAGCGACAGCACCGAGACGACGAACCAGACGGTGAGCGGTACCAGGGCCACCGAGCTGAGGCGCTGCACCCACCAGTGATGCACTCCATCCTTCGCCGAGCCTTGGCCGAGAACCCTGGCGAGCGGACTGCGCAAACTACTCATGGCGTGCGCGCCACGGCGTGCAGCGCCCACCATGTGAGGCCCACGAACAGCAGTACGCTCGCGACAGCCAGGAGCCGTGCGCTGCGCCTGGCCTGCGCGCGCTCGAGCCCGTGGCCGCTGTCCCAGATGAGGTGACGGATTCCGGCAAAGAAGTGATACGAGAACGCGGCAAGGAGGAGAACGTAGACCGCCTTGAGCGGATTGAGCGAGAGCACCTCGCGCGCGCCCCGGTAGGCGGCCGGGCCGCCCGCGATCGCCACCAGCCAGTAGACGAGCAGAATGAGCCCGACGGAGAGCACGAGGCCGGCGGCCCGGTTGAGAATGGAGCTCAGCAGGGTATAGCGGTACATCCTGTACACACTCAGGTGCGGGGATAGCGGTCTTTCGGTCATGGGGTTTCCCGGGGCCTATCGCTACATGCACGCGGAACTCAGGGCCTTCGCGGACTAGAAATCGATGCAGCGTCCTTTGCGCTCCCAGTCACCGAAGCGCGTGGGCTCGGGACCCGGAGGGCCGCCGATCTCGCATCCGGGCTCGGCGGATCCCACCGCGGCGGGATCCGCGGTATGGTGGGGGCGAGAATCGGTGGCGGAAGGCGGAACGGAAGGCGAAGTCGCGGAGTTCTTCTCTGGGTTGATCTGCATATTTTACAAGTGTGCCAGAATTCAGCTCCGGCGGCCATGAAGCCGCTTCCCGCCGCCACGGCAACGTAGTCATCATCAGTCACATGAATGCCGGTCGCTTCCAGTCAGTCGAGCTCGACGATCTCGGTGCGCTGCGCATCGGGGGCGCCGACGCCGTTCGCTTCCTGCAGGGCCAACTGTCGAATGACCTTGCGCGCGTGAGCGCCGAGCGCTCCGCCCTCGCCGGCCTCCACAACCCTCAGGGCCGCACGATCGCACTGCTGCGCATCGTGCAGCTCGCGCCGGATGATCTGCTGGCTCTTCTGCCGCGTGAGTTGACCGCCACCGTGGCCGCTCGTCTCTCGAAATACGTCCTGCGCGCCAGGGTGAGCGTGACCGATGAGTCGCCGAACTGGCGCATCAGCGGGCTCGTGACCTCGAGTGCCGTGACTGCCTCATCGCCTGGCGCTCTGCCGACGACCGCCGGCGCACAGCATCGGCTCGGCGATCGCCTTCTTCTCTGCGTGGGTGAGCAACCCGGACGATGGCTCATGATCGTGCCCACGGGCGCGGGAGGCCAGGCGAACCAGGACCTGCCGGCGAGCACCCCGGCGAGCCGCGACACCTGGCGGCAGCTCGACATCATCGCCGGGCTGCCGCAGGTCTACAGCGCGACCTCCGAGGAGTTTGTCGCCCAGATGTTGAATCTCGATGTGATCGGCGCGATTGCTTTCGACAAGGGCTGTTACACGGGTCAGGAGGTGATCGCGCGTGCGCATTACCGCGGGCGCGTCAAGCGTCGACTGCAGCGCTTCAGGTCGCGCGGTCCGCTCGACCTCAAGCCGGGCGACGACGGCGAGCTGACCGATGGCCGCGCGTTCAAGGTCGTCGAGGCGGTGCGGCTCGAGGACGGGCGCTGTGAGTTCCTCGCGGTCGCGCCGCTTCGGAGCGTCGAGCCGGAGCTCAGCGCCGCCACGCAACCGGATGCGATGCTGGAGCGGGTCAATGCGCCGCTCGGCGCTCGACCCTCGCAAGCCGGATCGGCCGCGCTCACGCGCACCAACGTCGGCGCCCCCGCCACGGGGGCTGCCCTGCACGCCGTCGTACCCACGGAGCTCAGCACCACGGGGGCGGTGTGGGCGCCATTCGCCACGGCGCCCGCAGGACCCCGACGCGCGAGCCCCGCCATGCTGCCGACGAGCCTCGCGGGCGAGCTGCCGCCCGACATCGAGCGCCTGGACCTTCCATACGCCCTCCCCGACTGAACGGCCGGCACCGGCACACGGATGTGTTCGGCGCATCGGGACCGATCATTCCGGACGCAGGTGCGGAAACAGGATGACGTCCCGGATGGAGGGAGAGTCCGTAAAGAACATCACCACGCGGTCGATACCGACGCCAAGGCCCGCCGTGGGCGGCATGCCGTACTCGAGGGCGCGGATATAGTCGGCGTCGTAGAACATGGCTTCCTCATCGCCCCGGTCCTTGCGCGCGACCTGCGCCCGAAAGCGCGCGGCCTGATCCTCCGGATCGTTGAGCTCGGAGAAGCCGTTGGCGAGCTCGCGACCGGCGAGGAAAAACTCGAAACGGTCCGTCAGGAAGGGATCGGCGTCGTTGGCGCGGGACAGCGGCGAGACCTCCGCCGGATAGGCGTGCACGAACGTGGGATCGAGCAGGGTGTGCTCGGCGGTCTTCTCGAAGATCTCCATCTGCAGCTTCCCCGGGCCATCGTGCGGCTGCACGGGAATGCCGAGCCGCTCGCAGAACTTGCGCAGGTAGCGCGCATCGCGCAGCGATAACGCATCGAGCCCGGCGTTGTTCTCGAGGATCGCCTGCTCCACCGTGACTCGCCGAAACGGCCGCGACAGATCGTACTCGCGTCCCTGATACTTCACTCTCTGCGAGCCGTGGATCGTATCGGCGAGGCCACGCAGCGCCTTCTCGATCCAGTCCATCAGGGCGCCGTAATCGGCGTACGCGAGGTAGAGCTCCAGCATGGTGAATTCCGGGTTGTGCCGGGTCGAGAGTCCCTCGTTGCGGAAGTTGCGGTTGATCTCGTACACCCGCTCGAATCCGCCGACCACCAGGCGCTTCAGATACAGCTCCGGCGCGATCCGAAGATACATGTCAAGACCCAGCGCGTTGTGATGCGTCGTGAACGGCCGTGCCGCGGCGCCACCGGGGATCGGCTGCATCATCGGCGTCTCGACCTCGAGGAAATCGAGTGCGTCGAGAAAATCACGCAGATAGCGGATGATCCGCGCGCGCGTACGAAAGACGCTGCGACTCGCCTCATTGACGATCAGATCGACGTAGCGCCGGCGATAGCGCGTCTCGATGTCGGCGAGCCCGTGCCACTTGTCCGGCAGCGGCCGCAGCGACTTCACCAGCAGGCGCAGGCTCTCCACCCGCACCGAGAGCTCCCCGGCATTGGTTCTGAAGAGCATTCCGGTTGCGCCCACTATGTCGCCGATGTCCCAGCTCTTGAACTCCGCGTACGCCTCGGCTCCGACCGCGTCCTTCTGCAGGAAGAGCTGGATCTGACCGGTCCGGTCCGCGATGTCGGCGAAGCTCACCCTGCCCTGGCCGCGCCTGAGGAGCATACGGCCGCCGACGCTGACCCGCGTCGGGTTGGCTTCGAGCCAATCGCGATCGCGCTCGCCGAAGGCGCTCTGCAGCTCCCCGGCGAGCGCCGTGCGGCGGAAGTCGTTCGGAAAGGCGGGGCCGCGCGTGCGCAGCTGCGCCAGCTTGCCGCGGCGCTCCGCGATCAGCTTGTTCTCCTCCCCGTCCTCCAGCGGCGCCCCGGAGGAGCCGTTGTCTTGCTGCTTCTCTGTCATGTGGGTTACAGGCCCGCTTTGAGCGAGGCCTCCATGAATTGATCGAGATCGCCGTCGAGCACCGCGGTGGTGTTACCGACTTCGACGCCCGTGCGCAGGTCCTTGATGCGCGACTGATCGAGCACGTAGGAGCGGATCTGATTGCCCCAGCTCACATCCGACTTCGACTCCTCGAGCACCCGGGCGGCGGCGTTGCGCTTGTTCACCTCGAGCTCGTAGAGCTTCGCCTTCAGCATCTTCATGGCCGTGGAGCGGTTCTTGTGCTGACTGCGCTCGTTCTGACACGCGACCACGATGCCGGTGGGCAGGTGGGTGATGCGCACCGCCGACTCGGTCTTGTTGACGTGCTGGCCGCCGGCGCCGGAGGAGCGGTAAACATCGGTCTTCAGGTCGGCGGGGTTGATGTCGATCTCGATGTCATCGTCGATCTCCGGCGACACGAACACGGAGGCGAAAGAGGTATGCCGCCGGTTGCCGGAGTCGAACGGCGACTTGCGGACCAGCCGATGCACCCCGATCTCGGTCCGCAGCCAACCATAGGCGTACTCACCCTGCACCTCGATGGTGGCGCTCTTCACCCCCGCCACCTCGCCGGGACTGGAGTCGATGACCTCGCAGGAGAAGCCGTGCGCGGCCCCCCAGCGCAGATACATGCGCAGGAGCATCTGCGCCCAGTCCTGTGCCTCCGTGCCGCCGGCACCCGCCTGGATGTCCAGAAAGGCGCTGTGCGAGTCCATCGGCCCGCGAAACATGCGCTTGAGCTCGAGGCGCCGCACATCGCCCTCGAGCCGCTCGGCGTCCCGGCCGATGTCGCGCGCCGCGGCCTCATCACCCTCCCCTTCGGCGAGCTCGAGGAGCTCCGCCGCATCGGCGATGCCCTTGGCGGTGCGATCGAGCTCCGTCACATCGGCGGCAAGTCGCGAGCGCTCCTTGCCGAGCTCCTGCGCGCGCTCGGGCTGGGACCAGACGGCCGGGTCCTCGAGCTCCCGCCCTACCTCCTCCAGGCGCTCTTTCTTGCGGTCGTACTCAAAGAAACCCCCGTAGCGAGGCGGTGCGCTCGCCCAGGTCTTTGAGGTGGCGCTTGAGCTGATTGACTTCCATATTGAGAGCCGTGAGAAGCGGTGCGGTAAAGGAAGCCCGGCATGCTACGGCGCTCAGAACCGCACCGCAACTCCGAGATTGACCACCGGATACCAGCGCAGGATGTCCGCCTTGTCGCGAAGCTTCTGCTCCTCGGTGGCGACGTTGCTCTGAATCTGCTGACAAAGCGCCGAGCCCGGCGGCGCGGCCGAGCCGCACTGCGCCGTCAGGGAGACGCTCGGGGTTCCGCCATAGATGGCGCCGACGTCGAGCAGGAAGTGAACGCGGCTGCTCTCGCCGGCGGGATTTCCCCAGCCGAAGCCCACATAGGGGGAGACCGCGTTGCCGAATTTGAGCTCACCGCTGAGCGAGCCGAGCTGAGCGCTCGAATAGGTCGTGCCATTGATGGTGTAGAAACCCTGACTCGGCTGTCCTACGACATCGAGCTTCGTGCCGTTGCCGGCAACGCCCGCCGTCAGGTGAAAGCCTCCCCGGAACACGTACCAGTCGAGAAGGCCGGTAATGGTTCTGAGTTTCAGGCGACCGTCATAGTCGACGTCCGAAGTGTCGATCGTGTGATTGACGTTGAAGCCGGCGAAGCCGACACGCATGCCGAAGGATGGCGAGAGACCGAGATCAAGGTCCAATCCCACGCCTGGAGTGCCGGCGCGCACTGCCACCGCAAAATCCGCCGTCGCCGCCGAAGCCGCCGGCCCGCCGAGGCCGGCGAGCATCAACGCCACTGCGCCACCCGCTGCAATTGCTTTGCAAGGCAAGACACCCTCCCGCGCGGACCCGCCGCGGCGGGCAAACGTTAGCCGAGCCCGCGAACCCACACTGCGACGCCGTTCACGCCGGGCCGCAGAACGGCAGCGGCCGTCGCCAGAGAGCTACAACACCGGCAGCACGTGATCCACCAGCAGCTGCAGCCGCCTCTCTCCCCGATACTCGTTGACATCCAGCCGGTAAACGAGCTGCAGGGAGCCCTCCGGCAAAGTGAAGGCCGCCGCATCCTCTTCGATGTGATTGAAAGCGATGGCATCGAAGGAGCGGCCGGTGCGCGGCAATTCGAGCCACATCTTCAGATGCCGGTCCCCCACCACGCGGGCACTGCGGATCGAGAACACACCGTCGAAGGAGGGCTCGGGGAAGGCTTGACCCCAGGGGCCGCCGGCGCGCAGCGCGTTCGCCGTCTCGAGCGCGATCTCCTCCACGGCGAGCTCGCCGTCGGTCTCGATCGCATCGCTCGGACCGCATTGCGCAAGCCAGGCGGCGACCTCCTCGTCGAAGGCGCGCGCGAAGAAATCGAGCTTGGAGCGCTCGAGCGTCAGGCCGGCCGCCATGGCGTGGCCGCCGAATCGGCCGATGAGCTGCGGATGGCGGGCATCGATATTGGCGAGTACATCCCTGATGTGAATACCCGGCATCGAGCGCGCCGAGCCGCGCAACTGCCCCTCCGCCGCGCTCGCAAAGGCGATCACCGGCCGGCGGATGCGCTCCTTGATGCGGCTCGCGACCAACCCGACGACACCCTGGTGCCAGCTCTCGTCGAAGAGACATACCCCGCTGCGCCGCAGGGCGCGCGGTCCCGGATCGCGCAGCCGTCGCACCGCGATGAGGGCCTCCGCCTGCATACGCGCCTCGATCGACCGCCGCTCCCGGTTGAGCTCATCGAGACGCGCGGCGAGCGCAGCGGCCGCTTCGGCCTCATCCGCGAGCAGACACTGGATTCCCACGGTCATATCATCGAGTCGACCCGCGGCGTTCAGGCGCGGCGCGACGGCAAAGGCGAGATCGGCGGCAATGAGACCCTCGAGAGACCGACCCGCGATCTCGAGCAGCGCGCGGATACCGGCGGCGCAGCGGCCGGCGCGGATGCGCTTCAATCCCTGGGCCACGAGCACCCGGTTGTTGAGATCGAGCGGCACCAGATCGGCGACCGTGCCCAGAGCGACCAGGTCGAGAAACTCCGCAGCGCCCGGCGCCCCTGGCGGCGCCAGCCGCTCCTCGTCGAGCCGCCGCTTCAACGCCGCCATCACATAGAAGGCCACACCGACGCCCGCCAGCGCGCGACTCTTGAAAAGACTGCCCGTCAGGTTGGGATTGACGATGACGTTGGCGGTGGGCAGCTCGGTGCCCGGCAGATGATGATCGGTGATCAGCACATCGATGCCGCGCGAGCGCGCCTCCACGACCCCGGCGGCGCTCGACACGCCGTTGTCCACCGTGATGATGAGCGAGGGAGCGCGTCCGGCGGCCAGCCGCACGATCTCGGGTGTGAGGCCGTAGCCGAACTCGAACCGGTTCGGCACGAGGAAGTCGGCGGCGGCGAAGCCCCAGGCGGTGAGCGCCCTGACGACGAGCGCCGTGCTCGTGGCCCCATCGGTATCGAAATCCCCGATCACCAGCACCCGGCCCGCGGCCCGATGCTCGAGGAGCAGGTCCACGGCGGCGGCGATGCTGTCGAGCGTGCTCACCGGCAAGAGGCGATCGAGTGAGAGATCGAGGTCGTCGGCGCTGAGCAGCCCGCGGGCGAGATAGACGCGGCGCAGCACCGGATGGAGCCCGGCTCCGAGTGGGGCCGCCTCCTCGGCGCGCGCCCCTCGCCGTACGACGCGCAGATTCAAGCGAGTCCCTCGAGAGCCGTGCGTTTGCGCCGCCACAGCCGCCAACGGTCCGCCGCACGAATACTGAAGCATCGATCATTGGCCACCAGCACCAGCCGCTCGAGCTCGGCGCGATGCAGCGCATCGAGCGACGGGGATATGAGCCGGCGGTCGATTTCCGCCACGGCATCCGCAAGACGCCAGGAAGCTTCTGTGTGCAGCAATTCGGCAATCTCCACCACGCCGAGCGCGCGCGGCGCGCGCCTCTCACCGATCATCGCCCGCCAGTCTACCGGCATCGGTCGGGTTTCTCCTCCGGCTAGCCGCCAGAGACCCTGAACATAGGCATCCGATCCGAACGCTGCATCGAGCCCGCGCGAAGCGGTGCCGGGAGAGATGGCGGGCGCGCCGCCACCCCACAGCCATAGTGTTGCAATTCCCGGCGCGCCCCGCTGTGCGCGTCGCGCGTTGATCGGATGCGAGTGCAGCCACATCTCGATCTCCCCGCTCAGGCGGCGCAGTGCCGGAGCGCCTTCTGCGACCGCGAGCGCCTCATCGATGGAGGTCAGCAGAATCCGCGCGGGCTCGGTGCTCCTCGAGGGCGCGGCCCCCGCGGGCCCGGAAAGGAGCAGCTCACCGCTTGCGAGCGGATGCAGATCGAACCCCGAGTCGCGAAACGTGTCCTGGAAACTCACCGCGAGCGCGTCGCATTCCCCGGGCGGCAGGCGCAGAATGCCGCGCCGATCGAAATGCAAGCGCGTGAGGCCGGCGATCAGGTGCAGCGGCGTTGCGAGCCATACCGCGCGACTCCCGAGCGCCGCCGCAAGCGGCGCGGCCGCGACGCTCGCGGGAGCCGCATCGGCGTACGGCGCAAGACCCGCCCAACGCGCGATCCACGCGCGCCAACCTTCGTGCAGAGTCTTGCGCTGAGCGAAGCGCGCGAGGTGCTCCAGGCCGGGTGCCGCGCCCGCGCTCGCCTGAGAAAGCGGTGACCCCACCGGCGACGGTACATCCGCTACCGCGGCAGCGGCTTGCGCCCGACCGGCGAGCTCGGGCTCGAGATACAGATCCGTAACGACGATGACGATCTCGCGCACGGGCGTATCCTAGCCGTCTATGAAGTTCACATTGGAGAGCAGCTCGAGAGTAAACCTCGTGCGCGCCTACTCCCGGACGGAGCTACGGATCGGTGAGGAGCGGGTACGCTCGAGCTGCATCGTGTCCGCCGACCGGCTGATCACCGATTGGCCGCCGGCGAGGTTCGAGGCGCTGGCGCCAGAGCACCTTACGGCGATCTTCGCGCTTCAACCTGAAGTCGTGCTGCTCGGCACGGGCGAGCGGCAGCGCTTCCCGCCGGCGGACATCCGCGCGGCCTTCGCCATGCGCGGCGTGGGACTCGAGGTGATGGATCTCGGAGCGGCCTGCCGGACCTACAACATCCTGGTGCAGGAGGAGCGACGCGCCCTGGCCGCCCTGTTCTTGGAGTAGGTGTCTTCTTCCGGCGGCAAAGCCGCCGGAAGAAGACACAGGGGGAGGGGCATCAACCAACCGACCCACCATCCTAAGCTGACAGACTCGGACGGCGGCATGCTTTTCTTCTTGTGCGTCGCTGTTGTTGCTTTTCTTGCGGCATCCCCTCCTCCCTGTGCCCTCTTCCGGCTGCTCTGCGGTGGATCGCGCCACTGTCGGCGCTAAGCGACAGGCCGTCATGTTAAACAGGTCACAGTTCCATTCGCAACTGGATATTTTAAATATTTGTTATTTCAAGTACTTATTTACTAAATCTCATCTTGAATATTTACCGTCTCACCCCGTGCCCCCCAGAAGCGGCACGAATGCCACGGGTCCGAGCGACTCCCGATCGATGCGTTGCTCGCGGCGGGTGAAACGCACCAGCTCCTGCTCGCCCTCGGGCCCCACGGGCACGAGCAGTCGCGCGCCCACCTGCAGCTGCTTGAAGAGTGCCTCGGGAACCACGAGCGGTGCGGCGGCCACCAGGATGCCATCGAACGGCGCCTGTGATTTCCAGCCCGCACTGCCATCGCCATGCCGGAATCTGACATTACGGATGCCGAGCTCCTTCAGCCGCTCCTTGGCGCGATCGAGGAGCGGCGCGATGCGCTCGATGGTGTAGATGCGCTCGACGAGCGGCGCCAGCACGGCGGTTTGGTAGCCGCAGCCGGTAC
>JBAUOO010000171.1:0-3336 GCA_049579785.1 Steroidobacteraceae bacterium
AATCACCATCCCCGTGCCGTTGGTCATCTCCATGACGATCAGGCTGCTATGGAGATTCTATTAGGATTCATGGCCGGAAGGAGCAAACGGCCAACCAAATCGAGTTTGTAGACCGCGTGGTTGACTATCAGACAACGATATGGGGTGGTAGAGGCGAGAATGCCTTACCAGCCGCCATCGAGTAGAGAGGCTGCGGCGATCGACTGCATCACACTTCACGTTACGGAGAACATCCATACCGTGGGTGTGGCCTGTCTCATTTTTCCCGTCGCGCCGACTTTGAATCTTTTTCACAGTTCGCTGTCAGCGGTGCGCAGCTTTATGTTAGAGCCCGTGGTACCGTTAGCTGTGGAGCGCGAACTGCCAAAAAACAATATGGCATGCCCGCCGGTGGGAAGGCGATGACAATTGTGCTCGGAGGGGCGCTCTCGGCGCGCCGACGTCGAGTCAGCGATCGTCGCGCTCAGAGAGCGCGATTTCCATCTCGTCGTCGCCGGACTGATGGGCTGCCACCTCGACTGTGGCAGGCCGCTGCCAATCGCGGCGATCACGGGGTTCGAGAGGCCGCTCATAGACCTTGCGGATGTCGTCCGCACGCGAAGCTCGAGCGGCAAATGCACAGCGCTGCCACCCGTCAGGGTACCCGGCATCAGCGACCTGGACCACGCTACCCGATCGCGTGGGTCCAGCGCCCCGCCGATCGCTCGCGAGATCGGCGAGCGTATTTGCGTGCCGTTCGACAGTGACGGTCCCGTGCATGACCGTCCCTCCATTGGTATGGCTATAGCAGACGACGTGGGAGTGGTTGTGATCGGCCGCAATGAAGGTGAGCGGCTGGTTAATTGTCTCAATTCGATCAGAGCCTCTGCGAGTCGCGTCATATACGTTGACTCGGGTTCCACAGACGCAAGTGTAGAGTCCGCTACAAAATTCAAAGTTTATGTCGTAAGGCTGGATCCGAACCTGCCGTTCACTGCGGCCCGGGCGCGTAACGAGGGGTTCCTGGCCCTCAAGGTACTGCACCCCGATATCCGCTTTGTTCAATTTATCGACGGCGACTGCACCCTGGTATCCGGATGGCTCGAGGCAGCGAGGGCTTTCCTTACCGATCGAAGGGACGTCGCGATCGTGTGTGGCCGACGAAGGGAGCGTCACCCGGATGGGTCGCTCTACAACCGGCTTTGCGACCTGGAGTGGGACACTCCGGTAGGCGAGGCAGCGGCTTGCGGGGGCGACGCGCTCGTGAGGTCCGAGGCGTTCGAAGCGGCGGGCCGGTTCCGCTCGACGCTGATCGCAGGAGAGGAGCCGGAACTCTGCCTGCGCTTGCGCTTACAGGGCTGGAGAATCTGGCGCCTCGACACGGGAATGACCTTGCATGACGCGGCGATCACGAGGTTCGGGCAATGGTGGGCACGTGCCGTCCGCTGCGGCTACGGCTACGCAGATGTCGCCTGGTTGCACCGGAATTCCCCGAACGGCATTTGGCGTCGCGAGACGTTGCGAGCGCTTATGTGGGGTGGTTTACTGCCAGCCGCGATCGGTATCGGCGCGCTCGGCCGTCCGGCCGTTTTGCTCGGCGCGTTGCTCTACCCCTTGCAAATCGGTCGGCTTGCACTCAAGGACAGATCGGGCTCTCGTTTCGCATGGCAGCGCGCCGCCTTGGTCACCGTCGGCAAGTTCGCGGAATTTCAGGGGATCCTGCGACTTCTATGGTACAAAGCGCGGCGACGCGCCGCGACCTTGATTGAATACAAGTGACGGTCGCTCACCCCGGCGACATTAATTTTTTAAGTATTGAGGCATGAGAATCGGCTATTTCATCAATCAATACCCCGCGGCGACGCACACCTTCATTCGTCGCGAGATCCGCGGAATGGAGGCCTCGGGCGCCATCATATTTCGCTATGCACTGGGGGACGGCGGGCACAACTTCAAGTCGGTCGATCCGGAAGACGAGATCGAAGCGAAGCTGACCAGGCACATCCTCCGCACCGGAATCGGCGAGATCGCTTGGCGTTGCGCGATCTCGATGCTGACTCAACCCGTCGCCTGGGGGCGCGCTCTTCGAGAGGCTATCGCGATTGGCTGGCGCTCCGATCGCGGTATATTGCGTCACTTGATTTATGTGGCTGAAGCCGTGGTACTCGCGTCGTGGTGTCGGCGCGACGGCATCGAGCATGTTCACGCGCATTTCGGTACCAATTCGGCCGCCATCGCAATGTTCGCCAGGCACTTTTCCGGGATCCCGTACAGCTTCACTGCGCATGGTGCCGACGAGTTTGAAAAGGCCCCACTGCAGTCCCTCGACGTCAAGCTCGAGCACGCGGCCTTCGCGGTGTGCGTAAGCTCCTTTGGAAAGAGCCAGTTGATGCGCTGGTCGCACCCTGACCAATGGCGAAAGATCGAGGTCGTTCATTGCGGTGTCGACCACCTGTTCCTGGACAGTACCGTTCAACGTCTTCCTGCCGCTCCGCGGTTTGTCTGCGTCGGACGAATCGACGCCTGGAAAGGCCAACTCATCTTGGTACAGGCTGCGCGGCGGCTTCGCGAGGCGGGAGTCGCTTGCGAGATCGTTCTGGTTGGAGACGGTCCTTTCCGCAGCCGCGTTGAGGAAGAAATCAGCCTCGCAGGACTTGAAGGCGTGATCACCGTGCTCGGCTGGGTCTCTGGCCCGCGGGTAAAAGAGGAACTGCTGGCCGCTCGCGCTCTCGTGCTACCGAGTTTTTACGAAGGATTGCCAACGGTCATCATGGAGGCCATGGCGCTCGGCCGACCCGTGATCTCGACCTATGTAGGCGGCATTCCTGAACTTGTCGAAAACGGCAAGACAGGCTGGCTCGTACCCGCTGGGGACGAAGTCGCCCTATCGCAGGCGATGCGCCCGGCATTGGAGGCTACTGTGAATGAACTCGAAACCATGGGTAACGCGGGTCGAGCTCGCGTCGCGGCATCCCATGACAGCATGAAGGAAGCTCGCAAGCTCTTGACGTTGATTGAGCGGACCGCAGACCCGGGTTCGGCGCCCTCGGTGCCGAAGCAATCCTTCGCGTAGCGCAACTCGATGCCAGACGTCACTCTCGCCCCGTGGACTGGTTCTGCATTGGCCCGGGGGTATACATTGTGATGCAGAGCAATAAGCGCAGTGTCTATTCCAAAGTTGCAACCGAGAAGATCGGTGCATTCTTATTGAGCCCGGGCCATGCCATAGTCGAAGCCCTCAACGACGACTATGGCGCGCTCGCCGACGCGGGTGGCGGCCTGCTCATTGGGGGCCGCGCGGCGAAAACCTCCGTAGGGAGCACTGACAGGACCGGAACCATCGTGCCTCCTCCAGAC
>JBAUOO010000172.1:0-9442 GCA_049579785.1 Steroidobacteraceae bacterium
TCTCACGACGGCGCTGCGCAGCGATCCGTCCACCCAGCGGTCCGCGGCGCGCGCATGTCGCGGCGTGATGGCCAGCCGCTCGAGCAACACGCGTCCCGCCGCGCGCGTCTGCGCCGCGAGCGTTGCCAGATGCGGCCACGGCGACTCGGGGTTGACGTGATCGGGAGTGACCGGGGACACACCGCCCCAGTCGTTGACGCCCGCCCGGATGAGCGCGCCGAGCGCGCCCGCCCGCAGGTTCGGCGGCGCCTGGATCGACATATCGGGACCCAAGAGCAGTCGGGCGACGGCGATCGTCCACAGGTGCTCTTCCAGGAACGGCTCGGGAGCGTGTGCCATGCGCGTGCCCGGCTTGGCGCGAAAGTTCTGGATGATGACTTCCTGGATGTGACCGAAGCGGCGGTGGAGCGAGCGGATGGCAAGCAACGCCTCGATCCGCTCGCGGCGCGTCTCGCCGATGCCGATGAGCAGTCCGGTCGTGAAGGGAACCGCCGCTTCGCCCGCGGCCTCGAGCGTCGCGAGCCGCACCGACGGGCGCTTATCCGGCGAGCCCCAGTGCGGACCGCCGCGCGCCGACAGCCGCTGCGAGGCAGTCTCGAGCATGAGGCCCATGGAGACGCTGACCCGGCGAAGCTTCTCGATGTCCTCGCGGGTCATGACTCCGGGGTTGAGGTGCGGCAGGAGTCCGCTCTGCGACTGGACTTCGCGGGCCACCGCCACGAGGTAATCGAGGGTGCTCGCGTAGCCGCCCGCCTCGAGAAAGCGTCGGACCGCGCCGTAGCGCAGCTCGGGCTTGTCGCCCAGCGTGAAGAGCGCCTCCTGACACCCGGCGGCGGCGCCCGCCCGCGCGATGGCGAGTGCCTGCTCGATCGTCAGGAATGGAGCCGCGAGGGCGCGTGGCGCCTTGGCGAACGTACAGTAATGACAGACGTCGCGGCAGAGCTGGGTGAGCGGAATGAACACCTTGCGGGAGTAGGTCACCGCGTGCCCGTGACCGGCCAGTGTCAACTCCTCCGCCGCGGGGAGCAAAACGGCCGGATCGAGATGCTCGAGGCGCCCGGTATCCTCGTACGAGCGCAGGTCTTCCAACTCATCGAGATCGAAGGCGAGCCCGGGAAGTCGGATGACGGCGGGCCTGCACCCGATCGCCGCCGCCTGCTGCAGATGTCGCGCGAAGCTCCCGGGTCCGAACTCGAGCTCCAGAGGCAGCGGCAGCGGCACGCAGAGCGCGTTGGTTCCGGTGCCGCGATGATCGGGTGCGAGGGCGATTGCGCAGGCTCTCGAGCCTTCGATCAGGGCCGTGAGCTCCTCGCTGCGCAGCCGGGGCAGGTCGGCATGCACGATGAGGGCATGCGTCGCGCCGCCCGCGGCAGCCAGCCGCGTGGCATGGGTCAGCGCCTCGTTGAGCCCACCGCCGCTATCCTCGAGCCTGACGATCTCAGGCGGCAGGTCCTCGAGATCACGACCCACGACCGCCACCCTGTCGACCTCCGGTGTGGCCCTCAAGGCCCCGAGGACGTGGGTGAGCATGGATTGCACGAGCACACCCCGCTCCTCGGGCGCAAGCCCGGGAGCGAGCCGCGACTTGCCCTGACCGCGGGGCTTGAGGGCCGTCAGCGACCAGCAGCTCATGTGCGGTGACCTCGTGTGCGGAGCGGAAGGGCTGAAATCATAGCGCGCGCGCGGGGCATCGGCGCTAGAGTCCGCATG
Organism: Steroidobacteraceae bacterium; assembly: GCA_049579785.1. Classification (GTDB taxonomy): domain Bacteria; phylum Pseudomonadota; class Gammaproteobacteria; order Steroidobacterales; family Steroidobacteraceae; genus 13-2-20CM-66-19. The sequence goes on from JBAUOO010000172.1 coordinate 1,711, forward strand.
CCGGCCAGGTGCCGCATAAGCCCATTGTCCTCAAATGCACACCCCCCCCACTCGAGCTGCCCGCTCTTTCTTCGGCGCAATCGCGCTGCCTCTCCTTTTTCTGGCGGCTGTGAGCCCCTCACCGGCCGGGGATCTGCACACCGGCACGCTGCCGCGGATCCGCCATGTCTTTCTCATCGTGCTGGAGAACAAATCCTTCAGCGAAGCCTTTGGCCCGAACGGTGCCGCGCCGTATCTCGCCCAAACCCTCCCTGCGCAAGGGGCACTTCTCGAGAACTACTACGCGACGGGCCACTGGAGTCTCGACAACTACGTCGCGATCGTGAGCGGTCAGGCACCGAATCCGGCGACGCAGCGGGACTGTCCGCAGGCGACCGAGTTCCAGCCGAGCGGCACCCTCGATGCCGAGGGCGAGCTGCCCGGTGTCGGCTGTGTGTATCCGGCGAGCGTGCGGACGGTTGCGGATCAGCTCGAGAAGGCGCATCTCACCTGGAAGGGCTACATGGAGGATCTCGGTGTCGATGCGACTCGCGATCGGCCAGCCACCTGCAGCGTGGCGCGGATCGGCCGCACAGACCTTACGGAGCGTGCGAGCGGCGGTGACGAATACGCCTCCAAGCACGATCCCTTCGTTTACTTCCATACCGTTCTCGATCACCCGAAACGCTGCGCCGCTCACGTGGTGAATCTCGAGGTGCTGACCACCGACCTGCGCAGCATCGCGACGACGCCCAACTACTCCTTCATCACTCCCAACCTCTGCCACGACGGGCACGATCCACGCTGTTCCGACGGCGCGCCCGGCGGCCTCGAGGGCATCAACGGCTTCCTCGAGAAGTGGGTGCCGCGCATCACCCGCTCACCGGCCTTTCGCAAGGATGGGCTGCTCGTGATCACTTTCGATGAGTCGGACGGCTCGCCACCGGATGGCTTCGATGCCTGCTGCGGGGAGAAACCCCTGCCGGGAGCGACTGACGCCCCGGGATTCCGCGGACCGGGTGGCGGCAGAGTCGGGGCGGTGGCGCTATCGCCCTTCATTCGACCGGGAACCGTCTCGACGGTGCCGTACAACCACTACTCGCTGCTGCGCACGGTCGAGGACCTCTTCGACCTCGGGCACCTGGGTTATGCGGCGGAGCCGGGTGTGCGCACGTTTGGTTCCGACATATTCAACCGCTATCGGACCCGGCCCAGCCGCAGGTAATTCACGAGCGCCACCAGGACCACCGCGCCGAGCAGGGAGACGGCGACCGCAGTCACACTGAAGTAGCCCCGATCCGGCGGTCCGGCAAAAAGCGGCTCCAGGAGCCACTCCGCCAGGAGCGCCCCGAGGATGCCCGCAGAGCTGCTCACCACCACACCCGGATCGGGCTCGGGTCGCATGATTAGGCTGCCGAGGTACCCGATGACTACACCGACAATCAGCCAGACGAGAAGGCTCATTCGGGGCCTCGAGGCGCGATCCCCGCAGATGCGGGTGTACGGCCAGGCTGAGCACCTAGCGTGCCTGGCCACGCTCGCGCCTTCGCAGGGCAGGGACCCCCCGCGGTGAGAATTGAGGCAAACTGGCGCCCTTAGAGGCATCCGGGGCCTGGCCATATGTGCGGAATTGTCGGCGCGATTGCGGAGCGCAATGTCGTCCCCATCCTCATGGAGGGACTGCGGCGCCTCGAGTACCGGGGCTACGACTCGGCGGGCATTGCCGTACTCAATGGCACCGGCCACCTCGCCCGGTTGCGCACCGTCGGCAAGGTGCGGATGCTCGAGGAGGCCCTCGAGCGCACCCCCACCAGTGGCAATCTCGGGATCGCCCATACCCGCTGGGCGACCCACGGGGTGCCGAGTGAGCGCAATGCGCATCCGCACGTGTCGCTCGACGGCCTCGCGATCGTCCACAACGGCATCATCGAAAACCACGAGGAGCTGCGCGCCGAGCTCGTGCGCGGCGGCTACAGATTTGTCTCGGAAACCGACACCGAGGTGGTCGCGCACCGGATTCACCACCACCTCGAGACTCTGAGTGACCTCTTCAAGGCGGTGCGCGCCACGGTGGCGGAGCTCGAGGGCGCTTACGCGCTGGCGGTCGTGAGCGAGAAGGACCCGGAACGCGTCGTGGCCGCGCGCCAGGGATGCCCGGTCGTCATCGGGCTCGGTGTGGAGGAGAACTTTGTCGCTTCCGATGTCGCGGCGCTCCTGCCGGTGACCCGCCGCTTCATGTTCCTGGAGGAGGGTGACGTCGCCGAAGTGCGCCGCAAATCGGTGCGCATCATGGACGCCAACGGCAACACCGTCGAGCGAGCGGTGCGCGAGAGCGAGCTCAACGCCGATGCGGCCGAGAAGGGACAGTATCGCCATTTCATGTTGAAGGAGATCCACGAGCAGCCGCGCGCCATCGCCGATACGCTGCAGGAGCGGGTGGCCAACGGACGGCTGCTCGAGGCCGCGTTTGGCCCGGCGGCGGCCGAAGTATTCAAGCGCACGGCGGGTGTGCACATCGTCGCCTGCGGCACGAGCTTCCATGCCGCCGCAACCGTGCGCTACTTCATCGAGCAGATCTGCCGGATTCCCTGCGCGGTGGACATCGCGAGCGAGTACCGCTATCGCAATCCGCTGGTGCCGCCGAATTCCCTGTTCGTCACCATTTCCCAGTCCGGAGAGACCGCCGACACTCTCGCGGCTCTGCGTCTCGCGAAGGAATCCGGCTACCTGTCGACGCTCGCCATCTGCAACGTGCCCGAAAGCTCTCTGGTGCGGGAGTCGGAGCTGGTGATGCTGACGCGGGCCGGTCCCGAGATCGGCGTCGCCTCCACCAAGGCGTTCACCACCCAGCTCACGGCGCTCTCCATGCTGGTCATCGCGCTCGCCCGGCACCATGGGGCGGATGCGGAGCGCGAGCATGGCCTCGTGACGCGTCTCGTCGAGCTGCCGTCCCTCATCGAGCGCACGCTCGCGCTCGATCCCGTCATCCATCGGCTCGCCGAGCGCTTCGCCGACAAGCACCATACCCTCTTCCTCGGCCGCGGTGCCCTGTACCCCATCGCGATGGAAGGCGCGCTGAAGCTGAAGGAAATCTCCTACATCCATGCCGAGAGCTACCCCGCCGGGGAGCTCAAGCACGGTCCGCTCGCCCTGGTCGATGCCGACATGCCGGTCATCGCCGTGGCTCCCAACAACGACCTCCTCGAGAAGCTCAAATCCAACCTGATGGAAGTGCGCGCGCGCGGTGGCGAGCTCATCGTCTTCGCCGACCCCGAGTCAGGGTTCCAGCCGAGCGACGGCGTCACCGTCATCGAGATGCCGAAGCACGTGACGTATTTCCAGGCCCCGGCCGTCTACACCGTCCCGCTGCAGCTCCTCGCCTACCACGTCGCCATCCTCAAGGGCACGGACGTCGATCAGCCGCGAAATCTGGCCAAGAGCGTGACGGTGGAGTAGCTCTGCCGCTGCTGATCCTGCTGCTGTGCGCCTGAATTGAAGTCGTTGCCTCGGAAGGCGCCCGCTTGAAATGTCCGCTTTAGCGGACTAAACTTGACTAAAGCGGGCTAACTGTCCGCCATACAGGACATGCCGATGGATGCCACCCCCGCCCTCAATCCCCGAAGCCTTGGCCAGGCCTTCAAGGCTGAGCGCATGGCGCTGGGCCTCAGCCAGCAGGCGGTGGCCAAGTCCGCCGGCTTTCGCCGGCAGACCATCGTTGATCTGGAGGCCGGCCGCAACGTGTCGATGCACACCCTCTTCGCCGCGCTCGCGGCGTTGGGTAAGGGCTTGAACATCGTCGATGCACGCCTGGACCTGGACCGCATTCACCTGCTACTGGACAAGCCCGATGCCGACGAAGCCCGCGAAGGTTAAGCACCTGCAGGTCGCCACGCCAGCCGGTATGGCCGGCCAGCTGCACCGCGAACCGCAGTACGTCTTCAACTACGAGGCCACGGATCGAGTCAACGAAGTCTCGTTGACGATGCCCATCCGCGCGCAGAGCTACGCGAGTCATCTGCTCATGCCGGTGTTCGCGATGAACCTGCCGGAAGGCTACCTCTTCGACATGATCGCGCGACGGCTGGCCAAGCATGAGCAGGTCGACGATATGCGACTACTGGCAATCACCGGACGACACCAGATCGGACGCTTGCAGTTCGTGGAACCCGGCGAGCAGTGGCAGGAGACGCCCCCTCGCATCGGTCTGTCGCGGCTGCTTCGCGAATCGTCCTCGAACGACCTGTTCGCGTTCCTGGTCGACACGTATTTCGAGTCGGGCATCTCCGGCGTCCAGCCCAAGGTGATGATGCCCGATGCAGACAAGACCGCCCTCGAGCGCCTGACGGTCGTGCAGCCTGACCTGATCGTGAAGGCGGCTGGCATGCAATACGAGTGGCTCACGCAGAACGAATTCCTGTGCATGGATGCGGCACGCCGGGCCGGCCTCACGGTCCCGGAATTCTGGCTCTCCGATGACGGCGCGCTCTTCGTGATGCGTCGCTTCGACCTCGCACCCGAGCGCCTTGGTTTCGAGGACATGTCGGTGCTGATGGGCAAGCCGCGGGACAACCAGGGCCATTACAAGTACACCGAGAGCTACGAGGCGATCGCACGCATTATTGCCCACTACAGCGGTACGCAGACACCGGCGAATCTTGGCGCCTTCTTCGAGTACCTGACCCTCTCGGTCATGGTGCGTAATGGCGATGCGCACCTGAAGAACTTCGGGATGCTCTACACCCACCCCCTTGCCGCGGACCGCCGGCTCGCGCCGCTTTACGACGTGGTTACGACATCGGTGTATCCGCACATCAATCTGCGCACGGGCGAGACCCGATACGATCGCACGATGGCGTTGAAGTTCTTCTCCGGCGCAAAGCACCGCAACTATCCCTCGCGCGAGGATTTACTGCGCTTTGGCGAGACGGTATGCCTGGTGCGAAAGCCGGAACAGGCGATCGATCGGATCGCCTCGGCGATGTCCGACGCGTGGCGTGCGCACCGGAATCGCCTGCAGGGCGACTTTGCGACTACCTTTGCCGCCGAGTGGGACGCAGGTCGTGCCTCGCTCTCCGTGTCACAGGTCTACGTCTCGAACGCGCCGCTATCTGCACCCACACCCCAACCCTCCACCACGCCCAACGACGAGCCGGAACCGGAGCACCGGGGACCGCAGGGCTGCCGACCGCTGTGATGACGGAGCGCGTCGCGGAATTCGAGGCGACATTGCAGCGCAGCCGGATCAACAGCAGAGCCTCGGAATCCGAGTTCTTGGGATCAGCTTCGCGGATCGAGTCGCTGGACTCCGTCGAACCCGTGGGTGCGGGCGCCGTCAAGTCAGGAGAAGAGAGCGTCAGCCGTAACTGTGTTGGTGACCAGGCCAATGAGTGGCTGCTGGGGCCAGCCCCTGGGCTGAAATCAGAGTGCTGCTGCTGCTGCTGTTGCTGCTGTAGCCGTGTGTGCGGCTACCCGGCGTGCTCGCTGTCCAGGTGCGCGAGATGTGCTTCCGGATAACGTGCCCCGGCGACGGCCTCGGGTGGCACGGCCTGCTCGATTGCGGCAAGCTGCGCTTCATCGAGTCGCACCTCGAGTGCGCCGAGTGACTCGAGCAGTTGCTCGCGGCGGCGTGTCCCGACGATCGGGACCAGCGCCACCTTGAGCGCCTCCGTCCGTGCCATCACCCAGGCGATCGCGACCTGCGCGACCGAAACATCGATGTCCTTTGCGACGGCGCGCAAACGCTCCACGAGCGCCTCTCGCGCTCGATGCTGCGCGAGATGACACGTTTTGCGATCGCTCCAGCTCTCTAAGTCACCGAGCGGGTACCGCGGACGAATTCGTCCGCCAGTTGGGTTCCAAGCTCCTTATCAAGGCGCTCGGTATCCATTTCGAACACGTGGTCATCGTAATCGAAGAAGTACAAAGCCCTATTGGAACGCGCTCTTATGAACTCGCGTCCCATCGCTTCGAGTTTGGCGACGGTCGCCTCAAGGATCTCCGGTGTGGCGTTGAAGGCAATGTGGTCCCCCGTCCGGGCACGATTCACGGACGCACCAACCAGCACGATCCAGATGCCTCCCAGTCTGACGAACGTTTCCCGGTGACCGTCATCGTCCTCCCGCTCGATCCCTCGGGCGCCGAATAGGTCACGAAACAGCGCCGCCGTTCTGGCGGGATCCCTCACCGTGAGGGCTATGTGGCTGATCGACTCATGAGTCTGTATCACTATGTCCACACCAAGGGTGATCTCGTAGCCCTAATGGACGATGCGATCATGGGAGAGATTCTGGTCCCGGAGGGTCAGCTACCTCGGGGGTGGCGCGAGGCCATAGCGGACATTGCGCGCCGAACCCGGGACGTGTTCGCTCGTCACCCTTGGGCGCTTCTGTCGATGAGGGGGGCGCCGCCGGGGCCGAACGCGATGCGGCACTTCGAGCAGTCGCTGGAAGCTCTGGAAAAAGCGCCGATGAGCCAGGAAGGCAAGCTCGCGTTGCTGCAGCTCGTGGACGACTTCGTTTTCGGTCACGCGCTGCGTACTGCGGAAGCCAGGGCTTGGTTGGGAAGTGATTCGAATCAAGCTCGATCCGCCGAGGCACTCAGTCAACAGCTCCTCAAGACGGGCTCCCTGCCTCGCACGGCGGCGTTGTTCGCGAAAGCAGGCTCGCGGGACGCAGCGCGGCACCGTCAGTTGCTGACGGAAGACCGGTTCGAGCGCGCGTTGGCGGCCGTGCTCGATGGGGCCGCGCGATGCTTGTCGCAGGACAAGGGAAGGCGCCGTTCGAATTCCCGGCGTGGTGGATGACGGAAGACCAACATCGAGGTGAAGGCGTCAATTCACCTGAATGATCACCGGGGCCGAGGCGATGCCGTTCGCTACCACCACCAGCGAGCTTTCGCCGGTCTCCGTGTTGGCCGGCACGTCGAATGAAGTGGAAACGACGCTATTGCCGGTTGCAACACCCATGGTGCTGTGGCCATGAGTTCGCGCGTAAAGCACATGTCCCGACGCCTGATTGGTGATGCGCACCAGAGGATAATTCGTCGCCGCATCGAGCTCATCACCGACATCAGCGGCTTGCGAGAGGCCGTTGAACTGCGTGCCTGAAATGACGTAGGTCGCGCCGCGCTGTACGGTCGCCGGCGCGGCGGTGATCGTGGGCGCCCAGGCGGGATTCGCGCTCCCCGCGCCGTCGTAGACCCAGGTCACTCCCCCGGTAACCAGCACCTGGCCGTTGGGCAGGGGCAGAACGAAGTATTCGAGGTTGCCACCATCGGTCGGCAGGCTCCCGGTGACCGAGAGCCTCAAGCCGTCGAATTCGTAGAATTGGCCGGAACTAGTCGCGATGAGTGCATGACCCGAGGGAAGCAGGGCGGCGCTGCCGTCGCCTGGATCATCGCCAACCGCGAAGTCCGGACCCACCGTGAAACTGCCCGGATCTGACGGCAGCACGCCGGGAGTATAGATCGCCGTATGCGCAGGGCTCCCGCTGACCTCCGCCCCCGTCAAAAACACCGTGCCATTGGGCAGCAGCAGTGCCGGCCCGATTTCGCCGGGCGGGAAGTAAGTCCCCGTGGGGCCCGGGCCATAAGTCACGCCGCCCACCACTTCGATCGGCGCAGGGCCGTAGGTCAGCGGCGAGCTCGGCGGCGAGCTCAAAAGATCGGGAGTATCGCCATCGCTATACCATTGAGCGCTCGCGGGATCATAGTGCTCGGCGTGCAGCGGGTTGCCGACATCGACGGTGAGCAAATC
>JBAUOO010000173.1:0-6433 GCA_049579785.1 Steroidobacteraceae bacterium
ACTCAACACACTCAAGCCCGCACGCGGCGCCAAGCGGCCCCGGCTGCGGGTGGGACGCGGCGCCTCCGCCGGCCAGGGCAAGACCTGCGGCCGCGGCGTCAAGGGCCAGCGCGCGCGCAAGGGCGGCTATCACAAGGTGGGCTTCGAGGGCGGCCAGATGCCCATTCAGCGGCGCTTGCCGAAGGTGGGATTTCGCTCCGCCATGGCGGTGACGCGCGCCGAGGTAAGGCTGGGCGAGCTCGCGCACGTCACGGGCGAGACCATCGATCTCGAGGCGCTGAAGAAGGCCGGCATCGTGCCGGCGGAGGCCGAGCGCGCCAAGGTCTTTCTCTCGGGCTCTTTGACCAAGGCCGTGACGCTCAAGGGCATCAAGGTCACCAAGGGCGCGCGGGCGGCGATCGAAGCCGCCGGCGGCAAGATCATCAGCGACGAGGCCTGACGAACACCCGGCGGACCGCCGCAGGCCATCGTTTCATCGGGGCGGACCGCAAGACAGTTACAGCGTGGCGAATTCGACACTCAGCAATCCAGCCGCCGCCTTGGGCGAAGCTGCGCGTTTCGGCGAGATCCGCTCGCGCGTGCTGTTCCTGGTCGGCGCCATGATCGTCTACCGCATCGGCACCTTCATCCCGACGCCGGGCATCAATCCGGCCGAGGTGGCGCGCTACTTCAGCGAGAACTCGGGCACCATTCTCGGCATCGTCAACATGTTCTCGGGAGGCGCGCTCTCGCGCCTGTCGATCTTCGCCATGGGCGTGATGCCCTACATCTCCGCCTCGATCATCATCCAGATGATGTCGATGGTGATGCCGAGCCTCATCGAGCTGCGCAAGGAGGGTCAGGCGGGCCAGCGCAAGATCACCGAGTACACCCGCTACGGGTCCGTGATCCTCGCCGCCTTCCAGTCCTTCGCGGCGGCCGGAGCCCTGGTCAAGGGTGGCATGACCCTCGTCGGCGGCTTCCAGTTCATGCTCGTCGCCACCGTGACCATGACCTGCGGCACCATTTTCCTGATGTGGCTCGGCGAGCAGATCACCGAGCGCGGTATCGGCAACGGTATCTCGATGATCATTCTCGCGGGCATCGTCGCCCGCCTGCCCTCGGCGGTCGGGGGCATGGCCGAGCAGGTGAGCAGCGGGGAAATGCAGGGGCCGTTCGCCCTGTTCCTCATCATCCTCGTGGTCGCGGTCACGTTCTTCGTCGTGTTCATGGAGAGCGCCCAGCGGCGCATCACGGTGAATTACGCCAAGCGCCAGGTGGGCCGGCGCATGTACGCCGCGCAGAGCAGTCACCTGCCCTTCAAGATCAACATGTCGGGCGTCATCCCGCCGATCTTCGCCTCGAGCATCCTGCTTTTCCCGGCCACGGTGGCGAGCTTCATGGGCGCGAACGCCCAGGGGCCGGTCGGCATCTTCATGCAGGACGTCGCCGCCGCGCTCGGCTACGGTCAGCCGCTGCACCTCGTGATCTACGCCACGCTCTGCATCTTCTTCTGCTTCTTCTACACGGCGCTGGTGTTCAACTCCCGCGACACTGCCGATAATCTCAAGAAGTCGGGCGCCTTCATCCCGGGTATCCGTCCGGGGCAGCAGACCGCCGATTACATCGACCGGGTGCTGACCAGGCTCACGCTCTGGGGCGCGCTATACGTGGCGGCTGTCTGCGTATTGCCCGAGTTCCTCGTTTCCCAGCAGGGCACGCCTTTCGCCTTTGGCGGCACCTCGCTTCTCATCGTGGTCGTGGTGGTGATGGATTTCCGGGCGCAGCTCTCGGCGCACCTCATGTCCCACCACTACCCCGGACTCCTGAAGAAGGCCAATTTGCTCGGGTACGGCCGCACCGGCTCGAGCGGGTAAGCACCTATGAAAGTCAGACCCTCGGTCAAGAAGATCTGCAAGAACTGCAAGATCGTGCGCCGCCGGCGCGTGGTCTACGTCATCTGCTCCGATCAGCGGCACAAGCAGCGGCAGGGGTAAATGGCGGGATTTTCTGCTAAAATGCAACGTTTTCCCTTCGGTAAGGCACCATGGCACGCATAGCCGGCATCAACATCCCGATGAACAAGCACGTGTGGGTCGGGCTCACGCACATCTATGGCGTGGGACGAGCGCGCGCGCAGAGCGCCTGCGAGGGCGCGGGCGTCAATCCGAGTACACGCGTCAAGGACCTCACGGAGGCGGAGGTCAATGCCATCCGCTCGCAGATCGCCAAGTTCGCCGTCGAGGGCGACCTGCGGCGCGAGGTTTCCATGAACATCAAGCGGCTGATGGACCTCGGCTGCTATCGGGGCATCCGGCACCGCCGCGGCCTGCCGGTGCGCGGCCAGCGCACCCGCACCAATGCCCGCACGCGCAAGGGTCCGCGCAAGCAGGCCGTAAAGCTGAATGCGCCTCCGGGTAAGGCATGATGTCGACGTTCTTCTCGGCGCTTTGCGCCGCTACACGGACGGGGCTCGCCTTTGGCGAACCCCGTTAAGACCTGCGCGCAGCGCATGAGGATATAAATGGCTGATCAGAAGCAGCAGCAGCAGGGTGGCGCGGCTCCGGCCGCCGCCGCCGCAAAGAAGCCGAAGAAGGCGCGCAAGAACGTGCTCGATGCGATCGCGCACGTGCACGCCTCCTTCAACAACACCATCGTCACCATCACCGATCGCCAGGGGAACACCCTCTCCTGGGCGACCGCGGGCGGGTGCGGCTTCCGCGGCTCGCGCAAGAGCACACCGTTCGCCGCCCAGGTCGCGGCGGAGAAGGCCGGTGTCGCCGCGCAGGAGCACGGCGTCAAGAACGTCGAGGTGCGTGTCGGCGGCCCGGGGCCGGGACGCGAGTCGGCGGTCCGCGCGCTCAACAACTGCGGCCTGAAGATCACCAGCATTGCGGACGTGACGCCGATTCCCCACAACGGCTGCCGTCCGCCGAAAAAGCGCAGAGTCTGAGGTCGAAGCATGGCGCGTTACACAGGTCCCACGTGCAAGCTCGCTCGTCGCGAGGGCACCGATCTCTTCTTGAAAAGCGGCGTCAAGCCCCTAGAAAGCAAGTGCAAGCTCAGCGTTCCGCCGGGCGGCATCAAGGGCGAGCGGCGCCAGCGCCTGTCCGATTACGGCACGCAGCTGCGCGAGAAGCAGAAGCTGCGCCGCATGTATGGCGTGCTGGAGCGGCAGTTCGGCAACTACTACGAGGCGGCGGCCCGCCGCAGCGGCGCGACCGGCGAGAACCTGTTGAAGCTGCTCGAGTGCCGCTTGGACAATGTCGTGTATCGCATGGGTTTCGCGGCGACGCGCGCCGAGGCCCGCCAGCTCGTGAGCCACAAGGCGATCACGGTCAACACCCGCCCCGTGACCATCGCTTCCTACCAGGTGAAGCCGGGCGACACGGTGGAGGTGCGGGAGAAGGCGCGCAAGCAGCTCCGCATCCAGAGCGCGCTCAACATCGCCCAGCAGGTGGGCTTGCCCGAGTGGGTCGAGGTCAACGACAAGGAGTTCCGTGGCGTCTTCAAGTCGGCGCCGGGGCGTGACGATGTCCTGCCGGACATCAACGAGAACCTGGTCGTGGAGCTCTATTCGAAGTAATCGGCGCCTCAGGAGTCTGTCCTGGGGGAGCCATCCGTTTTGGTTTGCGCCGGCCGTCGACGCCGGCAAGGTGAGACTGCAATGCAGGGATCCGTTTCCGAGTTCTTGAAGCCCCGCGTGGTGAAGGTGCAGCCCGTTGCCCCTCGCCAGGCGCGCGTCACCATCGAGCCGTTCGAGCGCGGCTTCGGCCACACGCTCGGCAACGCGCTCAGGCGCGTGCTGCTCTCGTCCATGCCGGGCAGCGCCATCACCGAGGCGGAGATCGAGGGCGTGCTGCATGAGTACACCAGCATCGAGGGTGTGCAGGAGGATGTCGTCGACATCCTGCTGAATCTCAAGTCGGTCGCCATCCGCATGCACACGCGCGAGAGCGCGGAGCTGCGGCTGCAGAAGAAGGGACCCGGGCCGGTCACGGCCGGCGACATCCAGACCGATCACGACGTCGAGGTTGTCAACCCCGAGCTCGTCATCGCCAACCTGACCAAGGCCGGGGAGCTCAGCATGACGCTGCGTATCGAGCGGGGCCGCGGCTACCGTCCGGCCGCCTCGCGCGCGGCGTTCGAGGAGCAGTCGCGCCCCATCGGACGACTGCAGCTCGATGCCTCGTTCTCGCCCGTGCGCCGCGTGACCTACTCGGTCGATGCGGCCCGCGTCGAACAGCGCACCGATCTCGACAAGCTGGTGATCGACATCGAGACCAACGGCACCATCGATGCGGAGGAGGCGATCCGCCGGGCGGGCGCCATCCTCAAGGATCAACTGTCGGTGTTCGTGGACCTGCAGGGCGAAGAGGAGGCCACCACCAAGGTCTCCGAGATGCAGTTCGACCCGATCCTGCTGCGTCCGGTCGACGAGCTCGAACTCACCGTGCGCAGCGCCAACTGCCTGAAGGCGGAGAACATCCACTACATCGGCGATCTGGTGCAGCGCACGGAAGTCGAGCTGCTGCGCACGCCCAACCTCGGAAAGAAGTCGCTGACCGAGATCAAGGAGGTGCTGCAGAGTCACGGGCTGATGCTCGGCATGCGCCTCGAGGGCTGGCCGCCGGCGAGCCTGAAGCACGATGACGGGCGGGATGTGATCTAAGGACGCTCCATGAGACACCAACTTTCCGGGCGGCAGCTGTCGCGCAACAGCGCGCACCGACATGCGCTGATGCGCAACATGAGCGTGTCGCTCCTGCGGCACGAGACCATTCGCACCACCTTGCCAAAAGCGAAGGAGCTGCGGCGCGTCGTCGAGCCGCTCATCACTCTCGGCAAGAACGACGGCGACGCCAACCGGCGGCTCGCGTTTTCGCGTTTGCGTGATGCGCAGGTGGTGGAGAAACTGTTCGCGAATCTCGGGCCGCGGTTCAAGGCCCGTCCCGGCGGCTACACGCGGATCCTGCGCATGACGCCGCGGCCGGGGGATTCGGCGCCCATGGCGCTGATGCAGCTGGTCGAGGGCGAGGCACCGGCGCAGGAGCCCGAGGGCAAGAAGAAGACCCGGCGGCGTGCGAAGGCGAAGACCGAAGGCGAGACGAAGCCGCGCCGCACGCGGAAGAAAAAGACCGCGGCGGCCTGAAGCCGAGGCAATCGGCCACTATACCCACAGAGGTCTTGCCATGAGTCTCGTCAGTGAATTCAAAGAATTCGCCATCAAGGGCAGTGTCATCGATCTGGCCGTCGGCTTCGTGATCGGCGGCGCGTTTGGCACGGTGGTCAGCTCGCTGGTGGCCAACGTCATCATGCCGCCGCTCGGGCTCGTCATCGGACGAGTCGACTTCAGCAAAATGGCGGTGCAGATCGGCACCGACCCCAAGGGAGCGCCGGTGCTGCTGAAGTACGGGATGTTCGTCCAGGCGGTCTTCTCCTTCTTCCTCGTCGCGGTGGCGCTGTTCGCGATCATCAAGGTGGTCAATCGGCTGCGCCGTACGACACCGCCCGCGCCAGCCGTGCCGCCGCCGCCCAGCAAGTCCGAGGTACTGTTGAGCGAGATCCGCGACCTCCTGGCGAAGCGGGCCTGAGCCGCCCCGGGCCCGCGCTCCCCGCGCGGCGCCGTTTGCAAAGCGGCTCCCCCCAGCACGCCGTCAAGTCAGTCTGAGTGAGCGGCGCGGAACGCGTCGCGCGTCAGGTTCTCGTGCCCTGAGACGGTGACCGCGAGGTCGTCTTCGATCCGAATCCCGCCGAACTTGCGGAAGAAGTCGACTCGGCGCCAGTTGATGCGGCTCGAGCGGGCAGCGGAGCGCGCTTCCTCGAGGAGCTGCGGAATGAAGTAGAGGCCGGGCTCCATGGTGACGATGAAGCCCTGCTCGAGCACGCGGGTCAGGCGCAGATAGGGGTGGCCCTCGGGACGTGGAATGTCGCCCCCGTCCGGGGAGCGCATGAAGCCGCCGACATCGTGCACCTGCAGGCCGAGGAGGTGACCGAGGCCGTGGGGGAAGAAGATGCGGGTGATACCCGCCGCGACCGCCTCCTCCGAATCGCAGGTAATGAGCTCGGCATCGCGCAGGACCTGCCCGAGCAGGCGGTGGGCCTCGAGGTGCACCTCGCGCCAGTCGATACCGGCCTTGATTCCCGAGCAGAGGGACTGCTGCATGCGGTCCATGCGCTCGATGAGGGCGGCGAAGTCGCGGTCGCCATGGGAATGGGTCCGGGTGATGTCGCTCGCGTAGCCGGCGAACTCGGCGCCGGCGTCAACGAGGAGTGAGTGGCGCTCGGGCGGCAGGGATCGTTCGAGGACCTGGTAATGAAGGACAGCGCCACTCTCGTTGAGCGCAATGATGGGGTTGTAGGGGAGGTCTTGCTCACGCAGGCCGCAGGCCGCGATGAAGGCGAGCTCGATCTCGAATTCCGCGGCGCCGGCCTCGAACGCGCGGGCGGCGGC
>JBAUOO010000174.1:0-4920 GCA_049579785.1 Steroidobacteraceae bacterium
CTCGCCGCGAGTGAGCAAACCCGACGCCGCGGATCTGGGCCGGCCGACGCAAGCGCTCGGCTATGTCGTGCTCCCGGTCACCGGCAGCGGCGACTCGCTGTCGGTCGGCGTGAGGACCGCACGCACCGACTACAAACCTCGTCAGACGGTGCCCGTGTCCGTACAGGTCTGCGATGAGCACGGCCGGGTAGCCTCCCATGCCCGGGTGCTGGCGGCGGTGGTGGACGAGGCGGTGTTGGATCTGCTCGAGGGGCACAGCCGCTACTACGATCCGCGCCGCGTCTTCTACGCCCCGCCGAACGGCCCGGACATGCTCGATTACAGTCTGGTGTCGCAGCTCATCACGACCGTACGAAGCCCCCGGCTCGGCAAGGGCGTGACTGCGGGCGGAGGCGGAGGCGCCGGGCCGCCGGTGCGATCGGTCTTCAAATATACGGCGTACTGGAACCCCACGCTGGAAACGGACGGTGCGGGACGGGTCACGTTCTCCTTCAAAGCACCCGACAACCTGACCGGTTGGCGCGTCATCGTCATGGCTTTCACCCGCGGTTCGGCCATGGGTTTCGGTCAGGCAACGGTGCGCGTCAACCTGCCGATCGAGCTCGATCCGGCGCTGCCCAACGTCGTGCGCGTCGGCGATCGCTTCGATGCGGGATTCGCCGTCACCAACCGCACGGGTCAGCGCCGCGGCATCGACGTCCGCGTTGCCGCTCGAGGGACCGCACAAGGCGCCGCCTCCAGCACGCTATCTTTGTCGCCTTACGGCCGAGGGCTGGCCTGGCTCGATCTGACCGCGCGCGAGAAGGGGACCATCGATCTGCTCGCGACTGCCCGCTCGGGTGATCTCGGAGATCGGTTACGCAAAACTATCCCGGTGAGAGCGGGCGGAACCTCGTCCGCCGCTGCGAGCTACGGGAGTCTCATGCGTGCTGCCATCAACATTCCGATCCGGCTGCCGACCGTGGCGCTGCCGGGTTCGGGCCGCGTCGTGGTCGATCTCGCGCCGACCGCACTCGGCAACCTCGCGGCCGCTTTCAACTGGATGCGGGAGGATCCCCTCGAGACCTGGGAGGTACTCCTCAGCCGCGCCGTGATGGCGGCTGATTACCTCACGTTGCGCGATGCGCTGCCAAGCTCGGTGAGCTGGCCTGACGCGGCGGCGCAAGTCGATGTGGCGCTCGAGCACGCGGCCGACTTTCAGGCGCCCGACGGCGGCATGGCGTTCCTGATTCCGCGCGATGATTTCGTGAGCCCTTATCTCTCCGCCTATACCGCGCTGGCCTTCGACTGGCTCGCGGCGGCCGGTCATCCGCCGCCGGCTGAGGTGCGCGCGGCGCTGGACGCCTATCTGCGCAGCCGCATTCTCTCGGTCGGCGCCGAGAACTCGATTCCGGGCTGGCTCGATCTTCAGGTCGCGGCCATGGATGCTCTGGCGCAGGAGGGCAAGCTGCCGCCTGGAGAGGTGGCCGGGGTGCTTCCGCAGCTCACCAGACTCAGCCTCTTCGGCAAGGCGCTGCTGCTCGACATGGCCGTCGCCAGCCATGACGGGGATAGCACGGCGCGAATCCTGACGAGTCTGCTCGCGCGCTCGGAGCAGACGAGCGGCTCGATGTCGTTTCAGGAAACCGAGGCCGACGCCTATTCCTCGTTGCTCGCGAGTCCGCTGCGCGCGAATTGCGCGGTGTTGGATGCGTTCGTATCGGTCGCCCGGGCCGGTGGACCCGAGGCGCAGTCCGTGAATCCCCTGCTCGGCCGGCTGGTGAAATGGCTCGATGAGCGACGCGCGACCGGCGGGGCATGGCCCAATTCCCAGGAGAATGTCTTCTGCACCACCGCCGAGGCGCACTACGCACAAGTCTTCGAGGGACCGGTACAGGGCCTGCGCGGCTACGTGAGCGCGGGAGGCCGGATGATCGGTGAGGCCCAGTTCGCGACGCACCACGATGCTCCGCGAGTCGTTGCGGCCGCGGCGCCCTCAGGCTCCAGCGCGATCTCGATCGCTCACAGCGGAGAGGGACGGCTCTACTACGGCGTACGCCTCGAGTACTCGCTGCCAGCGCTGAGCGTGGGCTCCGCCAACGCGGGATTCAGTGTGCGGCGCCAATATGAAGTGCTTCGCGGCAAGGATTGGGTCCACGTCGGCCCCGGGACGGTACTGGCCCGAGGCGAGATCGTGCGCGTGGATCTGACCGTCGATGTGCCGGCCGAGCGTCACTACGTGGTACTGACCGACCCACTGCCCGGCGCGTTCGAAGCCGTGAACCATCAGCTCGCGACCGCCGATATCGGTACGCCGGAGCGTACGCCGCGCGGTACCACCCTGTGGTTCGATTACGGGGCCTGGCCCAACTACTCGATCGTGACGGACGGCTTCTACCACCGCGAGTTCGCGCTCGATGCGGTCCGCTTCTATGCGGATGCTCTGCCCGCGGGGCACTATCGGCTGATCTACGCCGCGCAGGTGATCTCGCCGGGCCGATTCCTCGCGCCGCCGCCGCAGGCGCACGAGATCTATCAGCCCGATGTCTTCGGACGCGGGCTGGCCGATAGGATCGAGGTGGCCGCACCGCGCGGTGCACCGTCGCTTGAGCGAACCAAATCGGGGTCAGGCGGTGATCCGCACTCCTAGGCCCTCGAGACGGCGACTGTGGGGCGCGGCCATCGCGGTCCTCGCCGGCGCCGCGACGCTCGCGGCGGCGACCTGGGTCGATCTCGCCTCCGTGCCCGCGAGCCTGCCGCCCCATGCCGATGGGCTCGAGCCGCCCGTGCTCGCCCGCGACGGAACGCCGCTCACTGTCAGCCGCGACACGCATTTGAACGACGAGTCCGATCTGCCGCTCAGCGCCATCCCACCGCTCGTCCGCGAGGGTTTCGTCTTTTCCGAGGACCAGCGCTTCTGGGTGCAGGGCGGCAGCGATTGGCGCGCGCGCTTCACCGCCTTGTTGCAGAATCTGCGCGCCGGCCACATCGTGCGTGGCGCGAGCACCATCGGCGAGCAGGCGGCGCGGATCATCACACCGCGTCCGCGCACTTACTGGAGCCACTGGTTGGCGGGGATCGAGGCGCAGCGTCTGATCGCGCGCTTCGGCCGGGCAGGGGTACTCGACTTCTACCTCAACGAGGTGCCCTACGGGGCTGAGCGGCGCGGCATCGCCCAGGCTGCGCGTTACTACTTTGGCGATGAGCTCGCCGCGCTCGATCCGGCCGAGCAGCTCGCGCTCGTCGTCCTGGTGCGCTCGCCGCAGTTGCTCGATCCGCGACAGCACCGCCAGGCGCTGCGCCGTGCGGTGGATCGACTGGCAGCTCGCATGCGGCGTGCGAACATCATCGACGACGTCGAGCTGCGCGCCGTGCGGCTCTCACCGCTCGCGCCCGTTCCACCGCCCGGCTTACCGGTGGTGGCGGGCGCGTTCGTGGGCTTCGTGCGCAACCGTGTGCGCGCGCTCGATCTTCAGCCTTCGCAGGTCCGAACGACGCTCGATCCCGGCCTGCAGCGCTTCGTGCAGAATGCGCTCGCGACGCAGTTGCGGAGCCTGCGCGAGGCCGGCGTGCGCGAGGCCGCCGCCCTCGTGGTCGACAACAGGCGAGCCGAGGTGTTGGCTTGGGCGGCCGCACCGGCGGCGAGCGCGGAGGATCTGGACCCGGTCACGATGCCGCGCCAGCCCGGCTCGACGCTCAAACCTTTTCTTTACGCGCTGGCCCTCGAGCGGTTGGGATGGCAGCCCGACACCGTGCTGCGCGACGGCCCGCTCAGTACAAGAATCGGCGACGGCATCCACGATTACCGCAACTACAGCAACCGTTACTACGGCCGCGTCAGTCTGCGCTATGCGCTCGGTAACTCGCTCAACATCCCGGCGGTCGAAACGGCCGAGGCCGTCGGCGTCGAGCGCTTCATCATGCTCCTCGGCCGACTGGGTGTGACGAGTTTGACGCGACCGGCCGAATACTACGGGCCCGCGGTCGCGATCGGCGACGGGCCGGTGAGTCTTTACGAGCTCGTCCAGGCATACTCCGCGTTGGCACGGCACGGACGATTTCTCCCGTTGCGTGTACTTCGAGAGGTGCCGGCAGTCCAGCCGGTCGCAGTGCTGCAAGCCGATGTCACCTCCGCCATTGCTTCGATACTGTCCGATCCGGATGCGCGCAGCGCGGAATTCGGCTCGGACAGCGTGCTCGATCTGCCGTATCCGACGGCCGTGAAGACGGGGACGTCGAGCAATTTCCGCGATGCACTCGCCGTGGGTTTCGATGATCGCTATACGGTGGGTGTATGGATGGGTCGGCTCGATGACGCCGACATGAGTCGGGTCACGGGCTCCGCCGGCCCGGCGCCGGTGCTGCGTACGATCTTCGCGCGGCTGCGTGAGCTGCGGCCGTACGCGGGACTGTGGCGAAGTCCGGAGCTGCGGCCGGTGCGTGCCTGCGAGCGCATGGGTCCGGGTCCCTGCGTCAGGCGCGGGGACTGGTGGGCCGACGGCAACATCCCGGTCGGCCGCCCGCAGACAATGCGCGCGCGGCGGGAAATCGTGCAACCGACGGCCGGCGAAGCGTTGGCCATCGATCCGAGAATTCCACTTTCCGATCAGCTCTACACATTTCGCATATGCTCGCCAGGAGGATTTTCCGGTGCGGTCGTCTGGTTTCTCGATGGCCGGTTTCTCGCTCGCACCGCCTCGAGCAAACTTAGCTGGCGACTCTCGCGGGGGGAGCACGTATTGACCGCGAAGATCTGGCCGCGAGGGAGCCCGCATGCGGCCGGGCTTCGCCCGGTTTCGTTTCAGGTGGAGTGAATCAGCGGCAACCTGGCAACAGCCGGCGAAGCTGCTGGTCGCGCTGCGCGAGAACCGTGGACCCAAACTTGACTTGCGGGGGCGGAGTGATAGCCTCGCGTGCATACGAGCGCTGCTCCGATGAACC
>JBAUOO010000175.1:0-12094 GCA_049579785.1 Steroidobacteraceae bacterium
CCTGTCCGGTTCGATGAGCGGGAAGTGGAAACGGAGTTACGGAGCGGCTACACGGGCACCGGCGCCGAAAGGACCGGAAACAGCCAAGCCATACTCCTACGGCCACCGCGCCACTTCTCGACTCCACGGCGACGGATTATGCGTCGAAGAACCTGAATGCTAGAATTGAGGAGCTGAGGCGGCGCGATCAGCCTTTCATCCCGTGGCTGAGGGCATCCAATTCCTGCGCGGCGCGGGCTCGCGCGCTACCTTCATGTTGCCAGCATTCTATATGTTGGCTGGATCGAGCTACCTCCCGACGGTGCCAGGAGAGCAACCTCTGTGGAGATCGACTCAAGTCGCGAGCCTGCATTTCTCCGCACTCCAGACGATCTCGCTTGTCTGCAGGTCGATATTCGACGAAAGCCGGAAGAAGAGCCTAACCGGAAAGCTCTTTGCCAAGGCCAGTGACCAGACCCTCGAGGGGATCGCAGAGCACTGGTCCAACTTCTCGGACCAGCCGATAGAGGACGCGTTAAAGGCTCTGACCCTGTTGCGCGACCTCTTTCGGCGTTGTGCCCAACCCAAAAAGAGCCTGCTCGACGGCGAGTCGCTGCTTGAGCGTCGGGTCGGACTCCTCAAGTACCACGCCGACCGCCAAGCTGCCCATCTCACCCTCGAACCGCACCTTATCGGCCTGGTCGACATCGTCCACGTAGTGGCGACAGTCACCATCGTTGGGACCATCATCGTCGACTTTGACCAGCCGCGCCTCGGTCCCCGGTACTTCAATTCGCTGGATGAGGCTGGCTGGAACGCGGCCAAGTCGATTTTCCCAGACCTCTCGATGGCCCGGCTGTTCCATCAATTTGACATCCACGCTCAGGCGAGACTCTACTGGAGGCACCATCAATTCGAGGGCCTCAAGATGCTGCTGACACACTACCCGCAGCCATCGGATACTGGGACAGTAGCGACGATTCCATCGCGATGCCGCCCTGACGACGTCGGCAGCGAAGCACAGGGAGCCCGAGTCCTATGACTATCACCGCGATCTCTACGTGCCCAATGGCTGCCCCGGAGCGATCCGAGAGAACATCGCCGTTGGCACCGAGCTGCGACACGTACGCCGTGAATATCCGAGACCAGGACGTCACGAAGTACGCTCACGATTTCACGATTCAAGACGAGGGCCGGTTTGCTCCGGTCTAACTGTCCAGGCATCACTGCCGCTGACTCGGGCTATCTACAGGCAAATAGTTCCATACCAGGTTCCATACGGCTGGCTGGAACTTCGGTTCTCCTGAGGCAAGTTCATGTTTTTATTGGTGGGCGGTACTGGGATCGAACCAGTGGCCCCTGCCGTGTGAAAGCAGTGCTCTACCGCTGAGCTAACCGCCCATCCCTTGAGGGGCAGCAAGTCTATCGGCCTAGCGCGCCTGAGGCAACGGCAGGGAGGCGCGGCGGCCGCCGCCTTGGTACCATGCGCGACCCCCTCGAGTAGAGCCATGCTGGCATTGCCCGTCCCATGACCGTCGTCACCCGATTCGCCCCGAGCCCCACCGGCCTGCTGCACATTGGGGGCGTGCGCACCGCGCTTTACTGCTGGCTGTACGCCCGCCGAATGGGCGGGAAATTCGTTTTGCGCGTGGAGGACACCGACCGCGAGCGCTCGACGGACGAGGCCGTGCGGGTGATCCTCGACGGGATGGCCTGGCTCGGACTCGACGCCGACGAAGGCCCTTACTATCAATCGCAGCGCTTCGACCGTTATCGCGCCGTGATCGGGGAGATGCTGGCCGCCGGCAACGCCTATCACTGCTACTGCACCAAGGAGGAGCTCGATGCGATGCGCGAGGAGCAGATCGCGCGCAAGGAGAAGCCGAGGTACACGGGCCGCTGCCGCGATCGCAAGGAGCCGCGGCCGGGGGTGGCGCCGGTGGTGCGCTTCCGCAATCCGCTCGAGGGAGCGGTGGTGGTCGATGACCTCATCCATGGGCCGGTCACGTTCCAGAACGCGGAGCTCGATGATCTCATCATCGCGCGCTCCAATGGGACGCCCACCTACAACTTCTGCGTGGTGGTGGACGATCGGGACATGGGTATCACTCACGTCATCCGTGGCGACGACCATCTCAACAATACGCCGCGGCAGATGAACATGCTGCGTGCGCTCGGCGCGACGCCTCCCGTCTATGCGCATGTGCCGATGATCCTCGGCCCCGATGGCGCGAAGCTCTCGAAGCGTCACGGCGCGGTAAGCGTGCTGCAGTATGAGGAGGAGGGGTACCTCCCGGATGCGCTCCTCAATTACCTGGTGCGACTCGGTTGGTCGCATGGCGATCAGGAAGTGTTCACCCGGGAGGAGATGATCGCCGCATTCGACATCCGCGATGTCAATAAGGCGGCTTCGGCGTTCAACCCCGAAAAGCTCCTCTGGCTCAATCAACAGCACATGATGCGCTCATCGCCGTCGGCGCTCGTGCCGCATCTCACCGCGCAGCTTCGCCGCTTGGGGCTGCGCAGTGACGATCGGCCTCTGCTCGAGGGCGTCATCCTGGCGCAGCGCGAGCGCTCGAAGACCTTAAAGGAGATGGCGCAGAACAGCCGGTTCTTCTTCACCGACAGCGTGGAGATCGATCCCAAAGCCGCCACCAAGCATCTCTCGGGGGGGGGCCTCCAGATGCTCGCCAAAGTCCGTGAGCGCCTGCGGGCGCTTTCCGCCTGGGATGTCGCCGGCATCAACGGCGCCCTGAATGACCTCGCGACTGCCCTCGGTGTGGGGCTCGGCAAGGTTGCACAACCGGTCCGGGTGGCCGTCACCGGCACGGCCGTCTCGCCGCCCATCGATTTGACGCTGGAGCTGCTAGGTCGCGAACGCGCGCTCGCGCGCATCGATGCGGCGATCGGGCCCTGATCCAGCCGCGGCCTGAGGCGCCGCGCGCGGGACTTCAGGGAATGGTCTTACTGCCGGTATTGGAGAGCGCGCTGTCCAGGCCGGTCGTGGTGTAGGCGTTCACCGCGAAATACCACGTGCCACTCGCGAGGTCGCTAACCGTGTAGCTGGTAGTCGCCGGATTGGCCACGGTGATGGTCTTCGTCATGGAGGATGGCGAATTGCCGTAGTAGATGTGGTACCCGGCAAGGTCCGTTAGGCCCGAGCCGTTGGCGTTCGTGGTGGGCGCCGACCAGGTGAGCTTTGCCGTACCTGTGGTGCCGGATCCGGAGCCCGAGCCGGAAGGCTGGGTCACCGTTATGGCGAACGGCGCGAGCGAGGCGCTGGCATAACCGGTGCTCGCCGAAATCACTATGTTTGAGTAAGTCCCGACGTTCGCCGCCGCTGGGGTTCCCGAGATCGTGCCGGTCGCAATGCTGAACGACGCCCAGGCGGGTTTGTTCTTGACGCTGAACGACAGCGGATCGCCGTCGGGCTCACTCGCCTTGGGCGTGAAGCTGTAGTGGATACCGACGCTTGCCGTGCCGGGAGGTGTGCCGGAAAGGGTGGGGGTGATATTGGGCAAGACCCTGAGGGTGAAGGGAGCGAGCGAGGCGCTCGCCACGCCGTCGCTCACCCTGATCACAACAGTAGTGGAGGTGCCGACATTCGCGGTCTTCGGCGTGCCGGAGAGCGTGCCGGTGCCCGTACTGAAGGTGGCCCACGAGGGCTTGCCCGAGATCGAGAATCTCAGCGTATATCCTCTCGGACCCCTGGCAGTCGGCGTGAACTTGTAGGTGTGCCAGCCGCGCACGGAGGTCGGCGGTGTGCCGGAGATGGTGGGCGTCAGCGTGCTCGCGCTCGCCGCGTTGGTCGCAAGAAGCGCTGCAAGAAGCGCCGCGAGTGCCCAGCCACTGATTGCGAGCTGACGCGGGCGCGGCAGCTGCTCGAAGTTTGAATCCCGCATCCGCTTATTCCCCGACAAAGTTGTTGACTGCTGTCAGGGCGGCGAAGCGCGACGAACGTCCGCGCAGTTGCTCGCGGACCTCGGGTCGGATGACGGCCGCCGCTTCCCTGCGGTGCCGGCAACTCCGCTGTCTCGTGGGCCGTCAGGCGGCCCACCGAGATCGGTAGCTTTGCGTCCCCACCTCGCGGCGGGTTTGCCCTGTGGTCTTAACTTAAAGCGTCACCGACGCTCGCACAATGTCTCGCGGGGCAGACGTGCGCTGTTGGAGACAGCGTATGCATGAACAGCGTATGCACGAACAGCGTATGCGATCGACGACGCGTCAAGAGCAACGGCAAAAAACTCTCACGGAATGGATTTGCTGCCGGTATTGGAGAGCGCGCTCTCCGTTCCGCTCGTGGTGTAGGCGTTCACGGCAAAGTACCAGGTTCCGCTCGCGAGACTGCTAATCGCATAAGTCGTCGTTCCGGGATTGGGAATGTCGACGACGCTCGACAAAGCGGAAGGCGAAGTGCCGTAGTAGATGTGGTAACCCGCAAGATCGGTGAGTGCGGAGCCATTGGTGTTCGTGGTGGGCGCCGTCCAGGTGAGTGTCGCTGTGCCGGAGGTCACCGGTTGACTCACCTCGATCGAGAATGGAGCCAGCGATGCGCTGGTGTAGCCGTCGCTGA
Source organism: Steroidobacteraceae bacterium (assembly GCA_049579785.1). GTDB lineage: Bacteria > Pseudomonadota > Gammaproteobacteria > Steroidobacterales > Steroidobacteraceae > 13-2-20CM-66-19. The sequence goes on from JBAUOO010000175.1 coordinate 4,553, forward strand.
CCGAAATGACGATGTTGGAATCAGTTCCGACGTTGGCTGCGACCGGAGTCCCGGAAATAGTGCCGGTTGCGATGCTGAAGATCGCCCACGCGGGCAGGTTCTGGACGCTGAAGGAGAGGGCGTCGCCGTCGCCGTCGCTGGCCTTCGGTGTGAAGTTGTAGAGCGTCCCGACCGTGGCGGCGGTAGGCGCAGTGCCTGAAATCGTCGGTGGAGTGTTGGTCGGGGCGGTGCTCGTTGGAGCGGAAACCTTGATGGTGAAGGGCGCAAGAGACGCACGTGCCACGCCATCGCTCACGCTGATCGCGATATCCGCGAAGCTGCCGACGTTGGCCGTCGTCGGGGTTCCGGTGAGCCGGCCGGTGGCCGTGTTGAAGCTCGCCCATGTCGGCTTGCCGGAGATGGAGAATTTGAGCGTGTAGCCGCTCGGTGCGCTCGCGGTGGGCGTGAAGCTGTAGGCGTCTCCGGCGACGTCGGTGCTCGCGGGCGTGCCGGAAATCGTCGGCCTCGCCCGCGAGTGGATTCGGGCGTGCGCCGCGGTGCCGGTGAGAAGGGCCGCGAGCGCGCAGAAGCAGATGGCGAGCGCGCGGGCACGCGCCGGCTGTTTGAAGTGTGAATGTGGCATGCGTCGGCCTCCCCGAGAATGGTGTTGGATGCTCTCAGGGCGGCGAAGCGCGGCAGCGATCCGCGCCTCTTCCCGCGGATCGCTGGTGGGATGACGGCTGCAGCGTTCCTGCCGATGCCGGCAACCCCGCTGTCTCATCGGACCGTTGTGCAGCCCGCGGAGACCGGTAGCTTTGCGTCCCCGCCTCGCGGCGGGTTTGCCCTTGGGCCTTAAGTTAGAGTGTTATGTGCCGTCCGCGCAATTGTCTCGATCGAAAGACGTGCGAAGTCGGAGACAGCGTGGGTGTTTGGCGACGGCGCGGCGGTGAGGGGTTGGACTTGGGATCCGTGGCGAATGGGTCCTGGTGCCCCCATCGGTCGCCGTGCGCAGGCTCGTGCCGGCGGGTCCGGAAGCGGCTAGGCGGCTCGCGCCGACCGCGGCGTGGGGGGAGCGGTGCCGCCAACCGAAAAAGGGTGCCGAAACTCTGGGATTGGGCTGGAAATGCGCTTTTTTCTTGACAGCCCGCCGGGGCTTACGTACCTTCGCCGGCCTCCCGTGGGGCCATAGCTCAGCTGGGAGAGCGCTTGCATGGCATGCAAGAGGTCGGCGGTTCGATCCCGCCTGGCTCCACCATCCCCTTCGGCTCAGCCTTTGGGCAGAACGATCGGCCGCTCGCGCAGCAGCAGCACCCAGTCGCCGTTTTCCATGAGCGCTTCGCGTCCGAGCTCGCGCAGCAGCGCGGTGAGCGCGTGATGCCTGTCATGGCGCGTGGGATGACGATCGAGGCGCTCCGCGAAGCGCTTCGCGCGCCGGAAAATTCCAGCGAAACGTGCGTACTGGTTGACCTGGGTCCGAAGGCCCAGCCGCTCCACGTAGGTCTCCCAGAGCGCGGCGGCGATGGGTGCGAAGCCCATGAGCACGACGAGCCATCGGTGCCAGAGCGGCTGCGTCTCGAGATGACTCCAGAACACCACCAGAATGGCGGTGGCCAGCAGGCCCGCGCCGAGGAACACCCGCGAGCGGCGCTCCAGGAGGTGCAGGCGCCTGCGCTGCGAGTGCGCGCGATCGGCGTAGTAGGCGGCCTGGCCGCCCACCCAGTGCTCGATCGCAAGGTCTGGGTGCGCCGTTTGTGAGGGTGTGAACGCGGCGGCGGCCCGCAGCGCCTCACGTATCCACCGCAGCTCATCGAGCTGCTTGCGCAAGTAAGAAGATGAGGCGCTGTCAGGAAGGCCGGCGAGCCGCCAGTAGAACTGCACGCGCAGCCCTTCGGCGAGCGCCCGATAGTCGAGGTAGCGTCCCTGGACGTCCCGGCGCCCCTGCCACAGCAGCAGCCCGGTGAGTGAGGCGAATGCGGCGAGATAGCCCGCCGGTAGCGCGCGCCAAGGCATGATCTCCGCGTACAGCTCGAAGGTAAGCGCGAGCAGCGCCGCGAACAGCAACGTGAGACTCAGTACCACCCGGGTGATCCGCTGGTAGTGGCGCGCCAACAGGTCGGCGGCCGCGAACGCGGTGGCGAGGATCTTCTCGCTCGCGGAGCGGGAGGCCATGTCAGGCAGGAGCGATGCGGCCGCCTCCGGCAGCCGGTCCCGCATCGAGCGGCGCAGCGGCTCACCGTTGAATCGCTCCATGCGACCACACAGCGTATGAAACAGCGCCTCGTCCCCTTCCTGGGGAAACAGCCATTCGGGTTTTTTGGCCGGTCGCGCGGCTTCGCCTGCCCGCGGCGCGTGAATGTGATAGACGGGGCCACCGTCATCGGCATCGAGCGGCCGCAGGCCCGCCTCCGGCGTGCCGGAGGGTCCCTCGAGCTTCAGGCGCACCACCGTGGCGGTTCCGGCGATCGAGCTGGTCGGCTGCCCGTCCCACAGCGCGAGCAGCAGATGACTCTGCTGGGCGAGAAAGATGTCCACGGCACGGTAGCGTCGGTCGCGCCACTCATGCGGGGTCAACTGCTCGTGGTCCGATCCGGCCTCCGGCGCCAGGACGAACACTTGCTCGGGCGGAATGCGTCGCAGGAGCGAGTGGAACTGGGCGACGCTCTCGGGGAAGTCGCGCTCGTAATCGGCAACTTCCAGCGGCAGAGGCACGAGCAGCTCGTGGCCCTCCTCGAGTGCCACTTCGGCGACCAGGCGGTCAGCGCCTTCAGCGAGCGCGCTGACGATTCGCAAGGGAGTCGACGGATAGCGCCGACGCAGCTGCGCGAAGAGATCGCGAACGTGCCCGCGATGTTGGGGAAGGTCCGCGGCGCGCAGGTGACGGTGTCCGGTGACGGCTATGACGATCGGCAGCCGCCCGTCCGGCTCGGGTGAGCGGGCGGATGCCACAGCCGCGGCGTCTTCTGCAGCGGTCGTCGCGCTCACTGTCTGGCTTTGAGAAAGCGCCGCTGATCCTCGGGCGAGTCGAGCTCTGCGGCGAGCCGGCGCTCGAGGTCGGCGAAATCCTTGGCCCGGGCGGCAGCGCGCTCCACGAGGACAGCCGCGATCGGACCGAGGATGCGCGCGAGCCGCATTTCCAGCTCCCGTAGCTGCTCAGCAGAGACCAGTTTGCCAGGTCCAAGAGGGCCATCGCGCCTCGCCGTCGCGGGCGAGCCGTTTGCCGCCGCCGCGGGCGCGCTGCGCAGCGGCTGCTCGAGTGTGCTGCCGGGCAGCCACTGGTGGAGGAATCCGCAGAGCCGCTCGTAATGAGACTCGCGGGGCGATGGGAACCCGTCGAGCCAGTGTTGACTGCTCAAGAAGTACTCGAGGCTTCTCGAGGGCAGCACGTTCTCGAGGCGAAACGGCAGGATGCGCAGGTCCTTGGAAACCGCGCGCTCGACCTCGCGCCGCACCTGCGGGGAGCTGTTGCTGCTCGCCGAGAAGACGAGAATCATGACCTGGGCGGCGGATATTGCATCGATGATTTCGCAGGCCCACTCCGCCGCGGGCGAGACGTCCCGCGGTGCGATCCAGACGGTGAAGCCCTTCGCCTCCAGGTGTTCCGTCAGCTCGTAGGCGCAGTCACGGTCCGGCTGCGAGTAGCTGACGAAGATGTCACGCGTCACGGCCCGGTCTCCCGATCATCTTCAATGCCTTGTCCAGGCTCTTGCGCAGGCGCTCGAAAGCCTCTCCCAGCGCCCCGATCTCATCCCCCCGTCCGCTTTCGAACGTCATTCCGCTCCCCTGTCCGAGGCTCGCCTCGTTCGCGTGGCGGGTCATCGCGCGCAAGGGTCGCACCACGGTCCAATATACCGTGGCGTTGACGATGATGAGCAGCGCGGCGAGCGCCGCCGCGGTCACCGCCATGACTCCGGAGAAGATGTTATGTGCCGCCATCGCCGCATCCGCAAACGGCACCGAAACGATCTGCGCGCCGATCACCTCAGTGGCGCCCCAGCCGAAGCCGTTGTCCTTGCCATAGCGCGCGATGAGGGTCGCGGGCGCGGCCGAGGCGAGTCCATGACATGAGAGACATTCCGGCGCCGAGCGAATGGGGCGAGCCAGGTAGAGCGATCGGCCCATGGGAGTGGCGCGCTCGCCCTGGATCTGCTGGGTGTTGGGGTGGTTGCGGAACTGATCGATGATGTCCGCTTCCCAGTCCGTCGCCCGATCGCGGGGATTGGTGGGGTTCAGCGCCGCTTCCTTGTAGGTGAAGGCGGGATGGAGCTTGCGCAATGCGGCGAAGGTCTGGGTGGCCGCGTAGAAGGGAATGCTCTGCGGCGGAAAGCTGTCCTGCATGTGTCCGACGAGCAACGGGTCGATCTCGGTGGCGGTGTAGGCGCGGCTCGCGAGCGCGCTGTCGAGCATGAGGCCGGCGGTGGCGAGCACCTCGCGCCGGGCGTCCGAGCGCTGCAGTGAGGCGAAGACCTCGTGCGCGATCCAGCCCGCCAGCGTGAAGGCGATGATGAACACCACGTTGAGCCGGATCAGCAGGTTCATTTTATGGCTAGAAGCCTTAGCGGCGCGGTCACCCCTGCGGCCAGCCCAAAAGTATACGGGACAGCCGCAGCCTCCACTATACGAGAGTTCGTTCAAGCGCAGGCAAAGAGTCGGCTCGTGCATCCTGCAATGCGCACGGCCGATCGCGCTCGTGCGGCGTTAAAATGCGTCCCAATGAGACTCTTGCGCTATGGCACCGCGGGCCACGAGCAGCCCGGAATGCTCGACGCCCACGGCCGGATCCGCTCCCTCGCCGGCAAGATCACCGATCTCGATCCGCGGCATCTTTCCCCCGCCGGCCTTGCGCATCTCGCCGCGATCGATCCGGCCTCGCTCCCCGTCGCGCCCGGCAAGCCGCGGCTCGGCGTACCGGTTGCCGCGACCCGCAAGTTCATCGCCATCGGCCTCAACTACGCCGATCACGCCGCCGAGTCGAATCTGCCGATTCCCAAGGAGCCCGTGGTGTTCACCAAGGCGGTGAGCTGCCTGCAGGGCCCGAACGACGATGTGATGATCCCCAGGGATTCGAGGAAGACGGACTGGGAGGTCGAGCTCGGCGTGATCATCGGCACCACCGCGCGTTATGTGGAGGAACGAGAGGCACTGGAGTACGTCGCCGGCTACAGCATCGTCAACGACCTCTCGGAGCGGGAATACCAGATCGAGCGCGGCGGCAGCTGGGATAAGGGTAAGGGCTGCGACACTTTCGGCCCGGTTGGCCCCTGGCTCGTCACACGGGATGAGGTCGCGGATGTGCAGAGCCTCGACATGTGGCTCGAGGTCAACGGGCATCGCATGCAGAGCGGCAACACGCGAACGATGATCTTCAGTGTGGCCGAGCTGGTGAGCTATATCAGCCGGTTCCTGACTCTCGAGCCCGGCGACATCATCACCACGGGAACCCCCCCCGGTGTCGGTCTGGGCCGCAAGCCCGAGCCGGTGTATCTCGCGCCGGGTGACACGATGCGCCTCGGAATCGAAGCGCTCGGTGAGCAGCGCCAGTCGGTCATCCCCTGGCGGCGACGCTGATCAAACGGCTCAGGCGAAGCTCGAGGCGGCTCGTTGAGCCGGCGTGCCCGCGGGCTGTCCCGATCCCATTCGCGCCGAGCGCATCAGTCGCTGCCGGCGGGTGGCTCCGGCTTGTGGGAGTCCCGGGCCCGCTCGCGGCTGGTCCGCCAGGTGTCATAGCAGCGGGGATGAAAATGCAGGATCAGGATCTCGCCCTCGAGATGCGCTTCGATTTCGTATTCGATCTCGTCCGGGCTCACCAGCACGCGGCAGAAATCGCACGGCGCACCGCAACCCTTGCCGCCCCACATGCGCCCGGGTACGGCGCTGCGCAAGGCCGCCACCGAAAGCCTTCCGGACCGTTGTTCCGGTGCGGGAGCATCGCTCCCGAGCGGTTGCGACCCACTCATAATGCCTTCCTGCTCACCGCGGGGCCGAGCGTGCGACCCGGTCTATAGTTACGGTTCCCGCCCCGCCAATATAGCACATCCTTACTGAAGTACGGCTGAGCGCATGGCGGGTCTACCCTCATCCACAACCCTACGCGGCGCCTGCGCGCGTCCCTTGGCTCATCCGAATGCCCTTTACCTCAATGGCGGCTTTCCGCTATGGTTTGTCGGCCGGACAGTCCCGAAAAGGCTAGCCGGTAGTTATTACTAGAATCTTGCAATCGGGGCTTTTGAGTCGCACGGAAATCCGGACGCACTTTGCGGGAGATTGTCCGTGGTCCAGAGCGGACTGTCGGCGAAGCGGCGACTGGAACCGCCGCGACTGTCTGGCAGAACACGCGATCCCCGGTGCCTGAGGCGCCGGCGGCCCTCCTTTGCCGGCATCGACCGGCTCCCGCTCTTAATACCCCCCGAGCCCGGCGCCGGCCGCGCGCAGGCCGGCTATGAAGTTGGAGTATGAGAATGCATTCCCCAGAACAAGGATCAGAGCCCCGGCGGCGCAAGACCAACGGCACCGCGCGGACCGAGCCTGACGTCCTCGATTTGCGCGAAGTGTTGCGCGCCCTGCGATCGGTGCGCGACGGGGACTTCTCCGTGCGCCTGCCCGGTGACAAGGCGGGGCTCGCCGGTAAGGTCGCCGATACGTTCAACGAGATCGTGAGCTCCAACGAGCGGCTGGCGAAGGAGCTCGAGCGCGCCGGGCGCATCGTCGGCCGGGAAGGACGCACGCGCCATCGCGTGGTGCTCGATCATCGCTCCGGCTCCTGGGGCGCCATGGAAGGCTCGGTCAACACGCTGATCGACGATCTACTCTGGCCGACGACGGAAGTGACCCGCGCCATCGCGGCGGTCGCCAAGGGCGACCTGTCGCAGACCATGAGCCTCGAGGTCGACGGACGGCCGCTGCAGGGCGAGTTCCTGCGCTCGGCCAGCATCGTCAACGCCATGATCGAGCAGATGAGCGCCTTCACCTCGGAAGTGACGCGCGTGGCGCGCGAGGTGGGTACCGAGGGCAAGCTCGGCGGCCAGGCGGCGGTCGCCGGCGTTTCCGGCACCTGGAAGGACCTGACCGACAGCGTCAACTCCATGGCGAGCAATCTCACCGGCCAGGTGCGCAACATCTCCGAGGTGACGATCGCGGTGGCGAGCGGTGATCTCTCGCGCAAGATCACGGTGGACGTGCGCGGCGAGATCCTGCAGCTGAAGGAAGCCATCAACACGATGGTGGACCAGTTGCGCTCCTTCGCCTCCGAGGTGACACGCGTGGCGCGCGAGGTGGGCACCGAGGGCAAGCTCGGCGGCCAGGCGATCGTGCCGGGCGTCGCCGGCACCTGGAAGGACCTCACCGACAGCGTCAACGCCATGGCCACCAACCTCACCGGTCAGGTTCGCAACATCGCCGAAGTGACCACGGCCGTGGCGCGCGGCGACCTCTCGCGCAAGATCACAGTGGACGTGAAGGGCGAGATCCTCGAGCTGAAGAACACCGTCAACACGATGGTGGACCAGCTCAACAGCTTCGCGGCGGAGGTGACCCGCGTGGCGCGCGAGGTGGGCACCGAGGGCAAGC
>JBAUOO010000176.1:0-2066 GCA_049579785.1 Steroidobacteraceae bacterium
GATTTGCGGGACACTACACTAGATGACTTTCCTGCGTATGAACTTTCCAATCTTTGGACGGACGTCGCCGGTAGTCCTGATAAGACATATGTTGTGCAGACAGCTCCAGCTGTTATTCAACGCTGCATCTTGATGGCGACCGACCCTGGTGACCTTGTTCTGGATCCCACCTGCGGCTCTGGAACGACCGCGAGCGTCGCCGAGCAATGGGGCCGCCGCTGGATCACCATCGACACTTCTCGCGTCGCACTCGCGCTAGCCCGCATCATTCGCGAACGGCGCGATGTGGCAGCTGATCTACCCGTGTAGCGGGCTTTGGGGAGGCAGAGGCAGTTCTCGATGACGGATCGGTGGCTTACCGGCGTGTTTTATGTGCATAACCGTTGCTTTATACCAACACTGGTATGCTATGGGCGAGCCAACTCCTCACCGAAGGTCGGTGACGAGTGCAGAGCGAAGTTACCGAGGTGTTGGCTACGCTGGCACCGCGCCCACGGAGCGGGCGATGCGCAGCCAGTCGCAGAGGTAGGGAAAGGATTGCGGCAGGTGCAACACGATGCGCCGCACGGAACGCTCGACCCAGACACCGAGCTTCAGGAACCGCTCGCGCAGGGTGCTGACTTGGGCAGTCGCGCACTCGCTGCTGCGGGCGCTTACGCGCAACTCCTGCATCAGAACGTAGGCGGCGGCGGTGAGCAGTACCCGCAGCTGATTGGCGAGAAAGCTCGTGCAGCTGGTGCGGTCGATCTCAAGGCCGTGGTGCAGCTCTTTTATTCTGTTTTCGATCTTGCCGCGACCGCAGTAGACCTTCTTATACAGATGCCGGGGAGAGCCTTTCAGGTTGGTCACCACGAAGCGCTCATTGTCCTTCGGCTCCCGACCCTCGAGGCGCACCACTTCCGCCTTGATCAGCACGCGGCGCTTGCGGCCCTTCCAGCTCTTGGCCGCGTAGCGCGTCTCGCCAAACACGTTCGCGGTCTTGCCACGACGCTTCGAGAGCCCTCGCGCCCGGCCCATCCGTCGCCGGGCACGGCGCTTCAAGACCTTGTTTTCCGCCATTCCGATGATGTAGTCGACCTTCGCCTCATCCTCCAAGAAATTCAACAGCTCAGGACCGCCAAACCCGCCGTCGAGCCGGACGAGGATGCGCGCCTTGGGGAACGCCGCCCGCAGCCGTTCGATCAGTCTATCCAGGATCCCGATTGCTCCCTGCTTGGCCGGCGCATTGCCGGCCCTCAGCACATAGCAGAACAGATACTGGTCGGCTTCTCGATTGAAGGTCAGAAAACCGGCCACCGGCAAGTAACACCACGTGTCGTAATGACCGTTGAAGAAGGTGAGCTGCTGTCCGCCGTGGGTCGGATCGTCTGTCGGATCCAAGTCGATCGTGATGTGTTTGACCTTGCTCCTGCCCAGTCGCTTGCGGTGCCGCTCGATGACACTCTCCGCCAGCTCCTCGCCCATGCGGTACAGGTCCGCTCGCCGCGGTGCGTTCTCAAACCGCGAAAGCGTCGGCTGCGAGGCCAGCGCTGCACCACTCAACGGGTCGCGCCCGATCAACAGCTTCTGGATCGGGTCCTCCGCCAACCGCGCCGAATCGTTGCAGTCGACGTAGCCGCAGGCGATCCCGAACAGTCGTTGCCGGACCAGGTCCCGGATCGAGTGCTCAACCTTGCCCGCTTGCCGGCAGTCACTGATGCAGGCGGCCAACCGCTCCGTCAGTCCCAGCCGCTCGTCGCACGCCTTCAGCAGAATCGCCCCGCCGTCGGAACTGCCGTGCCGCTGGTCGAACTTCACCACCACCGGGCGGCGAAACAGGCCGGGAAACAGAACACTCTGTCTCGTGATATCCTCTGTCATGCAAAAGCCTCTCGAGTGGTGAAAGTACTTGTAGCAAAGCCTTTTTACCACGACAGGGGCTTTTGTTTATCAAAATTCGGTGGAGTCGAGAAGTGGCGCGGTGGCCGTAGGAGTATGGCTTGGCTGTTTCCGGTCCTTTCGGCGCCGGTGCCCGTGTAGCCGCTCCGTAACTCCGTTTCCACTTCCCGCTCATCGAACCGGACAGG
>JBAUOO010000177.1:0-9164 GCA_049579785.1 Steroidobacteraceae bacterium
TCATGGCGATCGAGACCCGTCTCGCGCAGGCGTCGATGTCACGCGTGGAGGAGCGTAACCCCCGCGCCATCTACCATGTCATGAGCCTGGTCGAGCTCGATCGGAGCACGCCGAACTTCTCCTGGAGCGACTATTTCCGGGAGATTGGCTACCCGCAGATCCAGAGCATCAACCTCGCCATGCCGAAGTTCTTCGGCGCGCTCGGCAGGGACCTACGCCGTGTGCCGCTTCAGCAGTGGCAGATCTATCTGCGCTGGCGCCTGATCGATGCTTTTGCGCCGTATCTTTCCAAGCCCTTCGTGGATGAGGACTTCAGGATGCAGTCGGTGGTAACGGGGGCGAAGAAGCTGCTGCCCCGCTGGCAGCGGGTCGTGAGCGCCGAGAACGACGCGCTCGGCTTCGCCATCGGCAAGCTCTACGTGGAAAAGGAGTTCCCGCCCTCCTCCAAGGCGCAGGTGCTCGGGATTCTGCACAATATTCGCACGGCGCTGAAGAGCGATCTGGCGACGCTCCCCTGGATGTCGCCCGCAACCCGCCAGGCGGCGCTCGCGAAGCTCGATCTCATGGGCGAGCGCATCGGCTACCCGGACAGATGGCGCGACTACTCGTCGCTGCGCATCGACCGCGGGCCCTACGTGCTCAACGTGATGCGTGCCAACGAGTTCGAGCAGAAGCGGGAGTTGAGCAAGATCGGAAAGCCCGTGGACCCGAGCGAGTGGCTCATGACACCGCAGACGGTGGACGCCTATTACGACGCGCCTCAGAACAATATCAACTTCCCGGCCGGGATCCTGCAGCCGCCGTTCTTCGATCCCAAGGCGCCGCCGGCGCTGAACTACGGTGCCCTCGGCTGGGTGATGGGTCATGAGATGACCCACGGGTTCGATGATGAGGGTGCGCAGTTCGACGGTCACGGGAACTTGAGGAACTGGTGGACGGCGGAGGATGCGAAGCGGTTCCACGCCGCCACCTCCTGCATCTCCAACCATTTCTCACGCTATACGGTGGACGGCGATCTGCACGTGCAAGGCAAGCTCGTGACCGGGGAGGAAACCGCCGATCTGGGCGGGCTCACGCTGGCCTGGCGAGCCTTCCATGCCTCGAGCGCCTACAGGGACGCCAAGAGCATCGACGGCTTCACGCCCGATCAGCAGTTCTTCATCGGCGCGGCGCACGTCTGGGCGAGCAACATCCGCCCCGCTGAGGCCCGCCGCCGCATCACCATCGACCCGCACGCGCCGGCCGTGTACCGCGTCAACGGTACGCTCGCGAACATGCCGCAGTTTCAGCAGGCCTTCCACGTGCCGGCCGGCAGTCCCATGGTCAACGCTCACGAGTGCGTGATCTGGTGAGGCGATGCGCCGCTGCGACGGCCGCGCTCGGTGCGTTCGGCGCGGGGATCGGCGCTCAGCGATTGACGATGGCCATGCAAAAGCCGTCGTAACCCCTGGCGCCCACCGTCTGAATGGAGGTCGCCGAGACACCCGACTCGGCCGCGATGTCCTCGTAAAGCCGACGGACGGCCTGCACCATGGCGTCCGGCGTCTTCGGGTCGATCACTTTGCCATCGCGCACGACGTTGTCGAACACCATGACGCTCCCGGGACGCGAGAGCTCGAGGCAGCCGCGGAAATACTCCGGATAGCCTTCCTTGTCGGCGTCGATGAAGAAAAAATCGAACGGCCCGGAGAGCGAGCGCATCAGGTCGAGCCCGCGGCCCACCCGCACTTCCGCCACCTCCGCCAGACCCGCGCGCACGATGTTGGCGCGTGCGACCTCGGCGTGCTTGCCGCTGAATTCCAGGCTGATGAGCCGGCCGCCGGGCGGCAACGCCCGTGCCAGCCAGATGGCGCTGTAGCCGCCCAACGTACCGATCTCGAGAATGCGCCTCGCCCCCATCGCCCGGGCGAGGAGATTCAGGAGCTTGCCCTGCGGGGCGCTGACGGCGATCCGCGGCAGCCCGGCCGCCTGGCTCGCCTCGAGCGCGAAGTTAAGCGCGGCATCGGGCCGCACGATGAGCTCATCCAGGTAATCATCTACCGCGGTCCAGGTCTTCTCGGTCATCGCTCGGGTGCTCCGATCTTGCGGCTCAGCGTTGCTGCGAGCCGCGGCCGCTCCATTCTACGCAAACTCGGACTGACGGTTCGAGGGGCCGAGTCAGCTCGACTCGGCAGCCGTGCCAAGGCCGCGCAGCGCCGCGGGTTTCAGCTGCTCCTGATAACGCAGAAGTAGGAAATTCACGGCGTGATCGGGCTCAAATAGCAGCGGTTGACGTTCGAGGAAAGCCTCGCGCTGGGAGCGCTCCGTCGCCTCGATGCCGAATTGATGAGCGAGGGCTGCGACGGTGAGCGTGCGAACGTCCTCGAGCCACGGAAAGTCCTGGGGCGTCAAGGGAACTTCGTGGAGGATTCGCTCAGCCTCCTCGAACGAGCTCGCCTCTCGAGCCTCAATGACCGCGATCGCGATCCGCGCGTAGCCGCTCGGAAAATTGGCGGGCAGACTCGCCAGACGAGTTTGCCGACAGCGCAGCAGGTCATCGAACGCCGCCTCGCGGCAGGCCTTCAGCTGCGCCTGCACTTGCTCGAGATCGTAGTCATGAGAATTCTGCACGACGTATCGGGTGACCGCTTCGAGCTCGGCAAAGTCCCCGGATAGCATCGAAAAAGCGGCAAGATACGCCCAGGCCGTGCCGAAGAAGGGCAAGCCCCGCACATAGAGAAAATGGTCATCCAGAACCTGAAGCCGTTGGTACGCGTCGAAGAAGGGTCTCAGGAAGAGGAAACCGTCGGCATAGCGATCGAAGAGGTACGCGTATCGAGCCTGCGCCAGCGTGAATTCCCTGGAGATGCGCGGAAAGGCGCACGCGCGGAAGTGCTCAAACCCGAGGCTCGCCTGACCCGTTCGGATGTACTGTTGCCCGAGGGAGAAGCGGATTGACGACGAGTCCGGGAAGTTGCCGTAGGCCTCGGTGAAGCGGCGCAGAGCTTCCCGATCGCTCCCCGCCTGCAACGCGCAGATGCCGTAAGCATGCCACCACGCTTCCTGTTCGCTGGGTGAAAGGCTCGAATAGTCGAGCCTCTGCAGCTCGCCTTCGAGTTCGTGCGCGCGCCCGGCGCGGTATAGATTGTTCGCGAGCTGATCGACTCGGTTCATCGGCACGGAAGTTGTTTCGGTGGGCACAGCAAGCCTGCACCAATGCGCGGGCAATCAGCTGTCGCCGATGCGGTCGCGATGCGTATAATGAGAAACCTCCATCCCCTTCACTGCCCATGACAGCTCGAATAGCATCCTGCAGCTGCGGTCAATTGCAAGCAAGAACTGTGCAAGAGCCTGTTCGCGTTTCTGTCTGCCACTGTTTGGCATGCCAGCGCCGTACCGGCAGCGTCTTCGGAGCTCAGGCTCGCTTTGCAAGCGAAGCCGTCACCATAGTCGGTGAAAGCGCCGAGTATGTCCGCCTGGGAGACGAAGGTACAAGAACCACTTTCAGGTTCTGTCCCATCTGCGGTGCCACCGTCTACTACACCTTCGAAGGTCATTCAGAGTTCCTGGCCATACCCGTTGGCGCCTTCGCCGATCCCGCCTTCCCGGCCCCAGTGGTTTCGGTCTACGAGGAGCGCATGCACTCATGGGTCAACATGCCGGCCGGCATTGAGCGCCTGGGATGAGGATCCTTGCGCACCGCGAAGCTCCCTCCGGATACCCCGACGGCGTACCCCTGCCGATGTTCTGACCGCAGGGAGTTGCGCGGAAGCGCCTGCACCACGCTCGCCGAGGGCCCATGGCAGAGCGATGCGAGCCAACCCTTGTGGAGTCAATCCGGCTATTCCTTGGACTCCTTTGCCTTCAGGCTGTCCTGGTTCGCCTCGATGAAGGTCCTAATCTCCTCGGCCATCGAAAGCAGCCGCAACCACTGTTCTTTGTAGAGCGTGACCGGGAATCGCCCCATTCCATAAACGGACAGCGCACCCTTCTCGCTGACTTTCATCGCGAGCTTGCCGCGCCCTGACTGCTTCAGGCGCTCGTTCTCGGCTCGAAGCCTCGCCAGTTCTGCTTGCACGTCTTCAGTCATTCAGGAATCTCCGCGGGGCGACCGAGACGCGAATTATACCGCTCTCGGGCGGCTGAGCGAGCATCGACCGGCTCTCCAAGTAAGTACCGCCTCGAGCGGCCCTGCTTCGCCAGAATTGCCGTCATGAACCTGACGCTCGCGATTTGCAATAGAATAGTCGGGGAGGGATCTATCAGAACAAGGCGGGTACTCTTCCCTGCCGAACGAAACCGTGCGTCGCTCAAGGCTACTGTTTGGTGGCCCATGAAGATTGAATTGCTTGCCTTTCTGGCTACTGCGTTGATTGGCGCCGCGCACGTCTGCAGACGTGACTGGCAGCGATCTCGCTGGAACTTATGAACTTCTCATCTGCAAGCGCGCGTGCTCATTCGCACATAGGCGGGACGTCTTTGCCACGGCGATACTTGTGTTATACGACAGCGCGATCCCGCAAAAGGAGGTTGACCGAATCGAGCCGACTTATCTTTACGACCCACTCAAAGCAAATGCGTGCTACGCGGTCAAGCGTAACGTCGAAGCTCAGAGCTATGCATCTGCAAGCGAGGTAGGGGTCAGTTCGTGGCGGCGCAGTGAACGTACCATCCAGTTTTTGCTGTTCCACTCACCCGATGCGGGATATTCCGTAGAGCTTAAGCGTACCGGAGACTTGCTAATCGGCACTGGTAGGTCTTGGGGAGTTGGTATGGGGGCTCCGCCAGCCGAGTAATGCGCCGACACGATTGTCGGACGCCGCTTGGGACCCCCTGATGTCTCCGTGTGCAAAGCAAATGCGCACCGGCCTTCTCCGCGGTGAATAAATCGGTTTCGTGAGTTTCTGGTTGCCCACTCCCATACCCGAGCCGTCGTAACGCGGCATTGATGGTGTTATTCGACATGGGGCGTCTGCCGACAGCAGCGAAGGGAAGCCATAGCGGTCGCGGCCAGTTAGGGGTCCTCGATAGACGGCGCAGTGGACCGTTCTCTCGGATCAGGCCCGACGGACTTCCAGGGTGGCAGGTATCGGCGGCTCGTTCGACAGAAAGTGCGAGCGTGACAAAGCCGACCTCCGTCAGCGGTTCACCGTCCGGCGGACGACAGCTTGGTCTGAGCGCGTCTTGGAAACGTCGACACGCGAGACGCCGTTCGGACCGAACAGTTTCTCGCACTTTCTGTCGTGCGTGACGGCCAGTGGTTTCATTTGGCTCGGTATCATGATCCTGATAATTCAAGCCACGGGCCCGCCGACCTTGCGCGCTTTCTCAATCGGAATGTAGATGCGGTGTTCCCGATCACTTACGATCTGCGGAGGTATTCGAAGGGTGACCCGACGATCCTAGTAGCGCAGATCCTTAAGGAGCCGCGGCAGCGGCTTACGGAGGTGGACTGGATCAAACTGGCGGTGCCACCAGAGGTGCGTTCAGGCTAAAAAATCGATGGACATGCGGCTCGGGTACGGCCATGAGCCGTCATACGACGGATCATTTGACGTGCTCCGAGCCGGACGTTCGATCCTCGCTACCGGAACAGGGCTTGAACCGGAGGTAACCACTCGCCGCCAGGACGCTTGCGATGGGCGCGCGGCGCGTCGCCTCGAAGTCAGCCCTCCGAGCCCGCGCCCGCGAGGCCCAAGAACACCATCACGGCCCTGTTCAAACGCAATACGTCCTTGTCCTCGAGCTGCCCGATCCACCTTCCGAGTTTGGCTTTGGTGACGGTGGTGATCTTATCGACCATCAGACTGCTCTCCTCCTTGAGCCCGTTGTGTTCGCTCGGCTTGACCGTGAGCCTGAACAACGGCGCAGGCGTCGGATTGGTTGTGAAGGGGCAAAACGTGATCGATTGCAGTCCCTCGAATCTGTCGTCCTGCAGGATCGCTACTGGACGCGGCTTGCCGGTGTAGTCGGGGCCGCCGGACACGCTCCAAATCTCGCCGCGCTTCACTTCGCGGTCCAGTCCGCGATGGACTCGATGAAGGCCAGATCGTCCTGCTCCTGAGCGCTCTTGGAGATGGCGAGCGATTGCTTACGGGCCTGGATGGCGAAACTCTTCGACCGCACATCTGGAACCCAGATCTGGATGGGGCGAAGACCGGCCGCTCGTAGTGCGTTGCGGTGCTTGTGCACCCGCTTGGCAATGGAGCTTCGCGCGCCGGCTCGGACACAGTTTGAGCTCACGGTGTAATCTCCTCATGGTTACATGTAACAATGATATCCGATCGCAAGCGTTACATGCAACCCCTACCCAATGGACGGCCAGCGCTCCACTTTCGCGAGCAAAGGACTCGGACTCCAACCGGGTTGCAAGTCGTGCTATCGGCCACTTCCTGCCGTTCGCCACGACCGAAGGGCTTCCGTAAACCGGCCGCTCGCCGAGCACATGCAATTCCGAGCCTACCGCGGCAGCCGAGATTTAGTCCCCCTCACTTCGACGGCCTTCCATCGGGCTCCGCTCTTGTCGCATTCTTCCGTGCCGGAAACTGACCTTCCATCATCGCTGAACACCCAGGTCATCCGGCATCTCGTCGTTGTTCCGTCAGGCGCGAGCGTCTCGCCCCTTTCGGTCATCGTTGTGCCGCGAAAAGTAGCGGTCAAGGACCACGTCGAGCCGTCGCTTCCGAATCCAGAATCGGCATAGATCTTCTTGCCTTGATCGTACGAGAGCAGCTCCAAAGCGTGCAGGACCTGACCGCCTCCTTCCCAGGTTTGATCAACCTGCATGAAAAACCCATCTAGAATCCAGTGCTCGTGCAGTTGCCAATGCAGGTCGTATTCAGGGCCTTCAGGTTGATCTCTTGCAGTTCCAGACAGCGTCCAGTTTCCAATCCAGACATTCAGTTTCTTGAGTTCTGGTGGAGGCATCGGCTTGCGAGCCTGCGCTTGAGCGTCGGCGGCCGCGAGTGTCAGCAACAGCGTACCAATAATCTGGGTGCCTATGCGTTTCATTGAAAGCGTCGTTCCTCCCACACTTCGGTTGGCGATCTACCGCCTTTCCAGAACGCTAGCACGTAATTCAATCCTCGCCACGCGCCGGCTGGCCCGGGGGGGCGGGATGCGGCCACGCGGTCATAGCGAGCGCTGAAATGTCTGTCTGAAAGCCGTCGTTAGCAGGAAAAAGCAAGGAGCACTGTAGCGGCGCCATCTCTCAGGCGTCTTGCCAGCCCCTGGCCCCCTGGCTGACGTCCGCAACACCTCAACCGGCTAGGGCCCCACTCCGCCAGGATTCAAAGCCGTGCCGTGACCGCCGCTTCGGAAAAAAAGTCGTTTATGTGTAGCCGCGGAAAGTCCCCCAGGCGTATGATTTTGCTCGGCATCCGTGGGAACCCCGAGGACGGGGCGTGCGGATCATCTTAGACCTCGAAAACAAGACTTACGCTGAAGGGGGTTGTCGTGGCTATAGATAAAATTGTCGGGCTGATCGGTATTGCCGTCGCCATTCTGTCGGCATTCGTCACTATTCCACACGTTTTTCTGATCCTCGTGATTGCAGGACTGATCGTCGGATTCTGGGTCGCCAGCGCCGATCACGTGCGGCTCATTTTGACGGCATTTGCGCTGCTGTTGTTCGCGGGAAATTTCGTTCACGCGGTCTACGCCGGAAAATTCATCGCGACGATTTTGACGTCCGGTGGCAACATGGCAATGGGGGCCGCCCTCATGGCGATCCTGCGAAATCTCTATGAGCGCTTCCGGCCGGCTTCGAAGGCCGCCGCGAGCTAAGTAATCGCGCGGGGGCGCGGTGTGCCGCCCCCGCGTTGCGTGACGGCTGGGTGACGGTCGTCGATCGAGCGCGGCCGGATCAGATGAATTGAGCTTCCATTTAGCTGACGGTGACCACGGTCGGCTCGGGGTCGATAAGCGCCTATCGATCAAATATGACGCCATGCCCCTCACTACAAGCATGCCATTTACTAATGCAATCTCGACTCCGCCGACCCTCCAAGCAGGAACTGAGTTGTTTCACGCCACCAGCTCTCATCGACTCTCTCGATCCAGTCGTTGTGTTCGGCTCCGCTCACGACCTTTAGCCGCTTGGGTGCTGACAGCGACTCGTACAGCGCCATGCCAAAGCGTGCGGGCACAATGCTGTCTCGCTCGGCGAGGACTACGAGTATGGGGCGATCGAATGAGGCGAGATGGGCGATGCTGTCGTACTGGTCCCGCAGTAACCAGGCGACGGGCAGCCCACCAACGTGATGGGCAGCAACGTTCACGAGTCGGTCCCATGGCGTAATGAGGATCAGCCCGGCTATCTTGTCGCGTTGACGCGAACCGGCCGCTGCCGCGACGCCGGCACCCAGCGACTCGCCGACGAGCAGCAGGGGAGCGCCGTACAACTGATGGGCGCGCACGATAGTCTGTTCGGCATCATCGACCAAATTTCGCTCGCCCACTTGGCCCTCGCGGGGACCATAGCCCGGGTACTCGGAAAGAATCACCCGCAGGCCTAGCCTTGTCAGCGCGGTGGCGTAGTATTCGCGTTGACCTGCATGCCCGGCATTGCCATGAAAGACGATTGTGGTGCCCCGTAAGGCGCCAGCAGGCTCTGCGACGAGGCCCCGAAATTCGTACGATGTCGGCCAGGCGCTGAGCCGGTGGGAGACCACGTCTGCGACGGTGGTCTTCTCGGGAAAATACAGCCAGCGATCCTGGAGCACGGCGATTCCTGCAACTACGATCAGACAGGCGATTATACGCTACAGGACAATCCGGCTTAGATGGTGGCTAACAGGCCACGAAGGCGATATGGGATTATGGCTCAGTGTTGACGGTCGCTGGATGCGGCCGGAATGCGGACGTGACCTGCTGAAGTCCCCATCGATCTCCAATTTCGTAAAGACTCAATGAGAAATAGCGCGTCGGAGCTCTGTCATCTATCTCCGCCGCAGTCCACAGCGAATCGCAAAGGGTTCATGACGCGAGCTTAGCGGCCACATATCTCCAGGCTACGGCGCAAAGCACGACGGTCCACTCACATGATGAGCATCATCCCCGCACTATTCGCAGCCGTACGGTCGAAAGTCATCGTTCTATCGCAGCCTGCTGCGTGGGCCGTGCGCTCGATGAGACAGTCTGCGAAGTCCGCCGAGCTTGCACGAAAGATACGCAGTGCTTGGCCG